>JAFVQL010000025.1 GCA_017504785.1 Clostridia bacterium | reverse complement strand
TAAGCTATGGTTCAACTTCAACCAAAAGAATCCGAGCATCCGCTTTTTCAGTTGCTCAAACTACAAGGGAATGCGAGGAACTTGCGAGAATACCCACTATATCCGCGAGGATGCCTTGGAGCAGATCGTACTGATGGAGCTGCGGATGCTTGCGGACTTTCTTGAAAGCTCGGAGGAAGCTTTTGCAGAGCTTTTGGAGAAAAAGACCAACAAGGATATGCATCGGGAGAGAACAGCGGCGGAAGGTGCTTTAGCGACGGCGAGAGCACGAAGCCAAAAGCTACTCGGACTCTTTGAAAAGCTCTACGAGGACAACGTGGAGGGTAAGGTGACGGACGAGTGGTTTATGCGGCTATCTCAGAAGTACGAGAACGAGCAAGAGGAATTGAAGCGGCAGACACTTGAACTCAAAGAAAAACTCGACAGTATTGACAGAATGCAGACGGCAAAGGACGACTTTCTCAGAGCTATCCGCAAGTTTATGGAAATGCGAACCTTAACACCCTTTATTCTGCGAGAGCTGATTGAAAAGATCGAGGTGTTTCCCGTTGAGGGAACGGGCAAGGATAGAACGCAGCGCGTTATCATCCACTACCGCTTCGTCGGCACGCTTGACATCCCCGGCATCATTCACAGACCTCCTTATATCCTCGACTCACGCAAGGGTGTAGCTATCGAATACTTATCTAATACAGTTTAACCACAAAAAGAAAAAGAGCAGGCGAACCTGCTCAAAACAACTCAATATTTAACCGAAAAGTAAGCATAAGCAAAAAAATATCGAGTGTCCATAACTTGAATCTGTTATGAACACTCGATATGGTCGGAGTGACAGGACTTGAACCTGCGGCATCGTGCTCCCAAAGCACGCGCGCTACCAACTGCGCCACACCCCGAAGTGTGTAAAATGTTGAATTTTTAGGTCAATTTCCGTAAGTGGTCAGATCCGGTCAGACCGTTTTTTGAAAAATGCGAGAGAGCAGAGTGCCGAAAAAGGTCAGTACTTGCAAGAATTTTCAGCATTTTCAGCTATTGCGACGAAAGAGAGGGGGTGTTCCAAAATCAAATGCTACGAAAAAGAGAGCACCTGTGCTCTGAAAATTCACGAAATATATTATACCAAAAATAAGAAAAAAAGTCAACACCCAAAATAAAAAAACGCCGTTTTCAAGAATCGGCGTTTTGTGTTTTGCATATTTTTTGTTTTGTGTATCGTTTTCCTGTAAAGCAAAATCATTTTGCGATGTATTTTTCGGTTTCGCTTTTCAGCGGCCGCCCCATCAGTGCGCGCACGCAATCCGCGGTTTTCGCGCCCTCAAAAAGCAAGCGGTACGCCGCGTCCACGATCGGCATTTCAACGCCGTGCTTCTCCTTCAAAAGAAACGCCGCGCGTGCCGCGCGTATACCTTCCACCACCATGCCGAGCGAAGCCTCGGCATCCTTTGCGGAGTGCCCCTGTCCGATCAGGATACCCGCGCGACGGTTTCTGGAATGCATGCTCGTGCAGGTAACGATGAGGTCGCCCATGCCCGAAAGTCCCATAAAGGTCTCGTGTCTTGCGCCCATTGCAACGCCGAGGCGGATCATTTCCGAAAGTCCGCGCGTCATCAGCGCCGCCTTCGTGTTATCACCGTAGCCGTGTCCGTCGCTGATGCCGGCGCAAAGCGCGATCACGTTTTTTAGAGCACCGCCAAGCTCCACGCCGATCACGTCATCGGAAGCGTAGATGCGAAAGCTCGGGGAAGTGAAGATCGCCTGCACGCGCTGTGCATCCTCGATCCGTCGGTTTGCGATCACGTTGGTCGTCGGCAGTCCGAGTGCCACCTCTTCTGCGTGCGAAGGACCGCTGAGCACCGAAACGGATGCCGCGGGAATGCATTCCTCTATGACCTCGGAGAGCCGTTTTCCGCTCTCGGGATCAAAGCCCTTTGCCGCAGAAACCACAGCACCGCTGTTTTTTATATACGGCGCGATTTTCTGCGCGGTTTCGCGTATAGCAGAGGAGGGAACGGCGAGAACGCAAACGTCCGCCCCGCGCACCGCCGCAATATCGCTCGTAAAGCAAATGCCGTCAAGGGAGATGCCGGGAAGATATCTTTCATTTTCGCGTTTTTCATTGAGCATGCGGGTGGTCTCTTCCTTGCGAGACCAAAGATAGACCTCATGTCCGCCGGCACGCAAGGTGTGCGAGAGTGCCGTTCCCCAGCTTCCCGAGCCGAGCACCGTGATTTTTGCCATGGCGATTCCTTCCTTTAAGATCTTGATAACACTATTATACAATAAAAAAAGAAAAAAAGCAATCGTTTTCGGAGAAAAACGATTGCTTTGCGTATAAAGCCATAGCCTTTAGTGATGCCGCTTTATCTTTTTTCTGCGCGTGCCGCAAAGATAAAAGGAAAGATACGCCGCGCCGAGATAGATCCCCTCGGAAAGCAAGGCAGAGGGAGCAATGTGCCCGCCCGTAAGGAAAAGTCCCAAAAGCAGAGCGATAAGAAGCAGAAGCGGCGGGCAAAGAAGAAAGGATTTCCCCGCGGTGCATTTTCTCCCGATCAGCCCCGCAAGTCCGCCCGCAGCGGCAAAGGCGAGGGGAGAGAAGCGATCGCTGTTGCCGAGCGGATCCTTTGTGAATAGGATCAGCATAGATGAGAGAAATAAAATCGCAAGAAGCGAGAAAAGGCAAATGGAAAAACCGATCAAAAGGCTTCCCATGGGAGTACTTTGCTTTGTTTTTTTCTTTGGTTTCATAGCATGACCGTCCTGCCGTGCGGCTTTGTATTGCGGGCGGCGAAAAAAAGAATCCGCGCAAGCCCTTGTGTTAAAGGGTATGCGCGGATTTATGTCGGTATGACAAAATTATTTTGTTGCGGATCCGTCCTCCGCATCCGCCTCGGCAGAAGCCTCGTTTTCCTTCGCCTCGGCAACGGCTGCGGCAACCTCGGCAACCTTCACGTCGATGGTGCGGATCGCGCCCTTCAGGAAACGGATCTGGGTCTTTTCTCTGGTGGTCTCCAGAACGAAGGTCTCGCCCTTAATGGAAATAACCTTACCGATGATACCGCCAATGGTGGTAACCTCATCGCCAACGGCGAGAGAATCTCTCATTTCGGCATCCTTGCGCTCCTGTTTCTTCTGGGGGCGGATCATGAAGAAATAAAGGAACACAAAAAGAAGACCGATCATAAGGATCGTGCCCCACATTCCACCGCCGTTTCCGGCTGCGGAAGACTCGAGCAAAAGATTAAAATTCAGCATAACAGTACGTCCTTTCAAATTTTTCCTTTCTATTATACACCATCTGCCCCTCTTTTTCAAGTAAAAAGGAAAATGTTTACAACTTTTTTTTTGAAATTAAGTAAAAACAATTAAAATAGTGTTTTTTGCTCCGTTTCTCTTGCAATTGTCGGTAAACTGTGATAGAATAAACGAAGAAATAATTTCTGGAGGAAAAATAAAATGAAAAATCCCGAACTTGTCATTATGGCCGCCGGCATGGGCTCGCGCTACGGTGGCTTGAAGCAGATCGATGCAGTGGACGAGGCAGGTCATATCATTATCGACTATTCGATCTACGATGCGATCCGCGCAGGCTTCAAGGCTGTGACCTTTATCATCAAAAAGGAGATCGAAAAGGATTTCCGCGAGGTCATGGATAAGCACCTGGAAGGCAAGGATATCGAAGTGAAATACGTATATCAGGAGCTGGACGCTCTGCCCGAGGGCTTCTCTGTGCCCGAAGGAAGAAAGAAGCCGTGGGGAACGGCGCACGCCATTCTCACCTGCCTTGGCACGGTGGAGGCTCCCTTTGCCGTTATCAATGCGGACGATTATTACGGTGCCAATGCATTCACGAAAATCTATGACTTCCTTAAGAATGCAGAGGATGATGAGAAATATCACTACGCAATGGTAGGCTATAAGATCAAGAATACCGTTACCGAGCAGGGAACGGTTTCGCGCGGTATCTGCTCCAAGGATGAGAATGGTCTTCTCACCGAGGTCGTAGAGCGCACCAAGATCGGTATTCGCGATGGTGAGATCTATTACACCGAGGACGGTGTGGATACCGTTCTTGATCCCGAGTCGATCGTTTCCATGAACCTCTGGGGCTTCACGCCCTCGTATATCGAGGAGTGCTCCAAGCGCTTTGCCGCATTCCTCACCGAGAATCTCCCGAAGAATCCCGAAAAGTGCGAATTCTTCCTTCCCACCGTAGTATCGAACCTGATCGAAGAAGGAAAGGCAGACGTCCGTGTCCTCTCCAACACCGATAAATGGTACGGCGTAACCTACAAGGAGGATAAAGCCACGGTAGTGGAGGCCTTCCGCCGCTTGAAGGCTGAAGGAGTTTATCCCGAAAACTTCTAACCTCACCGAAAATTCGGTGGTAATTCCGAATACCGCGTTTTCGGTCGAGTCGCACGGCTCGCCGAAGGGACGGTATAGATTCCGAATTCTTTATTCAGTTTCTCCTCGTCGAGGACGGCAATTTTAAACTTAACTGCGCGAGCAAAGCCGCGCCAAAAAAGGCCGAGGCTGCTCTTTTTGCAACCTCGGCTCTGTTTTTAGAAATCTTATTCCATCATTTTTTTCGCAAGATCCACAACGGTGTTCACAACGCCGTCGATTCCCAGCGTAGAGGAGTTCACGGTGAGATCGTAGTTGTCAAACTTGCCCCACTTTTGTCCGGTGTAGAAATTATAATAAGAGGATCTGCGCTTGTCGGTCTTGTTGATGATATCCACGACCTGCGTTGGTTTCACCTCCGGGTGGCGCGCAAGCACTCTTTCCTTGCGGTGATCGAGATCGCCGAACACGAAAACGCGCAGAAGGTTGCTTTCGTCGCGAAGCACGTAGTCGCCGCAGCGGCCGATGATCACGCAGCTGCCCTCTTTTGCATAGGACTTAATAATATCGGACTGAAGAATGAAAAGCTTGTCGTTGAGAGGCATCTTGTAGCCGAAAGCCGCGGATGCGCCAAATACGTTCGAGCCCATAGCCAAGGTGTAAAGCAAGCTGTTTGCCGCGGTTTCTTCGCTCTTTTTGATTATGTCCATGTTCAGGTCGCCCTGTGCCGCCGCATCCTTGATAAGCTCTTTATCATAAAGCGGAATTCCGAGTGCCGCTGCGATCTTTTCTCCGATTTCGCGGCCGCCGCTTCCGTACTGACGAGCAATGGTGATAATGAGTTTTTTTGACATAGAATCACTCTCCTTCTGTTTGTCATATCTTTTGTATTATTATACCACGGAAAAAATGATTTGTAAAGTGGAAATTTGTGATTTTGTACAAAAAACACAAAAGTGTTTTTCGAATTTTAAAAAAATCAACCAAGAAAGGCGGATCAAATGAAACTTGTAACCTCTCCGCAGATCTCCGAGATCGATGCATACGCAAAAAATAAGCTTTCGATCCCCATGCACGAGCTGATTTCGCGCGCGGGTCGTGCCGTTGCGAAGGTGGTCAGAGAGCGTATTGAAAAGGGCGGCCGCATCATAATCCTTGCCGGCCGCGGCAACAACGGTGCGGACGGATATGCGACCGCGCTCGAGCTTCTTTCCGACTATGAAGTGATCGTGTACGACGTTTTGCAGGCAGGGCAGAAGACCGAGGTGGGCCGCTCGTTCGTGGAGCGTTATCTTGAGGCGGGAGGCCGCCTTTTGCCGCTCACGGAGGAAGAGGAATCCCGCATGGAGCTTTCCAAGGCGGATTGCATCGTGGATGCCATCTTCGGTACGGGCTTGCGCGGAGAAATCCCCGACAATCTGCGCCGCTTGGCAAAGGAAGTAAAGGCCGCCGTCGGTGTGCAGAAGATCGCGGTGGACGTTCCGCTGGGCGTCAATCCGGATGACGGAAGTGTGACCGAGGATGCCATTTACGTTGGTGCCACGGTGGAGCTTTCCTTTATCAAGGTTGGCATTCTTTCCTATCCCGCGCGTTCGTTTGTCGGTGATATTATTTTGGATGATCTTTCGCTTCCCACTGCGGAGCTGGAGGCGGCTCTCGATTTTCCGAACCGCCTGATCGAGAAAAATTGGGTAAGCAAAAATCTACCTTCCCGCGAAAGCGATTCGCATAAGGGCACGTTCGGTAGCCTAATGGTGGTAACGGGGAGTGACACCTATCGCGGTGCGGCGGCGCTTTCGATCGAGAGTGCGCTTCGCGGCGGCGTGGGCCTGATCCGTTATTACGGAATTCCCGCACTTTGCGCCGAGCTCGTTTCTCGTTTTCCCGAGGTCATCTATGAAAAGACCGCCGCTTTGCAGGATATGAGCGAGGCGGAGATCGCCGCGCTCACCGAGGCATCAAAGAAGCACAGCGTTACGCTGATCGGTTGCGGCTGTGGGCAAAGCGAGGGACTTGGCCGTCTGATACTTTCGTTGCTTGCGGTCGAGGGCGGTCCTCTCGTTTTAGATGCCGATGCGATCAATTCCATCGCTCTGCATAGAGAAGAGGGCCTGGCGGCGATCCGCAAGGCAAAGCGCCCCGTGATCTTAACGCCGCATCCCATGGAGTTTTCAAGACTCTCGGGATATAGCATCTCCACCGTGCAAAAGCATCGCATCGAGAGCGCGCGCCGCTTTGCAAAGGACGTCGGATGCATCCTCGTTCTCAAGGGCGCGGGCACCCTCGTCACGGACGGGAAGGAGCTTTACATCAATCATACGGGATCCTCCGCGCTTGCCAAGGCCGGAAGCGGTGACGTGCTTGCGGGCTTCCTTGCTTCGCTTGCGGCATCCGGTGTCGCACCGATCGTTGCCGCGGCACTTGCGCCGTATTTCCACGGCCGCGCCGCCGATACCCTCGCCAAGGAATTTTCGAGCTTCGGCGTAACTCCCTCGGACCTTCCGAAGCAGATCGCGCGAGAGCTTTCCACCTTCCAAAGCCAGGTAGAAGAAATCTGATCATTTTTCAAGAAAAATATTTAAAACGCACATTTTGCAAACAAAAGATTGCAAAATGTGCGTTTTTCTTTTTAACCGATTAACGCTTTATGCGTTCTCTTACAATAAAAATGATGGGAGGGATCAAAAGGAATTGGCAAAGAATGCCGGGCAGGCCCGTAGCGATCGCCGCGCCGACGGCCAAGGCCCCCAGCCTTCCGACGATGAGGAAAAGAATATAAAACACCATTGCATAGGCAATGCGCCCCAAGATCATGGCAATGGGGAGTGCAAGATAAATGCCGTATTTTTGCTTGCCGAGTCTTGTTTTTGAAAAGAGCAGTCCGCTCGAAAGTCCGTAAACGGAAAGCTCAAAAAACATGATGGGAAGCATGGGAAAGGGCGCGGGCATACCGGTGAGAAGGCAGTTTAGGATCGGGAGTGTCATGCCGAGGATCGCACCGTAGGCAGGGCCGCAAAGAAAGCCGCATAAAAGCACGGGAACGTGCATGGGCAGTAGGAGCGTACCCGCAACGCCGAGGCCGTGCGCCGTGGCGTAGGGAAGAATGATCCCCAGGGCAAGAAGCAGTCCCGATAGTGTCAGTCTTTGTGTCTTGTTTTTTATCATGATCAAAGACTATCTGCGATATGCAGGATCAGATCCTCGGTCTTTTCCCAACCAAGACAGGGATCGGTGATGGATTTTCCGTAAACCGAGGTGTCGCTTTGCGCGCCGTCCTCAAGATAGCTTTCGATCATGAGACCCTTAACGAGTGCCTTCACGTCCCCGGCGTAACGGCGGCTGTGAAGCACCTCCTTGGCGATGCGTATCTGCTCGAGATATCTCTTGCCCGAATTTGCGTGGTTGGTATCGATGATAGCGGCGGGATTTTGAAGGCCGCTTTCCGCATAGATCTGGCAAAGATTTGCAAGATCCTCATAGTGATAGTTAGAATGCGAGCGGCCGAGGCGGTCAACGTAGCCGCGCAGGATCGCGTGTGCATAGGGATTTCCTTCGGTTTTTACTTCCCATCCGCGGTAGCAGAATACGTGGGAGTGCTGTGCCGCCCGAATGGAATTCATCATCACGGAAAAATCGCCGCTGGTGGGGTTCTTCATGCCGGCAGGCACGTTAAGTCCGCTTGCGGTCAGTCTGTGCTGCTGGTTTTCGACCGAGCGTGCGCCGACGGCAACGTAGCCGATCAGATCCGAAAGGTATCTGTGATTTTCGGGATACAGCATCTCGTCCGCACAAACGAAACCGGTCTCCTTGATCGCGCGCATGTGCAAGGAGCGCATGGCGATCACGCCGGCGAGAAGGTCGGGCGCGGCGTTGGGATCGGGTTGTGAGAAGAGTCCCTTGTATCCGTCACCGGTGGTGCGGGGCTTATTCGTGTAAATGCGCGGGATCAGCATGACCTTGTCGCTGACCTTTTCCTGCACGCGCTTCAGGCGGTAGATATAATCCATCACCGCATCCTCGCGGTCTGCCGAGCATGGGCCGATCACGAGCAGAAGGCGGTCGGATCTGCCGGAAAAGATATCCTTCATTTCCTGCAGTCGGGTTTCGCGGATCTCGGTGATCTCCTTGGAGGCGGGGAATTGCTCCTTGATCTCCTTGGGGACGGGGAGTTTTCTGTAAAACGTCATATTCATGGTGCAGTGCTTCCTTTCGGCTTATCAAACTTCATGCGCGTGCTTGTAGAGTGTCGCATTTTTTCTTTCATTCCCTCACGGTCCTCTGCCTCGAGCAGTGCGCGGAATGCGGAAAATTCTTTTTGGAACGCATCCATTTCGTGCAGAAGCGCATTCTTGTTCAGAAGGAAAAGCTCGCTCCACATATTCTCGTTGATCTTTGCGATCCGGGTCAGATCTCTAAAGGAGTCGCCGGTGTATTTTTCCATATCGGGGGCGTCGTTGCAGTTCATCAGTGACACTGCGATGCAGTGTGTCAGCTGTGAAAGGAATGCGATCATAGCATCGTGTGTCTCTGCGCTCAGTCTTGAGATCCTGAAGAAGCCGAGCGCCCTTCCAAGATCCTCGCAAAGAAGGATCGCCTCCTCCGTGTTTTGCTCGGTGGGAACGACGATGTAGTTTGCGCCCTTAAACACGGAATCGTCGCTGAAGGCAACGCCGCTGCGCTCGCGACCCGCCATCGGGTGCGCCGAGATGAATTCGACCCCCTCGGGAAGAAGCTTTTGTATCTCGGAGATCACGCCGCTTTTCACGCCCGAAACGTCGGTGATGACCGTCCCCTTCTTTATAAGATGTGCATTTTCCTTCATCCATGCAATGAAGGTAAGCGGATATAGCGCAAAAACGATCAGATCGGCGCTGCCGATCCATTCGGCGCGCGTCTCGGTCGTTCCCTCGGCGATCATGCCCTCTGCGAGCGCGTAATCAATATCCTCTTGTTGCTTCGTGATGCATCGCACCGAAAAGCCTTGCTTTGTGAGTGCGCGCGCATAGCTTCCGCCCATAACGCCGAGACCGATGATAAGTATTTTCGTTTGTTTTGTCAGCTTCATTGTGAATCCTCTTGCTCGGTCACGCAAATGCCGAGCTTCGTAATATCGTGGAAAAATGTGGGGTAGCTTTTGCGAATCGCCTCCGCGCCCCGGATCGTGCCGCCAACGAAGGAAAGCAGAACCGAAAGTGCCATCACGATGCGATGGTCATTATGTCCGAGAAGCGGCTCCGTGGGCGCGTGGAAGCTGCCCGGGAAAACCACAACGCTATCGTCGTAAAGTGTGACGGTCGCGCCGAATTTGCGAAGCTCGCTTGCCATGGCGGCCGCGCGGTCGGATTCCTTGATGCGAAGCCTGCGCGTTCCGCTGAAAACGCCGCCGTTCTTCGCCGCCGCGATCGCGAAAAGGATCGGGCCGAGATCGGGGCAGTCACCGATATGCAGGGTGGGAACGCCGACTTCCAGCATAGGAAAGTATTGTCGGTAGATCTTGTCGCCCTGCAGGCTTTTCTCCGCCAGTCCCTTCACGGTCACCTCGCCCGAAAAAAGATTCAAAGCCTCGAGAAAGGCGGCGTTGGAGTAATCGCCCTCCACGCTGATCTCGCGACTCTGATAACATTGATTGCCGGGGATCAGCAGCGTATGCTCGTCCTCCCAGCGCACCGAAACGCCGAACTCGGCAAGTGCCTTGATCGTAAGACTGATATAAGAGCGGCTCTCTACCGCGGTGGTGATCGTGATGCGGCTGTCTGCAGAAAGGAGAGGGAGCGCGAAAAGAAGTCCGCTGATAAATTGGCTGGAAATATTGCCGGAAATGCGGAAATTTCCGGGCTTCAAAGGGCCTTTGACCGCAATGGCGTTCTCTCTTCTTTCAAAAAGGAAGCCCTTTTCCTCGGCAAGCGTCTCGTAAACGCTCATCGGTCTTGCAAGCAAGGATTCCTTCGCCGTAAAGCAAACCTCTTTTTCGCAAAGCAGGGCGATCGGGATCATAAAGCGGAGCGTGCTTCCGCTTTCACCCGCAAAAAGCGGATTTTTCGGTGTAAGATCGAAAAGCGACTTGCCCCAAACGGTCACTTGGTCGCCCGAGATCTCGTAAGGGATCGAAAGCCCCTTGAGGCATCGGAGCGTGGCGCGCACATCGTCGGAGTCGCTGATGCCGCGAATGCGGCTCGTTCCGCTCGAAAGCGCCGCGCAGATCAAGAGGCGATGCGCCATGCTTTTCGAGGGGGGCGCAAAGACCTCGCCCTTTGCGCGCGAGGGTCGGATGGTAACCGTCATTTCGCGTTTGCTCCTTTCAAGTGTTGATATAAAAGCGTCATGGCTTCCAGGTAGCCGTCCGTTCCGTGGCCGCTGATCGTTTGTAAGCAAGCGGCGCGGATGTAGCTGACCTTCCTGAAATCCTCTCTTTGGTCTACGTCCGAAATATGCACCTCGACCGTAGGGATCGAAACTGCCTTCAGAGCATCGAGCAGAGCAATGCTCGTGTGCGTGTACGCACCGGGGTTGAAAACGATGCCGTCCACCTTTTCGAAAAACGCTTCTTGGATCTTATCCACGAGCGCGCCCTCGTGATTGGATTGATAGACCTCTGCCGAGATGCCGAGCGTCTGCGCGTGCGCTTCGATCCTTTCGCAAAGCGTTTTATAGTTTTCCTTGCCGTAGTGCTGCGGCTCGCGGATACCGAGCATATTGAGATTCGGTCCGTTTAAAATTAAAAGCTTCATTTAAAAAACTCCTCTATGATTTTCTCCGCGATATCTTCAGCATCGCCGTCCGCCTCGATGCGCGTATGGCAGGCGTCAAGGTAGAGTCGGTAGCGCTCCTCGTAGCGCTTTTTGATCGCTTCCTTTGTGTTTCCGAGCGGTCGGTCCTCTGTCGGTATCAGCAACGAAAGGGAACGGTCCAAAAAGAAAATATGACCGTTTTGCGAAAGATTGTTTACATTTGTGCGATTTAGCACGGCGCCACCGCCGGTTGCGATCACCGCACCCGACAGAGAAGATACGTTCTTTATCTGTTGAGATTCGCGGCGGCGAAATTCCTTTTCACCGTATTTTCTGAAAATATCGGGAATGCTTTCTCCGCTCGTGAGCGTGATCAGCTCGTCCGTGTCCGTAAGGCTTCGCTTCATTTTTTGTGCAAGGATGCGCCCAACGGTCGTCTTGCCGGAGGCGGGCATACCGATTAAGACGACGTTCTTTTTTTCGCAAAGAACGCTTTTGTAAATTCTTTCAAGAAGCGCGTCCTCGTATTTGGTTTCCATGAAAATTTCCGAGGCGCGCACGGCCTGTGCCACCAGCATAAAGAGTCCGCCCTCGGCGGCAATGCCGCGTTTTTTCGCTTGGCACACGAGATGGGTATTCAGGGGATTATAAACGGCGTCGATCACGCCCGAAAGGCTTTTGAAGAGCGAAAGATCCAAGGGAGATACGTCCGCATTCGGATACATACCGACGGGCGTTGTGTTGATGATGACGTCGATGTCGCTGTGCTCGCGGTAGAGCGCATCGTAGAGGATCCTTCCGTTTTCCTTTCTTCGGCTCACGGACCATATTTCTTTCGCGCCGAGGTGCTTTGCCACGGCCCTTGCGGTTTTTGCAGTTCCGCCTGTACCGAGAATGGCGATCTTTTTGCCCTCCAAAGCGATCCCCGCATGGGAGATCAGGCTTTCCATGCCGTAAAAATCGGTGTTGTAGCCGTAAAGCTTGCCGTCACGGTTGACGACGGTGTTGACGGCACCGATCGAAAGCGCGCTCTCGTCGATCACGTCAAGATGCGGCATGACCTTTTCCTTGTAGGGAATGGTCACGTTGATGCCGCGAAAGTCCTTTGCACGCATAAAGTCATCCAGCGCGTCTGCGGCGATCTCCTTCAGCTCGTAAGGATATGCGCCGATCCTGTTGTGTACTTCTTTTGAGAAGCTGTGTCCGAGCTTCTCTCCAATACATCCGTAAAGCATTTTCTTTTTACCTCAAGCCGGTCTTTAAAAAATCCGTTCCGTAGCGCACCGTCAGAAGATCTGCTACGGCGATGGCCGCGCAAGCGTTCACGACGGGAGCGGCTCTGTGCACGATGGCGGGGTCGTGCCGCCCCGAAATTGTCAGCTCGGTGTCCGCGCCGATCGAAAGATCTACGGTTTTTTGCTTCTTGTAGATCGAGGGCGTGGGTTTCACGGCACAGCGAAAGCGCACGGGCATACCGTTCGTAATGCCGCCGCCAATACCGCCGTTATGGTTGCTCGCGGTCAAAACGCGGCCGTCCTTATAGTAATAAGGATCGTTTGCCTCGCTTCCGCGCATATCCGCAATGGCAAAGCCTTCGCCGAATTCCACGCCCTTGACGCCGCCGATCGAGAAAAGCACGTGCGAAAGCACGCCCTCAAGGCTGTCAAACCAAGGCTCGCCGATACCCGCCGGAAGACCGACGATCTCGCTTTCGAGAACTCCGCCAACGCTGTCGCCCTCCTTGCCCGCCGCCGCGATGTATTCTTTCATAGCGGTCTCTGCCGTGCGGGAAATCGTGGGAAATTCCGCGGTGTCAAGCACGTGGCGGTTTTGCTCGCAGAGCGCGTCGTCCAAAATGACGCCCATGCGCGCAATATGTGTGTAAATATAAATTCCGTGTTGGCGGAGTGCCGCCTCCACGAGCGCGCCCGCGGCAACGATCGCGGCGGTCAGCCGTCCGGAAAAATGCCCGCCGCCGCGCACGTCCTGAAAGCCGTGATATTTGCTTTCGGCGGCAAAATCCGCATGGCCGGGGCGAGGGGTGTAGCGCAGAGTCTCGTAATCCGAGCTGTGCTGCTGTGCGTTTTCTATGGTGATGCAAAGCGGCGTGCCCGTCGTCTTGCCGTTATATACGCCGCTTTGAAAGCGGTAATCGTCGCTCTCGCGTCTTGCCGTGCCCGTGCCCGTCTTCGGCTTTCTTTGGAAAAGTCGGTTTTTTATAAAGGCATCGTCGATCTCTATGCCGGGGGCGAGCCCGTCAAGAATCGCCCCGATCGCGCTTCCGTGGCTCTCGCCGAAAAGCGTTATGGTCAAAGCATTTCCGAATGTGTTTCTCATAATAAGTCCTTGAAATGAAAAGTTTTATTTGCAAAAATCGTTATTTATATCTGTTTTTCGTGTTTTCCAACAAAGAAAGCAGCTCTTCCTTTGAAACGGTCCTGATATCAAATTCCCCGATCTGCTCGCAGAAAATGATATCCACGCCGCCCTTGCCCCATTTCTTATCGTGAACAAGGTAAGGAAGGGCAAGCGATGCATCCACGGGTAAGGTGGTCGGCAGTCCGAATTTTTTCAGCACCGCATAAAGCCTTTCGTAAACCGCATCACTGCAGAAGGGAAGCATGCCGAGTGCCACGCATTCGCCGTGCAGGCAAAGCTCCATGTTGCCCGCCGCCTCGATCGCATGGCCGAAGGTATGCCCGAAATTTAGGGACTTGCGAAGTCCTCCCTCGCGCTCATCCGCTTCCACGACCTTTGCCTTGAGCTGTACGGCGCGGAAGATCAAAGCCTCGCAAAGCGCGCCCGTGATCTCTTCCTTTTCCAGTGTAGCGAAAAGCGAAGCATCGAAGGTTGCCGCCATTTTGATCGCCTCGGCAAGCCCCGCCGCGATCTGTCTTTGCGGCAGAGTTTTCAAAACCTCGGCATCGAAAAGCACGCCCTTCGGCTGATAGAATGCGCCGACGACGTTTTTGACCCCCGAAAGATTCACGCCGCATTTGCCGCCGACCGAGGAATCCACGGCGGAGAGCACGGTCGTGGGTACGTTGTAAAAATCAATGCCGCGCATATAAGCAGAGGCCGCAAAGCAAGAAAGATCGCCGACAACGCCGCCACCCACCGCAACCACAGCGTCCTTTCTCGTGAATCCGAGGGAGAGCATTTTTTCGCAAAGCATTTTCATCGTTTCGATGCTCTTGCTTTCCTCACCCATCGGGACGGTGATGACGTGAGGCTCTTTGCAAGCGGCCATGACTTTTTTTGCATATTCCGCGGGAACGCCCGTGTCGGTGACGATCAGAACTCTGCGATCCAGAGCAAAAAGCGTGCCGATGCGGTCGAGTCCGCCTCTTTCGCAATGCACGGTGTAAGCACCGAGTGTGTGTTTTACCGAAAATTCCATAAAAGATCTTCCTTAACGTTCAGTTTCGCTTTTGATGTAAGTGCCGAGCACCTTCAGGCGGTCGCAGTAAGCGTTCAGCTCGGTGAGCATGATCTCGCCCTCGGGCGAATCGATATTCCCCTCGGCCTCCACGTAGAAGTAATACTGCCACAGAAGCTTTCTCATGGGGCGGCTGCGGAGCGTTCTCATGTTGAAGCCGTGGCGGCCGATCACCTCGATCGCCTTTGCAAGTGCGCCCGCTTCGTTTCGTACGGTGAAGGTGAGAATGGAATGCAGTCCCATCTCCGAGCTTTTATGTGCATGGCAAACGCGGGAGAGGATCACGAATTTCGTCGTGTTGTTCTTTGCGCTGTTGACGTTTCTTTCAAGCACGCAAAGTCCGAAAAGCTCGGCGGCCTCTGCGCTGGCAATGGCGGCAAACGAGCGGTCGCCATTCTCCGCTACCCATTTTGCGGCGAGTGCCGTGTTGGAAAATTCCTTCGCTTCATATCCGTGTGCGGCTATGTAGTCGGCGCATTGGCCGAGTGCCTGGGGATGGCTGATCACGGTCTTGATATCCGCCGCTGCCGTGCCGGGAAGCGCCAAAAGATCCTGCGAGACCGCAAGCTCGAACATACCGTTCACGTAAAGAGAGCCCCCGAAAAGAAGATCTGTCACTTGGCCGACCTCGCCGTTGGAGCTGTTCTCCACGGGCAGAATGCATACGTCGCATTCGCCGTTTTCCACCGCGGCGTACGTGCGCTCGAAATCCGAAAAGGCAACGTGCGCCGCATCGGGGAAGAGCTTGCGGCAAGCAATGTGTGCAAAAGCCCCCTCCGTGCCGCAGTAAGCGATACGCATGCCGTCGAGCAAGCGGCTTTGATAGGCGCGCGAGATCTGCATGATGTTTTTGAGGAACTGCACGTAATAAGCGCGCAGAGCCTCGTCCTCGATCAGCGAAGCGCCTCTCTCGATCACCGCAGCCTCGCGCGCGGCATCCAAAATAGGAAGTCCGTGCTCCTTTTTATAGGTCGCGACCTTTTCGCTTGCGCGCATTCTCTTCTCGAAAAGAAGTGCAAGCTCCTTGTCAACGGCGTTGATTTCAATTCTGGCTTCTTCTAATAAATTCATGGTAAAAACCTCTAAAAAGAAAAGTTTTATTTACAAATTGTAGTCTTTTGCGAGTGCGCTAAAGCGCGGAAGCGCCTTTTCGATCGTTTCACTTTGCACGCAGTATGCAACGCGAACGTATCCGGGATATCCGAAATCGTCACCGGGAACAAAGAGCAGTCCGTGCGCCTTTGCTTTTTCAAGAAAGGCGTAGGCATCCGGCTCGGGAGATTTTAAGAAAAGGTAGAAAGCACCCTCGGGCTTCACGCATTCGAAGCCGAAGGAGGAAAGTCCCTCGTAGAGCAGACCTCTGTTTTTTGCATAGATGGAAACGTCGCTCGTTCTGCCGAGGCAGTAGGGAATCAAAAACTGAAGCATGGACGGCGCGCAAACGTAGCCAAGCGCGCGGCCCGCGCCGCAGATCGCGGCGTATACGTCATCGGCGTTTTCGCATTCGGGGTGGAGCAGCACGTAGCCGATCCTCTCCCCTGCAAGAGAAAGGGATTTACTGAAGGAGTAGCAAACGATCGTGTTCTTGTAATAATTTGTAAGGTAGGGAACGGTGATGCCGTCGTAAACCAGCTCGCGGTAAGGCTCGTCGCCCACGAGATAGATCGTGTGCCCGAAGGTTTCGCTCTTTTCCTCAAGGAGCGCGCACAGAGCCGCAAGGCTTTCTCCGTCGATCACGGCGCCGCTCGGATTGTTCGGAGAGTTCAAGAGGAGGATTCTCGTTTTTTCGTTGATGGCGGCGCGGATGGCATCGATATCCGGCTTCATAGAGCCCTGCAAGGAGGGAATGGGGCGAAGCGTTCCGCCGGCACTCTCAACGAAAACCTTGTATTCGGGAAAATACGGTGCAGGCACGATCACCTCGTCGCCGGGGTTCAAAATGGCGTGAAAGCTGATGCAAAGTGCCGCCGCCGCGCCCGCGGTCATATAAATGCGGTCCGCCTCGGCGGGAGCCTTGTAGGTGTCGCGGATATAAGAGGCGATCGCCTCGCGAACGGCGGGATCTCCCTGTGCGGAGGTGTAGCCGTGCAAGATCACGGGCGGGGTGGTTTCGATCAGATGCGTCAGTGCCTCTGCCACCGCCTTCGGTGCACTCACGGAAGGATTGCCGATGGTAAAATCAAAAATTGCATCTGCGCCCTTCTCGGCACGCACCGTTTTCGCGTATTCGAAAAGCTCTCGGATAATGGATTTTTTCGCGCCCAGACCGCGCATTCTCTCGTTCATGGTGATGACCTCTCGTTCTTGTGTTAACACTGTTAACATGATGCTTTTATTATACCAAATTCCGAGAAAAAGTCAAGAGCTTCGCAGAAAAAAATATAAATTTTTGAAAATTTATTGTAAAATGCAAAAAAATGTGCTACAATGAAAGAAAAAAGTAAACAGTGTTTACAAAGAAAGGAATCGCATTCGCTGTGGAAGAGAATTATATAGAAGAAAGCGTGAAAAAGCGTCTGATCCTTGCCGGGCTCAAGGAGCTGGAATCGCATGGGACGGTGGATTTTTCGCTTCGCCGCGTTGCGCTTTCCGCCGAGGTTTCCTGTGCCGCGCCCTATCGTCATTTTAAGAGCCGCGAGGACCTTATCGAAGCGATCATATCGTATATCAAGGAGCAGTGGCTTCTTATGTGTCACACGATCGAGGAGGCGATGCCGGATCTCGATGCGCGCGTGCGCGCGCTCTGCGTTTCATATATACGCTTTTGGATCGGCAATCCGAATTTCCGCGGCGTTCTGTTTTTGTCGGATCATGCGGACGTGCTGGGCTTTGCCGCAAAGCTGACGGAGTCGCTTTTGGAACTCGCGAAAATGCGTGAAAAGGAAGATTCTTACGTGAAAGATCTTCGCACGACGCTTCTCACCCTCGTTTACGGTAGCGTGTTTCTCATGCTGCGCGGTGAGCTTGCCGCAAGCAGGGAAGCCTTGGATCAGATCTCCGAAAAGATCGGGGAGGCGCTTTCGTGATGCTTCGCCGCCTGTTTCCCGAAGAGCGGTGCGCGGCCGAGACCATGCGGCGCGGCGGCCTTTTTGAAGAAGCCGTCGCGTTCCTTTTTGCATATCTTTTTTTGCTATTGTTTCCTTCGTTGTCGCAGCTTTTTCTCTCGCCCTTCTTCCCGAAGACCGCGCCCCTCGTTTCGCTTTTCTTTACCGCGGCGGCACTTTTGCCGTTGCTTCTTTTTTTGCGGATCTTTTCCCGCGCGAAAGCCGAAGCCTTCTATCTTTCCCGCGGTAGCATCCGTGTAAAAGGACTTCTGTATTTTCCGCTCGGTATCGCACTTTTCGTCTTCTTGGTCGGTCTGCTTTGCCTGACGGGTGCCTTTAAGTACGTTGGTGCATCGCGCGAAAGCCTTTCCTATCTGCCCTTGCTTTTTTTCGCGTATCTCGTGCAGGGAAGCACGGAGGAACTGCTTTGCCGCGGCTTTCTTTTGTCCGCACTCTCGGCGCGCTTTGGCGGAGCGGTGTCTGCGTTGATCAGTGCCGCCGTTTTTTCTCTTATGCATGTCTTCAATCCCGCGGTTTCTCTTATCGGGCTTTTGAATATCTTTCTTTTCGGGTTGCTTTTCGCTTCGCTCACGCAAAGAACGAAGAGCCTTCTCCCCGCCGCTTTGCTGCACGCGGGCTGGAATTTTTCCTTGAGCCTTTTCGGCGTTCGCATCAGCGGAACGATGCCCGCCTTCTCCGTGCTTTTCTTTGAAAACCGCCGCCCCTTCCTTTCGGGCGCAAATTTCGGGCCGGAGGCGTCGCCGCTTCTCTCTGTGGCTCTTATAGCCATTCTTTTTCTGCTTGCTTTTTTAAAACCTCGGCCGATCTGTAAGTACGAAGCTGAAAAATAAGCCGAAAACGGCTTGAAAATACCGTTTCCCTCTGTTATAATAAAATAAAAAGATACCTTTCGTGCGCGGGCGTATCGGCCGTGCCTTTTAACCGATCTGAAAATTCGCACGTATATCAAAGGAGTCATCTGCATGAAAGCATGGGTAAAAATAGCGATCGCCGCCGCTATCGCGGTCGTGGCCGTTGTCTTCGTTTGCTTGGTAATGTTTTTGCCGAAGGAGAACGTCCCGAAATTGATACGGGATATCGATATTGAGAAATATGCCTCTCCCGCGCTCACGGTTTCCGAGGGCGGAGAAATTACCTATACCGTGAAGCTCACGAGCCGTGCGGGAAAGCGCGCGCATCTCGTCGTGCAGGATGCGCTTCCCGAAAATACCGTGCTTGTAAGCGGTGATTTCGCGGTGGAGGGCAGCGTGCTTTCGGCGAAGGTAGCACTGAAGGCGAAGGAAAGCCAAACCCTTTCCTACACGGTGCGCCTCGGTGAGGCCTATACGAGCGGTACCTACGTCAATGCGCCCGCCGCCGCGATCGGCGAGAAGAAAACGGGCGAATGCAAAAATCTTGTGGCAAAAACGCTGATGGGTGAGGATCGGGAGCGTATGCGCGATGCGATCCTTGCGCTGTCGTATAGCGAGGATATTACCCCTGTGAAGCTTCTTTGCGATATGTATCTCGTGGCATTCTCCGAAGCACCGGGCTTTGAAGAAGCACTTACGCCCGCGCAGCTGATCGGGCGTATCCTTGCCGTGCCGTCGGCCGATCCCGTGGCACAGGCAAAGATCGAGCGTCTGCGCGCCTCGGTCGTTCCGACCTTGTTTGGCGGTGCCGCCCTGTCCGATGCCGTGATAGGCGAGCTGATCGGAGTGAGTGCCGTGCCAAGGTCCTCGGATTTTGTGATCGGTGATATTCTTCTTTCCGAAAGCGGCGGGGAAACCAACGCTTATATCTTTGACGGAAGCGGTCTTATCTCGGTGATGGACGGTTGCGCGGCGGCGGATACGGCAGCTGTGCTTACAGACGTTGCAAATGCGGATCGCTACGTTGTGCTTCGCCCCTCTATGACGCTTGCTTCGCTGAAGTTCGCTATGCCGGAGAATGCGGCAGCGCTGACCGAAGCGCAGAAGGTGCTGATCGCCACCGCGAAGGCGTATTTACAAAGAGGATATCGCGTGCAATATGACAATGCGAAAATGGCGAACGATCTTTCGGGAAGCTACGGCGGTGAATACCGTTGGCAGATCGGCCGGTATAACCCCGAGGATTATACATCGCAGAAGTGGGGGTATTTAAACTCTGCCGCATTTGCCTATGAGTGCTACCGTACCGCGCTCGGCATGGATCTTGAGAACCGATACACGGTGAGAAATCTTATACTGTACTATACGAACGGCGGCGAGGTCGGCGCCTCGGAATATCCCTATTTCTTCGCAAATCCCTCTCTCCCGGTCCTCGAAGAAGAGAAATTTGCAGAGGAGCAAAAATTCTTGGAAACGCTTGAGGTCGGAGATCTCGTTATCATCAACCGCAAGAGCGGAAACGGCCACGTCATGATGTATATTGGCGGAGGTATCCTTGTCCACAGTGACGGTGCAAGCTTTGATCGTGGGCAGGAGACCTATGAGCCTGCTATCCGTTACTTAAACGTGCGTGCCTGTCTTTTTGATCCCGCGTCGGAAAGCTATCTCTTCCGTGAGGCGGAAAATGCAAATCATATCGATTCGCTTTCCATCGTAAGACCTCTCGATGCCTTCGATAGCGAAACGATGCAAATTCCCGAAAACAGCGTGAACCGTATGCAAAATCTTTCGGATATTTATTCCGAAAAGCTTTCCTCGCATCCCGAAGGAATGACCGTGAATAAGGGAGACGAAGTCACCTTCCACTTCAAGCTTCAAAACCTTGGTAACGCATCGAAAACGCTTGCGATCGAGGAGGTGCTTCCGTTCTCGGCTGCCTTGGCTTCCGAGGGCGATTTCACCGAAGAGAGCGGTGTGCTGAAGGCAAGCGTCACCGTTGCGCCCGGCGAAACCAAAACTCTTTCCTACACCGTACAGGCAACGGGCGAGGCAGGTGCCCGCATTTATAGCCCCGGATCCACGGTTGGCGGCGTGCTTCATGCATGTCCCGCCGTTGTCGTCGGAAAAACGCTCTCGGCAGATCAGCAGAGCGCGCTCCTTGCCGCGGTGGAAAAACACAAAGCCTCCGCTCCCGGTGGTCTCGCGGATATCGATCTCGTCAATGCGATCTACAAAGAGGCGGGACTTGCATCCCCCTTCTCCTCGGGAAATGTGCATTCCTCACTTTTTAAAAAGGGGATCTACGATCTTTTCAGAACCTATTATGAGTTGAACCGCGAGAGCGAGTATCACTCCATGGTAGCGCCCACGCTGTATGGCGGTCAATCCTACTATACGCCGCAAGGATATGCTTCAAATCTGAAGCTGAATTCCGACCGTAGCCGCCTTCCTCGCGAGCAAGCCCTCGTGATCGGAGATCTGATCGTCGCAAAAACCGCCGCAGGCGAGCAAATCTATATCTACATAGGCGCCCAAAAGCTCCTCTCTCTTTCAAGCAGCCCCAACCTCGAAGAAGACGTTTATGAAGCCCCTTTCCGCCTGATGCGTATAATGGGGGAGAGTCATTGCTACGCCGTTCTTCGCCCCTCGTTGGGATAAATTCCAAAATACTTCGTTGTCGCGCGACTCGCTTCCGTCGCCGTATGAAAATACGGCTTCGGGTCGCTTTCGTGCTTACGCCTTGTCTTTTAAAATTTCTCCCGAACGAGGCGGGCGCAAGGGGATAAATTCCAAAATACTTCGTTGTCGCGCGACTCGCTTCCGTCGCCGTATGAAAATACGGCTTCGGGTCGCTTTCGCGCTTACGCCTTGTCTTTTAAAATTTCTCCCGAACGAGGCGGGCAATGGGTGCTGTTTTTAGCGGAGAATTTGAAAAATACCGCTAAGTGCGAGCATCGCATTTGACCGGTCAAATACTTTATGGGCTAACCCCAAACCCATATACGTGAACCCCCAAAGCTCATGCTTCGCTTCGGGGAACCCCTACACAAACAGAAAGAGCAAACACGCAAGACGATCTTGCATGTCTGCTCTTTTTCTGTTCGTTTTAGTTTAGAGTTATGAGGTTCGCTTTCGCTCACCGTTATGAATTTGCTACGCAAATGTTATGATATGATTGCCCATCAAACCTTAAACTTGGCGAAGCCAATCATAACGATACAAAGTATCTCATAACTCATAACTTGCCCGCAAGGGCAATTATAGTTTTAGCGTGTTCTCCGTTAAGGATAACACGCTAAAGCCAAGCGGCATTTTTTATTGAGTCCTTCGCGCCGCGGATCGGCGGCAGGGCAGATCAGATCAGGAGTTTTTGATGATCCTCAAATAGAACTCCACTGCCTTGTGCAGCGTTTGAATGGGAATGCGCTCGTTGTTTCCGTGAATGCTGGCGCGTTCTTCCTTTGAAAGCTTCATAGCGGAGAAGCGGTACACGCGATCGGAGATCTTGCTCCAATGGCGGCTGTCCGAGCACTGCACCATCAGATACGGCGAGATCATCGTCCCCTCCCAGGTTTCGCCGATGGCGGTAGCCACGCGGTCGTAGCCCTCCACGTCGGTGCGGGAGATATTGCTGGGATTTTCGCCCATCATCAGCGAGATGTCAATCTTATCGTCATTTACGGTCTTTTTGAGATACGCAAGCGCATCGTCAATATTATCCAGAGGATTTAAGCGCATATTGGAAACCAAAGAAGCTTTTGGGGGAAGCACGTTCGCACCTGCCGAGCCCTCGCTCTGCGTGAACACCACGGTGATACGCAAGAGCGCGTTCAGCTCGCCGCCCGAAAGGCGGCAGATCAGATCCAGCGCGCCCTTAAAAAGCCAGAGGTTTGCAAAGATCATGCGGAAGAGGAAGTTCGATTCTCTCGCTACGGTATTGAACATCTGCATTGCGGCATCGTTTGGGCGGAGAGGGAAGGGATGCTTTTCAAGCTTTAAGCAGGCCTTGGAGAGACGGACCAAGGGTGAGCCGGGCTTCGGTGCGGATGCGTGTCCGCCGCCGGAGGAAACCGTGTAGCGCACGTTCATCATGCCCTTCTCGGCAATGCCGACCATTGCACAGGAGCGCTTCACTCCGGGGAAGAAGTTTTCCACCACGGCACCGCCCTCGTCCAGTATCAGCGCGGGCTTGATCCCGAGGCTTTCGAAATGTGCAACGATGTTCTTTGCGCCGGGACCGTTTATCTCTTCGCCGCCGGAGAAGGCGAGATACAAGTCGTTTTTGGGAACAAAACCTTCGGAAAGTAAAGTATTGGTTGCAAAAAGCGCACTGTGGAAGGTTACCTTGGTGTCAAGTGTGCCTCTGCCCCACAGCTCTCCTTCAATGATCTCTGCACAGAAGGGCGGGTGCTTCCAGTCCGATTCCTGAACGCTCACCACGTCGTAGTGCGCCATCAAAACGGTGGGTGCGCCGTTTTCGCGGCCCTTGATGTGGTAGAGGAGCGCGCGCCCGTCAAAGGTCGTGAGCGTTGCCTTTTCATAAACGGCGGGGTAGAGAGAGGGGAGTGCCGCGATCAGCGCGGCGAATTCCTTTTCGTCCTCTTTTTTCGGATCGAGATCCGAGACGGTTTTGAAGCGGATCAAGGCTTGCATAGCCGCCACGGAGGCGTCCTTATCGAAGGTGAGGGCTTCGCCTGCGTATGCCTTGGAAGCGATCGGTCGAAAACGGAGCGTGCGGATCAGTACGGTGAGAATGAGAAAGAGAAGCGCCGCACCCGCGCCGATGAGAAGATAAAAATACCATTGCATACACGCTTACTCCTCTTCGGTGGCGGGCTTTTTCTCGTCAAGGAATCCCTTCTTGTACATCACGCGGGAAACCACCAGCGTGAAAATAGCGGAAACGGGAACCATGATGCCGACCGTGCCCTCGTTCAGCGCGGGGATCGTAATAAAGAGGATCAGCATCAGGGCGATCGGCGCAATCGCGATCTTCCAGCTTTTGGAGATGAAAACGACGCCGAGTGCGCCGAAGAGTGCGGGAAGCATCTGTGCAAAGGCGGGATCAAGCACGGGGTTTTGAAGTACGGGAGAAAGCGGGATCATCAGAAGCACGCCGAGGAAAATGATCACTATCGTCGTGATAGAGGAAACTGCGATCGAGATCGTGGAGATAATGTCACCCTCCTCCGTGCCCGCCTTTGCGCCGTACTTTTCCATTGCGGAGAGCGCGCAAGGGAGCTTAAGGTTGGAGATATTACCCGTAACGAAGGAAAAATAAGAGCCGCCCGCGCCCAGCATGGGAACGTAGGTGATCACCTCGATCGCGCCGATCGCCCAATACATAGGCAACGTGGCGAGCAAGCCTTTGAGAAGTCCGCCCCAATCGGGAAGCACGCTGAAAATGATGCAAAGAAGCACGGGGAAAAGGAAGAACAGTGCCGCCATGGAATAGTTCCAGATCTTACCGTCCTTGTGTACCTGATCAAGATAAGAAATATTCTTTTTCATTCGTCTTTTCTCCTTTCTTAACCGAGCCACGCCGAGTAGGGAATGGCGAGCAGCATACCGCCGACCATGCTGATCGGAAGCGCGTAGTCATTCAAGAACTTCCAGCCGGTCACCTTCATCAGCGCACCGGCAGCGGCCATGAGCACCGCGGAGGAAAGCATGACCAAAACGGGCACGAGGCCGGAAAGCTCTCCCACGAAAACACCGGAGAAATCACAGAAAACGAAGCCGAGGAAGGCGGCGATCATACCCATAAACAGAGAATCCGAGAAGATCGCGCTCCAACGCTTGTCGCGCTTTTCCATCTTTTGGAGACCGCCTTGGATCTTCTTGCTTGCAATGGGCGTGAGAAGCACGCCTGCCATAATGGAGATCGTCATAACGAAAACGACGGTGACGAACTGCGAGCCCGTAAGGTTCGTTACCTCACCGAGCTTCAGGGCCATGCCGGAAAGCGCGTTGTTTGCCGCCACGGTCTCATAGGAAAGCGAGCCGACCACGGAGAGGCGGAGCCAAGGAAGCGCAACGCCGAGGCTCTTGGAAAGCGTCATCACGCAAATGATGATAGAAACGGCGGGCGCGATGGTGAAGACGAGCGAGGAGAGGATGGTGGCGCGGATCTTTGCCTTATCCATTTTAAGCTCCTTCGCCTTCTTCAGAGCGCGCCAAAGAAAGAAAACTGACTGTCCGAGCACTGCGACGATCGTGATGGCGACCAGCGCGTAAATGATCGGATGATCCATACGGAATTCCATAAAAAATCTCCTTTTAAATTATTTATGCTGAATTAAGATTTTCGAATTTCTTTTTCGGCATGCTTTGCGGCGCGAGAATACAGCTTGTACATTTCCTCGGTCGCGAGCCTTGCCTTGGTAACGGAGGTGGTATCTTCCTTGGGGAAGCAATAGTAGAGTGCCGAGTGGTTGCCGATGGAGATCACATCGCCGATCTCATACCAGTTGTAGTCCGCATTCAGGCTGTAAGAAGCAACGGGGGATTGCTTGTAATCGAGCTTGCCGCCACAGCCCGTGAGATGAAAGCCGAGCACATCGTGCGTAAGATGCCCCTCGCCGATCATATAAAGCGCCTTGGTATCCACGAGCATACCGATCTCCACGTGGGTCTGCATGCGATATTGCTTGTTTATAATTTCCTTTTTGACCTCTTCTCTTTGCCATGCATACCACGAGGGAATGTGTGAGAATTCGGTCGCGCCATCTTTTGCCTTCATTTCTCCAAGCTCGGTCAGCTCGTAGACCTTGCCGCAAGCACCGCATTCGAGAAGCGTGTCGTGGCCGCGCATATTGCCTTCGCTTTTGCAGTGCGGGCACTTGTAGAGCACGCGCCCGAGGCCGTCGGCGCGGAAGCCTTCGGTGAGATGCACGTGATTTTCCTTCTGCCAGCGGAAGCTGTCGAAGCTGAACTGTGCGTGCAAAATTTCGTTGATCTCTTCTGCGCTCTTTTCTTTGATCTCGTCCGGCGAGAGCAGATACTCCATCTCTGCGCTGACGTTCACCTTGCGTAGCTGAAGATTGTTGTAAAGCGGATCGCGCGAGAATGCACCACAGGTGCGGATCATCACGACGGGTGCGCCGAGCATCTTGATGCATTTTCCGAGCGTTTCGGGGAGCAGCGTTGCCGTTCCGTCAAAGGAATATCCCGCCTCGGGGTACATCAGCACCGAGCATTTGAGATTTTTCAGCGAATACATCATGTCGCGGATCAAGGAAAGATCGGGCACGAATTTTTGCGTGGGGGTGCAGCCGAGATTTCGCATCAGCCAAGATTTGCCAACGAAGCCGTCCGAGGTGCAAACGAGGTTGTAGGGGCGCGGATACAAAAGCTTGGAAGCGATCTTCAGATCGATAAAGGCAGAGTGATTCATAAGATAGAGGCAGGGCTCGCGCTTTCCGAGGCGCTCCATACCGATCCTTTTTGCCTTAAAATGCGTTGCGGCGAGATCGTGCTCGGAAAGAACACGCATGAGCGTGCGGAAGAGCAAATTCGGTTTTTTCGGGCGTTTGTGCGGTTTAGGGGGAAGCTTCAGCACCTTTTCGTACGCCAAAGCTTTCGATTTTATTTTCATAAATAAACCTCTTTGGTAAGCGTTTTTTAATGAAACCTCTAACATTTTAGCACAAAACGCGCGCGATGTCAAGAAAAAGCGCGCCTCTCGGCATGCGGGGCTCTCTTAAGGATCGTTTAAAATCAACGAAATAGGATCCCTACCGACGAAAAAAAGGACGGAGAACGCTAAAATTCTCTGTCCTTTTTCTTCGTTAAATATATTAGATCCGTACTGCTTTATTAGAGTCACTCTGTCTTGGGGGCTTTTCTTTCATAGTTCAAAAGGAAAATACCGCCGCTGATGAAGAGAAGCGTCAAAAGCAGGATCGGAAAGGTAACGAGGCTTTCTTCCTTCAAAAGCAGAGTGGAAAGAAGCACGCCCATGATCGGTGTGGAGAAGGAGAAGATCGTCACCCTTGAAACGGGATTGAACTTCAGCAGCATACCCCAAAGCGCGTATGCTACCGCCGAAAGCAGCGAAAGATAGAGCATCACGAGCACGCTCTTTACGGAGGGGAAGCCGATGTGTCCGCCCGCAATGAAGCCGACCGCGGTCATGACCGCGCCGCCGAGAATGAACTGGTAGCCCGAAAGCACAACGGGGTCCTCGTATTTGGAAAAACGCTTCATCAAAACGGAGGAGATCGCAAGCGAGATGGCGGAGAAGAGCACGAAGGTATCTCCGAGAAGATTCATTTGAAAGGTGAGGCCGTTGATGTTGACGAGGATGATGCCGGTGAAGCCGAGCAGGCACGCTACGATCTTTTTGAGATTCAATTTTTCCATGCGGAAGATCAGGCAGGAAACGAGAATGGCAAAGAAGGTCGAGGAGCCGGAAAGGATCGTACCCTTCACGCCCGAGGTGTTGGCTAAGCCGATGTAGAAGAAGATATACTGAATGATCGTCTGGAAGCACGAAACGATGCCGACGCGGCCGAGATTTTCTTTTTTGGGATACAAAAATCGCTTTCTGCCAATGCTGTAAATGAGAACGGTGAGAACGCCCGCGAAAAAGAAGCGAACGCCTGCAAAAACGAGCGTGGAGGGCACGCCACCGTGCGGCATGATCAGCGCATAGCCGATCTTGATAAAGGGGGTTGCGCTGCCCCAGAGCGCACAGCAGAGCAGGGCGCAAAGCGTGATAACCAGAGGATGCGTGAAAAACTTATTTTTTTCCATTGTCAAAAACCTTTGTCTGTCTTTTATAGTGTTATGCGGCCTTTATCGCCGTTACGGAGGGCGAGTTGACGCGGTAGGAATAGCCGGTCAGAAGCTCGTAGACCTCGGCGGCGAGAGCGCGCATGGCTTCGGTGTCCGTGGGAGCTTGCAGCTGCATAGTGGATAGAAGAGTGGAGAGAGGTGCTGTCGGTCCGGCAGCAAGCATGGCCTCGTAAGCCGAAAAGCCCGTGCCCTCTGCCGTGGCTTCCATGGCAAAGAGCGAGAGCGCGATATGGCTTGCTGCAAGATCCGTGAGACTGCTCAGGGGAGATTCGAATATTTCGAGACTTAAAAGTCCGTCTGAGGAGAGGGAAAGCGCCGTCATTTGTCCGTTCTGCATTTCAAGGCAGTTGAAGCGCTCTGCCGCGCGGGAAACAATGGCGTTCAGAGCCTCCTTTGAGATCTCATCCGCCTTTAAGGCGTAGACCTCGGCTTCGATCTGGGCTCTCATGCTCTGTGTGAGCAGGGTGCGGAAAATGCTGTAGATCTCGTTTTTGAGAAGGATCTGATAAGAGGAGATCTCGAGTGTGCCTCCGTTTTGGGAAAGCTCCTCCTCCATGCCGAGAAGCGTCAGGATCCGCAGAGCAAGCCCGTAAGCGCTTTGGCTCTCCCGGCTGAAGAAATGCTCGGAAAACGCTGTGGCGACGGGGGCGTTCCCGTAATGGACGAGTGTGTCACCGAGCGCACCGGCAACCGTGATATAGTCTACCGCGCTGTTTTGTGCTGCTATGTAAAGATAGGACTGTGCGGTGTCCGGAAGATAGGTAGAGAAGGTGCTTTTTGCCTTCGAGCCGCTCGTGTCGTTCAAGGAGAAGAGCGCGCGGTGCAGAAGATAATTATAGCCCTCAAAGAGCTTGCCGCCCTTTTTCTCATAGAAGTGCGTCAGGGTGTTGAGCATCGTCTCGGGGAATTTTATTTTTTCGAGCTTTCCCGTATCCGTGGAGAAATAGCCGCTTGCGGATAATTCGCTGTATATGGGCATGATGGAGGTCTCGACGTTCGCAAGCATTTTCGTGACCTCGTTTGCATCGGCGGTGTAGCCGAGGCGCTCTGCCATAAGCACCGCGTAGGATTCATAATTCAGCGCGTCTGCGATCGCGCGGCGCACCTGAGCGAGTGCAACGTAAAGATCGGCGCGCTTTTGGGAAACCGTTTTGTTGTAAAGCGTCTGGCAGCGAAGCTCAATTCTTTGATATTCGGGAGAGCCTTTGCCGTAGATCCCCGCCATTTTTGCAAGCAGGTTCGTCACGGTGTCGGTCTCGTTATTGAAGGTGATCGTAACCGTGTCGTAGGAAAGCGCGCGCAACTCCATCAGAATGCGGCATTCTTCCTCGAAAAGCGGCGTGGTCGTCTCGGTATAAAGACCGCCGTTTTGATAGCGGGCGGTTATGTCGCTCGGAAAATATTTCGTCTCGGAAAGCTTCTGTGCGTGCTCGGATGCCGCAACGGCCGAGAACAGTCGGTCCACTGCCAGTGCCACCGAAGGTGTAGCCTCGTAAAGACGCTTGTATTCGCCCGAAAAATAGGTGTTGGCTGTATCCTTTGCGTAAAGAATGCGCGCGTAGGAGCGCATGGAAATATACTCCGAATACAGTGCCTCTGCCGCTGCCACGGTTTCGAGCGCCGTCTCGTAAGAGGTGCTTTTTTTAAGGATCGTTTCTGCCGCGAGCGCAAAGGCGTTCAAAAGAGAAGCCAGGTTCGGCTCGGAATATACGAAATCGGAAAAATCCTCGGTGCTCTGTCCGGCGAAGCTGTCCGGCGTGGGAATATAAAGCGCGGGGGCTTTTTCCTCTGCGGGCGGCTTTTTTTCAGGCGGCACGGTCGGGGGATTCTTTTCCTTGCATGCGCTTAATAAAAGAAGGCAGGGAAGAAGCATCGATGCAATTAAAATTCTTGTGATCAATCGGATCATAAAAGCTCCTTAAAAGGTTTTTAAAAGGGGAGACGGGGGACCGCGTCCACCCCGAAAAAATCATTTTTCTCTTTTATTTTATCAAATCTTTTTATATCCGTTATCAAAAAAGCATAAACGATTTGCAAACATTTAGTAAATAGATATTTTTTCATTTGGTCGTCCTCGCGCGAAAAGCGCCCTTTTTCCCCCTTGACAAATAAGAAGAAAAATGATATAATGATGCTTGCATATCTACCCGTAGCCCAGCTGGATAGAGCGACAGACTCCGACTCTGTAGGCCGTAGGTTCGAATCCTATCGGGTAGGCCAAAAATCGACAAGTTCGACAGAGGCTTGTCGATTTTTACTTCTTCGCTATTACCTCTTCACTCTTCACTCGAAACTTGTCAATAGGTAAATTCTCCATCCTCTTTTCTTTGCAAGCACTGCATTTGTGTCCACAGATGCTGTTTGCCTATATTTCTCGCTTGGCTCGCTTCGATATATTTGCCTTGCGGCAAATTCGATATAACCGCCCTTACCGCACGCCCGTGCGCGGCGCACGGTTCCATTGAAACGATTAAAATTCACTTTTTTGCACTTGACACGCGCTTCGCGCTATGGTATGCTTACAAAAGTATAAAGAAGAAAGGAAACCCCCAAATGGAAGATTTCGAAAGATACGGGGATTATAATGAGCTGGAGGAGATCCCGGGGCATAGAACGCCGCTTGGGAAGATCCTGCGCGTTTTGGTCGCGGTCGTGATTCTTTTCGTGGTCGGTCTTCTCGGCTTCCGTCTGGTCCTCTTTGATTATTACCCGAAGTCGATCAAGAACCTTTATTTCAATGAAACGCTCACCGCGTATTACGAAAAGACAAGCGGTGCGATCGGCGCAAAGACCCAACGCATACGCTTTCCTTATGAGAACAATTCCAATGGATATTTCTTCTCGGACAATCTCGTGTTGATCGACGGGGCGGATCAGCTTCAGGTCTCTCTTCGCTTGAATGTGTCCACGGTCGATGCCATCGAGGAAAAGTACGGACTTTCCGGGCTTTCCCGCGATTCTCTCGATTATCTCTCTTTCCGCCTCGTGGATATGGTGAAGGATGGAGAAGGGGACGTTGAGCGCGTTCTTGCCGCGGGGAAGGTTGTCGTCGAGGAAAAGGTCATGATGTATCGCTATCTGCGCCTTGTTTTTGACGGCGTGGATCTCTTTGACCGCGCGGACGGTACCGCCCCCAGCGCTTGGATGCGCGTGGATATCTTCGTTGATGGTACAGAGGGGGAAGCACCGTTTGCATCACTTCTCGTGTATGAAAACCATGAGGAGTATTGTCTTTTCAAGGATTACGAGCCTTCGAGAAAGGAGCGCCCCGAATGATTCGTGAATTTTCCGTTCGCCCCATGCCGAAAAACAAAAATGCAAGAACCCTTTTCTTCATTCTCTTGGCGGCCGCGGTAGCCACGGTTGCCGTTTCCTACTTTCTCACGCTCTATAAAGGCATCGTTCAGCTCGTTGCTCTGATCCTTTTGGTCTTTGCCGTTATGGTCTACACGCGCTATCTCGGTGCGGTTTATTCCTACGAGGTGACCCATGACAGCGACACAACGCCGATCTTCGTCGTTTGCCGCTTTTCGGGCAAGCGATGCACGACGCTTTGCCGTGTCGATCTTGCGGATATCGCGGATATCGAGGTGCTCACCGCCGCGGCGTACCGCGCCTATAAACCCAATGAGAAAACGCTGCGTTATAAATACACGCCCACGCTTTTTCCCGAAGAGGTGCATCTTATGAAGGTCCGCTCCTTCCACGAGCGTGCCGACATATTCTTGGAGCTTTCCGCTGAATGCCGCGATACGCTTCTTTCCTTTGCCGCCGATGCAAGGGCGCAAAGATGTGGGAACGAGGAATTTTGATCCATAAAAAACGAAAAGAAAGTCTATTGATATCCCGCTGTGTTTTAGAGGTAAAGCAATGGTAAAATCGAGAAGCAAGCAAAGCTTGACGGAGGGGCCGATCTTTTCCCGCCTTCTCCTCTTTGTAGTTCCCATCATACTGACCGGTGTATTGCAGGTCATGTACAATATGGCGGACAATATCGTCGTCGGCCGCTATTCGGGCGATCCCAACGCTCTCGGCGCCGTGGGAAGCACCGCTTCACTGACGGCGTTGATCATAAATATTATGCTGAATCTTTCGGCGGGCGCAGGCGTTGTGATCGCGCAGTTTTACGGAGCAAAGGATGAAAACAAGGTATCTCGTACCGTTCATACAGCGATGACGTTTTCCGTGATCGGCGGTATTGTCTGCATGATCCTCGGCCTCGTGCTCGCCCGTCCGCTTTTGACGTTGATGGGAACGCAAGAGGTGTTCTACGATAATTCCGTTTTGTATATGACGATCATCTGCTTCGGCATTCCCGCGGGCGCGGTCTATAACTTCGGCGCGGCAACGCTTCGCTCCGTCGGTGATTCGAAGACCTCGCTGTATATACTTTCCGTCAGCGGAATTGTGAACGTTTTGCTGAATTTCTTTTTCGTTTTGGTATGTAATATGACGGTGGACGGCGTTGCTCTCGCAACGATCATATCGCAATATCTGTCCGCCATTGCCGTCGTCCGGTGCTTGATGAAGCGAAGCGGCGAGAGCTATCAGCTGCATCTGCGTTCTCTTCGTATCGAAGCACCCTTGCTTGGAAGGATCATGCGGATCGGAATCCCCATGGCACTCCAAAGCTCGCTTTTCTCCATCTCCAATATCGTCGTGACCTCTGCGGTCAATACCTTCCCGCCGCACGTTGTTTCGGCAAAAACGATCGCATTCAATATAGAGGGCATCACCTATACGGTCATGAACGCCTTTTCCAATGCGGCGATGACCTTCATCGGTCAAAATTACGGCGCAAGAAAGTTCCGCAGACTGAATAAGGTAGCCCTTTACACGGTCATTCAGGTTGCCGCCGCAGGCTTCCTTGTCGGGCAGGTGGAGATTTTGTTTGCAAGACCGCTTTCCTCTCTTTACATAGGAGCAGACGATCCTGCGCGCGAGCTGATCATCGATGCCGTTCGCGAGATCTTCCGCATTATGCTTGCCACCTATTTTGTCGGTGGCGTGATGGAAACCATTTCGGGAATCCTCAAGGGCATCGGCTATTCCTTCAGCTCCATGGTGGCAAGCCTCATCGGCCTTGCCTCGCGCGTGCTTTGGATTTTGTTTGTAACTCCTACGGAGAAATTCCATACGATCTTCGGTCTCTTCGTTTCGTACACGATCTCGTGGGTATTCACGATCCTTTTGCTTCTTATATGCTGCGTATACGCATGGAAAAAGATCGGTATCATGCGTTTGGCAAGAGAAGAAAAGCAAGAAGAGATGAAAGCCGCAAAAACGGCAGCACCGAGTATGGAAGCGTAAGTGCTTGCTTTATAGTCTAAAAATGTAAATAAAGCATAACAAAAGAGCAGGTTTGCAGGATTTTTGTCCTGTGTGACTGCTCTTTTTTTTGCCGCTTTTAGGGAAGCATTCTTTGCAAAGCCTGTGGCGGTTTTGCCGGCGGGGCATCTTCGTGCAAACGGCCTGATATTTGCCGTTAGGAAACAGCACCGCCGCAAGGGTGCTGTGGGCACCGAAAAAAACATAACGAAAAAACGGGACACAGCCGCCGCATGGCAGATGTATCCCGTTCTGTTTTTTGCCCGAATCGAGCAAAGACTATTTTAGATGGCTTTACGCCTTTTTGTCGTTTTCCTTCGTGCCCTCTCTCTTGCGGTAGAAGCGGGAATGCTTCTTCTTTACGTAGAGAGAATAGATCGCGTAGGCAAGAACGCCGCCCACGATCAGCGCACTCGTGATATGCACCCAAAGCTCGATCGCATTTTCGGTTTTCAGCGATTCCCAATAGCCGTTCATGAGAGCCTGAATGCCCGCCTCGCCCATCTCGCCGCCGGTCATGCCGTGGTACATGGGATCGAAGGGATAGGGATTTTCAGCCTGTCCGTACAGCACCGCCATTGCTTCCTCGCCCATCTCGTCCGCATATTCCTCGCTTTCAAGCACGAGTGTGTTCGGAGATCCGTAGCAGATATAGGTCGCGTTGGCGATCGCCGCCTCTTCGGAGAGCATGAAATTGATATACTCCACGGCAAGCTCCTTCTGCTTTGCATCCTTCGGAATGCACATGGCATCCACGAATTCGTTCGTGCCTTCCTTCGGATAGTAGAAGCCGAGGTTCTCGTTCTCCTCTACCATGATGAGATAGTCACCTGCATAGTAGGTCGCGATGGCGGCAGAGCCGCTGGTCATCTTATTGAAGATCTCGTCCGAAACGTAGCCCTGCACCAGCGCCTTTTGCTCGGAAAGGAGCTTCAGCGCCTTTTCCCAGTCCGCCTTGTTTGCGGAGTTGATATTCAGCCCAAGGTAGAACATTGCGGTCGCGAAGGCATCGCGCGGGTTGTTAAACTGCAGGATCTTGCCCTTATATTTTTCGTTAAAGAGAAGATCCCAGCTGCCTTCTCCCGCCTCGATTTTGGAAAGATCCTCCTCGTCTATCATCGTTTTATTGTAGATAATGCCAACTTTACCGTACGTATAAGGCACGGAATAAAGGTTTTCGGGATCATAGAAGAGGTTCTTGTAGGTGTTTTGCACGTATTGGTAATTCGGAATACTGGTGGCGGGATCGAAGGCGTAAAGCTCGCCCTCCTCGCGCATTTTATCAATCATGTAATCGGAGGGAATGATGATATCGTAGGTGCCTGCTCCGCTTTTGATCTTGGCGTACATATCCTCGTTGGTCGCATAGGTGGTATATACGACCTTGACGTTCTTTCCCAGCACCTCTTTGCAGTATTTTTCAAATTCCGCATTGGTGTCGTAGGAGCCGAACGAGCCGTCCGAAATATATTCGCCCCAGTTGTAAACGTTTAAAACGATCGTGTCGCTCGTCGGGGCATCGCCCTCTTCTTTTTCGCCGCAGGCGGTAAAGGAGAGCAAAAGAACCGAAAGCAGCAGGGGGAGCGAAAGAAGCGTCAGAATTTTTCTCATCTCTTTGCCTCCTTGCGTTTGTTCTTCTTTCCGTTTTTCACGTTGGAAATGATCAGAAGCAGGAAGATCGTCACCACGATCAGGGTAGAAAGCGCGTACATATCAGGGGTAACCTTCTTTTTCGTCATCGAATAAATGAGAAGCGGAAGCGTTTGGAAGCTCGATGAGCCGACGAAGTAGGAGATCACGAAGTCGTCAAGCGAAAGCGTGAACGCCATCATCATGCCGGAGAGAACGCCGGGCATAAGGTTTGGCAGTTCCACCTTGAAAAAGGACTGCAGCGGCGTGCAGCCGAGGTCGAGTGCCGCCTCGGAGAGCGATTTTCCGAAATCCTCCACGCGCGGAAGCACGGAAAGGATCACGTAAGGAAGCGAGAAGGTCGTGTGTGCAAGAAGCATCGCCCAGAAGCCGAAGCTTTCGTATTCGATTCCGAGCATGGCAACCACGGCGACGAAGAAGAGCATCATGGACATACCCGTGACGATATCGGGGTTCATCATGGGGATGTTGGTCACCGAGGTCAGCGTGCGCTTGAAGAGCTTGCTTTTCATGCGGTAAATACCCTCTGCGGCCGCCGTACCGATCGCCGTTGCCAAAACGGAGGAGCAAACGGCAAGGATCAGCGTGTTGCGAAGAGCAATGAAGGTGTCGGGCGAAGCAAAAAGCTCCTTATACCACATGAGCGAAAAGCCCTCGAAGACCGAAGTGCTGTTGCTTGCGTTAAAGGAAAAGAAAATGAGGGTAACGATCGGGATGTAAAGAATGCCGAAAACGAGGCAAAGATAGATCCTGGAGGCGTATTTCACGGCACGATACCTCCTTCCTGTCCGTCGGAGAATTTATGCATCACCCAAAGGGAGATGAGAATGAGTATCATCATCACGAAGGAGAGCGCCGCGCCGACGTTCAGCGTGCCGGAAACGAACTGTCTTTCGATCGTGTCGCCGATCAGCTCGAAGGTGCCGCCGCCGAGCTTCTGCGAGATATAGAAGGTGCTGATGCAGGGCACGAGCACCATCGTCACGCCCGAGATAATGCCCGAGAGCGACAGAGGGAGAATGACCTTCGTAAGAACGCGGATGGGACTGCAGCCGAGGTCGCTTGCCGCCTCCCACATATTTTTATTGATCTTGGAGATGCAGGTGTAGATCGGAAGCACCATATAAGGCAAAAAGTCGTACACCATGCCGAAGATCACGGCGCCCTTCGTTCCGATGATATGCAGCTCGGTCCCGAGCAGGGAGTTAAGAAAGCCGCCGTCATCCAGAATGACCATGATGGAATAGGTGCGGATCAAAAGGTTTGTCCACATGGGGAGCATCAAAAGCATCATATAGATCTTTTGGCGCGATGGCTCGGCCTTGGCGATGAAGTATGCCATCGGATACCCAATCAGAAGGCACACGAAGGTCGCTATCACGGCAAGCTCGATGGAGAGCAGGAAAATATCGAAATAATCGGTAAGCCCGAAGATATTTTCCATGGAAAAGCCGCCCTCGGGGCTTGTGAATGCGTAATATATAACGATCAGCAAAGGCACAACGATGAAGAGCGCCGCCCAAAAGATGTGGGGCGCGGCCGCCGCCGAGCGCATAAGATTCTTGTTCCTTTTCATTTCTTTTGGAATACCGTCATCTGCAATAAAGCAAATTCCTCTCTGGGATTTTAGAATTCCTCGGCCGCATCGGCATCGGAGAGCTGGTCGATCTCGTCGGAGAAGGAGGAGTAATCGCCGAACATACCCGAATACTTGGATTTTTTCATGATATGGATGGCATCCGGCTCGATATAAAGACCGATGCGCTGCTCGGGTGCTACGTAATCGGTGGTCTGGATCATCCATTTGAAGCCGCCGATATCCACGATGATCTCGTAATGCACGCCCTTGAAGGTGACGGAGGTGACGACGCCGGTGAGCATACCCTTCTCGGGTGCAACCACGTCTACGTCCTCGGGGCGAACAACGACGTCCACGGCCTCGTTCTTTGCAAAGCCGCCGTCCAGGCATTCGAAGGTGTGGCCGGACATACGAACGGACTTGTCCGCAAGCATAACACCGTCCACGATGTTGCTTTCGCCGATGAAGTCGGCAACGAAGGCGTTCTTCGGCTCGTTATAAATATCCGTCGGCGTTCCGATCTGCTGGATCTCGCCCTCCGCCATGACCACGATGGTGTCGGACATGGAAAGCGCTTCCTCCTGATCGTGCGTTACGTAGATAAATGTGATGCCGACTGCCTTCTGAATGTTTTTCAGCTCGTTCTGCATATCCTTTCGAAGCTTTAGGTCGAGCGCGCCGAGCGGCTCGTCGAGAAGAAGCACCTTCGGGTGGGAGATCAGCGCGCGCGCAATGGCAACTCTTTGCTGCTGGCCGCCCGAAAGGGTGCTGACGTCCTTGTTCTCGAAGCCGACGAGTGCCACCATGCGAAGCATCTCGGTCACTCTCGTCTTGATGCTTTCCTCATCCACCTTCTTTAAGCGGAGCGGGAATGCGATGTTTTCATATACGTTCAGATGCGGGAAAAGCGCATACTTTTGAAAGACGGTGTTGACGGGGCGTTTATAAGCGGGCACCTCGGAGATCTCCGCGCCGTCGAAGAAGAGCGCACCCTCGTCCGCGGTCTCGAAGCCGCCGATGATGCGGAGCATCGTGGTTTTTCCGCAGCCCGAAGGGCCGAGAAGCGTCACGAACTCGCCGTCGCGGATATACAAATTGATGCTTTTGAGCACCGGTTCGTCATCAAAAGACTTTGAAATTCCTTTTAATTCAATGAGCTTTTCAAGGAGCTTTGCCATCGTCTTAAATCCCAAATCCTTTCACTGCTTGATCTCGTTTATTTTGCTACTTTAAAAATAGTGCATTAATCAATCGTCATTATAGCAAAAAACTTTTCGTTTTGCAATAGTTTTTGGCGAAATTTTTTTAAAAAATTCGCCTTGAGCCGAAATTAAACGAATTGAGCCGTGTTTTTTGTCGGTAAAAACCGTGATTATCTCTCTAAAACTCTCGTATTCTCCGTTTTTCTCGCGAATTCGTGTAAAATCTCTTTTTTTGCCCGGGGATCGCTAAAAGAAGCGTGAAAAGGAATGTCCCCGCCGGCCAAAGCCCTTCGCCGAGAATGCCGAAGACCGAGAGGGAAACGAGCGCAAGAGCACCCGTCAGAAAAAAGGAAAGGCGCGGAAGCAGCGCGTGCGCCCGATCGCTCTCCCGAAGCGCCGCGGTCGCCTTTAGTATGCGATATCCGTCGTACCCCTCGATCGGGAGAAGATTTGAGAGGGAGGTGAGAAGGTGGCAGAGGGCAAATTCAAAAAAGTACGCCCTTGAAAGAGGCGAAAGCAATAGGCATAGCCCCGCGCCGATAAAGCCGCCGATCGGTCCTGCCGCCGCAATGCGCCTTTCGCTTTCGTAGGAGAGCGTTTTTTTTGGATAGAGGCGGAGTCCGCCGAGGCGCGGCATCAGTCTTGCCGTGGCATTCTCGCGCGCCAGAGCGAGGATATGAAACCCCTCGTGCCAAATTAAGCAAAGCAGCGTCATAACGGCAAGATACGGTCGATCCAAGGCGAAAAGAAGCACGGTCCAAAAGCATAAGCGCAAAAGGTCGGAAAGAAAAATCAAAATAAGCATAGAAAGCCCCCCTCTTCCTATGATTATTCAAAAAAGCATTGCATAATCCTTCGGAATGTGATAAAATAAAAGAAATGAAATAAATACGGAGGCGTTTTTATGAAATCCGTAAGAGAAATATATAAAACGGGCAAAGGCCCTTCCAGCTCGCACACGATGGGACCCGCCAAGGCGATCGAGGTCTTTCTCTCCGAGCATCCCGAGGCGAAGCGCCTTCGCGTCGTGCTGTACGGCTCGCTTGCCAAAACCGGGCAAGGGCATAGGACCGACAGAGCGATCGAGCTTGCCGCCGAGGGGCGCGAAACGCAGATCGTTTTCGATACCGAGGCAGAGGAGCTTCCTCATGCCAACACCATGGATATCTTTGATGCGGACCGCGCAGACGTGCCGCCGATGCGCGTGCTTTCGGTCGGCGGCGGAGATATTCATATCGAAGGTCGCCCCCTCGTTGCCTCGCATCATATCTACAAGGAGAAGACCTTTTCCGAGATCGCCGCGATCTGCAGAGCAGAGGGCATCCGTATCTGCGACTATGTGTATCGCAACGAGGGGACGTCCTTTCGCGAATTTCTCTCGGCCGTTTGGAAGACGATGAAAAGCGCGATCGAGGAGGGCCTTTCGCGCACGGGAGAGCTGCCCGGCGGTCTTGGCGTACAGCGCAAGGCGCGAAATCTTTTCCGTCAAAGGCACATGGACGAAAGTCCGACCACAAGGGAAAACCGTATCGTATGCGCCTATGCCTTCGCCGTGAGCGAGCAGAATGCGGATAACGGAACGATCGTCACTGCGCCGACCTGCGGTGCCTGCGCCGTCGTCCCCGCCACCCTTGCTTATATGCAGCAAAAGCACGGATTTTCGGATGATGAGATCCTCGATGCGCTTGCCACGGGCGGTCTGATCGGCAATCTCGTGAAAACGAACGCCTCGATCAGCGGCGCGGAGTGCGGCTGTCAGGCAGAGATCGGAACGGCTTGCTCCATGGCATCCGCCGCCTTGGCGGAGCTTTTCGGCATGGAGATCGACCAGATCGAATACGCTGCGGAGATCGCGATCGAGCATCATCTGGGCCTCACCTGCGATCCCATTCGCGGTCTCGTGCAGATCCCCTGCATCGAGCGCAACGCCGTTGCCGCCATGCGCGCGATCAACGCCGTCAGTCTTGCGAACTTTTTGACCGATTCAAGAAAAATATCCTTTGACCTCGTGGTCCGCACGATGTATGAGACCGGGCGCGACCTCGCGCATAATTACCGCGAAACCGCACTGGGCGGTCTCGCAAAGCTTTACGAATAAGAAAGGGAAGAGAAAATGGAAAAAGCAAAGATCGACCGCATCAACGAGCTTGGCCGTCTTATGAAGGAGCGCGCCTTGACCGAGGAGGAAAAGGCAGAGCAGGCGGCGCTGCGCGCCGAATATATGGCGGAGGTCCGTGCCGCACTGCGTAAAAAATAATGCAAAGCACTTTTTTGGCTTTGATCTGAACTTGTGTTTTAAGGATGGATAGAATATGAAAAACTGCAGTATTTGCAAAGCCGCCATTGAAGCGGAAACCCCTTCGATACTCACCATGGGCGCATACGGAAATCCGCGCTACGTATGCGAGGATTGCGATCGCGAGATCGAGCGCATGCTTCTCTCGCGCGATACCGCCGAGATCGCGGGTGCTATGAAAACGCTCGGAGACCATCTTTCCCGCATCGGCTGTGAGGATACCGCCGTGATAGAAACGATGGAAGAGATGGTGCAGCGCGCGACCGATCGTGCCAAGAGGATCGCGGAGGGGACGTACGATTTTTCCGAGGATGAAGAAGATCCCGAGGTGGAAGAGCTCGTGGAGATCCCCGAGGAGCTGCAGGAAACCGAGGAGGATCGCGCCTTGGATGAAAAGGATGCCGAGATCGAAAAAAAGTGGGATAAGGTGATGAATCTGGTTTGGTATATCACCCTTGGAGTGTTTGCCGCCGCGTTTATCTTTCTTCTGATCCGCCGCTTCTTCTGATAACAACCGAGAAATAAAAGCCAAGCCCGATTTTTCGCGCAGGTTTGGTTGTTTATACGAAAAAGCCGCTTTCCGTAGAGATCTTTCTTCTGCGGAAAGCGGCTTTTTTTATTTTTTCTTCGGTTGTCGGCGGGCGATCGATCTTCAAATGCTTTTGCGCTTTGTCTCAAAAAGGAATGCTTTTTCCTCTGCGCGCATAAGGTTTCTAAAACCGAAAGGAGAGGTGAGGGTATGCTGCGCTTTTTGCCGATCATGGTAGTGGCGGCGGGCGGATATTTTCTTCTTCGCTTGCGTGCATTCTTTCTTCTGCACCCGATCCGCACGCTCGCGCTTGCCGGAGCAGAATACAGAAAAGAGGGGAAGGGTGCGTTTTTTCGACTGTCGCTCGCGCTTGCAGGCACGCTCGGCGTGGGCAACGTCACAGGGGTGGCGGCGGGGATACTGATCGGTGGGGCGGGGAGCGTATTCTGGATCCTCGTGTCGGCGATCTTCTCCGCACCCCTAAAATATGCGGAATCGGTAGCGAGTGCCGTAAAGGAAAAGGGGAAAGAGCGATCTCTCGGCTTTCCGAGCCTGATACGGAAAAGCTTTCCCTTGATCGGCGCGCCGCTTGCGTCGATCTATGCGTTGCTGACCGTGGGGCTTGCCTTCTTTATGGGGAGTGCTCTGCAAGGCGCGGCGGCGGCAGAAACCGTATCCGCTCTCATGGGGAGCGGCGCCGGGCTTTTTTGCGCGCTCCTCTTTGTTTTCATTCTCATGATTTGCGTTCTCGGTAATTCGGAAAGGCTTTGCAAAGCAACCGCAATTTTGATACCGATTGCTATGGTTTTGTATACAATTATTTGCATAATAACTATATTTTGCGGTATATCTAACATGAAAGCGGTGGCCTTTTTGATCTTGAAGGATGCGTTTTCTTTACGTGCTTTTTCGGGCGGAGCCGTGGGCGCGGTGCTTGCTTCTCCCTTGAAGGAAGGGTTTTTCAGAGGGCTTTTGTCTAACGAAGCGGGCGCGGGCACCTCGGCGTACGCACATGCGAAGGGAGAGGTAGGATCACCGTTTTCCGAAGGGATCCTCGGCGTTTTCGAGATCCTTTTCGATACGGTCGTTCTTTGTATGCTCACGGCGTTTTCGATCCTGCTTTCGGTCGGTGATCCGCAAGCCTTCTCGAGCGGAACAGAGCTTCTTTCCGCGGCGTTCTCCTCGGCACTTGGTGATCTGTATGCATGGCCGCTGATCGCTTCCGTCTTTTTGTTTGCGCTGTCCAGCGCCGTCTGCTGGTATGAATACGGGCGGTGCGCCCTAAAGGTGCTGGGGTGCCGTGGCGGCAGACTGTATTTTGGTGCGTATCTTTTCTTCTGCATCCTCGGCGTGCTTTTTGGCACGATGCCGCTGATCGGTCTTTGCGATGCCTTTCTCTTTGCGCTTTCCTTGCTCGCGATTCCAACCCTGATAAAAAACAGCGCCGCCGTATGCGCCGAAACGGATCGCGCCCTCGGCAGAGGAGCGAAGCGAACGGCCGCGCGCGGCGGCGGATATGAAAATAAAAGAACAGATTAAGCGAGCTTTCTGATATGCGAAAGAACCTTGTCGCCCAGCGTAGCCGCGGCGTCGGCGAATGCCTTTTCGGTCATCTCGCCGGTAAGGAATGCAAGCTCCTTGCCCTCGGAAAGAACGGTAACCTCGCCAAAGGCCTTCTTTACCTCGCAAAGGCATGCGCTCGTTGCGACGTAGTGGCGGCAGGTGAAGGCAGAGAAGTCTGCCAGCATCTCGGACTTCTTCTCGAATGCAAAGGGCGCGGTGTGCGTTGCCTCGGTAAAGCAGCGGCAAAGATCACCGACGACAGCAGAAGCGGTAGGACCTGCACCTGCGCCGCGACCGTAGAACATCACGTTATCCACGGGGTCGGCAATGACCTCGACTGCGTTATAAACGCCGTTCACGCCGCTGAGGGGTGCGTCGGCATCGATGAGGAAGGGAGCAACCATCAGCATGATCCTTCCGTCCGCTTCGGTGATCGCGCGGCCGAGAAGCTTGATCGCACAGGCGTTCTGGTTTGCGAGTGCAACGTCCTCTGCGCGGATGGCGGTGATGCCCTCGGTGTGGATCAGATCGGGCATAACGGAAACGCCGCTGATAAGGCCGCCGAGAATGGCGATCTTGCGGCAGGCGTCGATGCCGAGAATATCCGCATCGGGATTTCTCTCCGCATAGCCCTTTGCCTGTGCATCCTTGAGCGAATCCTCAAAGGTGTCACCGAAGGTAAACATTTTCGTGAGAATGTAGTTGGTCGTTCCGTTGAGAATGCCGCGAACCTCGCGCACCTTGTTATGGCGCAGGATTTCGATGATAGGCATCAGCACGGGGATACCGCCGCCAACGCTTGCTTCGAAGTGGTAGCAAACGCCGTTCTTTTTCGCCTCTGCGAGCATTTCCGCTCCGAATTCGGCAACCACCTGCTTGTTGGAGGTGATCACGTGCTTTTTGCCGCGCAGCGCATCCATGGAAAATTCAAAGGCGGGGTGCGAGCCGCCCATCACCTCGATCACGGCATCCACGCCGTCGTCCGCTTTGATCACGTTGAAATCGTGCACCACGCGGTCGGCAAAGGGAGAATCGGGGAAATCTCTTAAGTCGAGAATATATTTGATGTTAACGTCATCACCGATCAGAGCCTTTACCTCTTTCGCGTTTTTCGTGAGAAGATCTGCGACGCCCTGGCCGACAACGCCGAAGCCGAGAATTGCAATATGTTTCATATCTTTTTGTCCGTTACCTTTATTTTAATTGCTTTATACAGTTTACCATATTTTTTTGCCAAAAGCAAGAGTTTTTGGCAAAAAAATGAATGCCTCGGCTTTTTTCATATCTTCTTTTTTTGCATCCGCTTGCCGAAAGCTCGGAAAAAGACAAAAAGTTTTTCGCATTTTGTCGATTTTTCTTTGTTTTGTACCATAACGGAACGAAAAAGCGGAGAGGTTTTGCACCTCTCCGCGAAGAATCAAACGGTGGAAGAATTGTCGCCGACCGTTTCGATATAATCCATGGGGTTTACCGATGCGCCGTTCACCTGCATGCCGAAATGCAGATGCGCTTCCTTCGCGACCTCGGAGATCGCCGTGTCGCCGACAACGCCGAGGATCGCTCCCTTGGTAAGCTCCGTGCCGACCTCGATCCCCTCTGCCAGCGTGGCGTTCAGGTTCGAGTAGGTGGTAACGATGCCGTTCTCATGCGTGATCTGCACGGTCTTGCCCAGCATGGGATCGCTGAAGATTCCCGTAACCGTGCCTCTCGCTGCGGCGTACACGGGTGCGGAGACCTCCGTTGCGATATCCACTCCCGTGTGGAATCTCCACTCACCGAGTGTTTCGGAGTAAACGGGAACGGTAAGGCTGTGTGCCGTCATGATCTCGCCCTCGGTCGGCATCGCGAAGGTCAGCGCCTCTTCCTTGGGCTTTTCCTCGGTGGGCGGCGTCTGCTCGTTCGGTGTCTCTTCAATAGGCGGTGTTTCCACGGGCGGATCGACGGGCTTTCTGCTAGCCGCGACGATGCCGATGATCACTGCGCTGAAGCAGAGAATGGCGATCACGGTGCCGTAAATGATTTTGGTTTTCATGGGTTGCTCGCTGAAATTAAATTTCTTTTCCATAGTGATTCCTTTCTTTGGTTTCGTGCTCTCATTTTTACCGCTTTACCCAAAAATATTCACCGTGCCGCCGATTTTTCTGCCTCCTGCCGAAAACTTGCGAAAAATCTTGACAAGTGCCGAGGTTTATTGTATAATATATTGATTATATTTTTAAATAATTAGGAGCGGATATGGGAAATAAAATTTCTTTGGCAGGAGATCTCGGCAGCGGAAAAAGCACGGTCGCCAAGCTTTTGATCGAGGCACTCGGCGCGGAATACTACTCCACGGGCGCGATCGTCCGTGCCGTAGCGGAGAAGCGCGGAATGAGCGTTGCGGATCTCAACGTTTATATGGAAACGCATCCTGAGATCGATAAGGAAATCGACGACGGGCTGGTTTTGCTTTCGGAGGACGAGCGTCCTCTCGTGATCGATTCCCGCATGGCATGGCATTTTACGAAGGGGACGTTCAAGGTCTACCTTAGCACGGATGCCGAGGTCGCAGCGCTCCGCATTATGAATGCGGGCCGCACGGGGGAGAGCACGGCGTCTCTCGAGGTGCAGGTGAGCGAAACGAAGCGCCGCCGCGAGAGTGAGAAAAAGCGTTACAGCGAAAAATACGGGGTCAATATCCAAGATCTTTCCAATTACGATCTGGTGGTGGATACGACCTATGCAACGCCGGAGGAGATCTCTGCTTGCATTCTTGCTGCGTTCCGCATGAAAAATGAGGGGCGCCCCTTCGCGCACGCCATGATCTGTCCCGAGCGCCTTTCGTATATTGACGATGTGGTGGATGCCGAGCAGATCCGCATTCTCGCCATGAAGCTCGAGATCGGACAAGCCGTGCCCGACGTTGAGATCGCCGAGCATGACGGCGAATTTTACGTCAAGAGCGGACTGACCTCCGCGCTTGCGTATGCGTTTAATATGAACTCCCTGATCCCCGCCGTTCTCGTGCCCTACGAGGCAGATGGCAAGGAATACGTAAAAATGAAAAATTCCTTTTGATCCCCGTTCCGTAGCTTGACTTAACCGATAGGACTGAAATTAGAGGTATATATGCTGAATTTGAAGAAAAATACTGCAAGTGCCATTGCGGCACTGATTGCCGAAAAATATCCTGCCGCAACTCTTTCGGCAGAGGAGATTTTGGATATGCTGGAGTATCCGCCGGATAAAGCCATGGGAGATCTTGCGCTTCCTTGCTTCCGCCTTTCGAAGAGCCTGCGCCGCTCCCCGATGGAGATTGCAAAAACGCTCGCGGAGGGCATATCGCTTCCCGAGCTTGCCTCTGTGGAGGTGCAGGGCGGATATTTGAACTTCCGTGTGAACGGTGTTGCGTTCGCAGGGCGCGTCGTGCGCGAGATCGCCGAAAAGGGTGAGACCTACGGCTCTCCCATGTGCGGAGAAGGCAAAACCGTCGTGCTGGACTATTCCTCGCCGAACGTGGCAAAGCCCTTCCACATCGGCCATCTCGGCACCACCGTGATCGGCCATTCTCTGAAGCTTCTGCACGAGTTTGCGGGCTATAAGTGCGTCGGTATCAACTATCTGGGTGACTGGGGTACCCAGTTCGGAAAGCTGATCGTCGCCTATAAGAAATGGGACGATAAGGCCGCCGTGGAGGAGAAGGGCGTGGACGAGCTTGTGGCTCTCTACGTTCGTATTAACAACGAGATCAAGGCCGAGGAGGATGCCTCTGCCGCCGCATCTGCCGAGGGCGTGAAGTCCTCGCCGCTTGCGGATGCCGCCCGCGCCGAGTTTAAGAAGCTCGAGGAAGGCAACGAAGAGAATATCGCGCTTTGGAAGTGGTTCGTTGCGGTCAGCCTTGAGGAATATGAAAAGACCTACCGTCAGCTGGGCATCACCTTCGATAGCTATAAGGGCGAGTCTTTCTATACGGATAAAATGCCCGCCCAGGTGCAGAGGCTGCGCGATAGCGGACTTTTGAAGATCGATGACGGTGCTTCCATCGTGGATCTCGAGCCTTACGGCATGCCCCCCTGCCTGATCTTGAAGCGTGACGGATCGACCCTGTATCCCACACGTGACATCGCCGCCGCCGTATACCGCAAGGGGACCTACGGCTTTGATAAGGCGATCTACGTCACCAGCGCGGCACAGTCGCTTCACTTTGCACAGTGGTTCAAGGTGGTTGAAATGATGGGCTACGATTGGTACGATAAGCTCGTGCACGTGCCATACGGCACCGTGAGCATCAACGGCGCGAAGCTTGCCACGAGAACGGGAAACGTAATTCTTCTGAAGGATCTTTTTGCCGAGGCGATCAGCCGCGTGTACGACATCACCAAGGAAAAGCATCCCGATCCTGCGGAGTGCGCGGACATTGCCGAGAAGGTCGGCGTCGGCGCGATCGTATTCTATTATCTTTCCAACAACCGTATGCGTGACATCAACTTCATGATGGAGGATGCGCTCTCCTTTGACGGAAATACGGGTCCTTACGTGCAGTATACTTACGCGCGCACCTGCTCCGTGCTTGAAAAGGCGGACGGTGCCGTAGCGATGACGGATGCGGCACTCGGCGAGCGTGAAATGGAGCTTGCCAAGGCGCTTTCCCGCTTCCCGGAGCGTGTGGAGGCGGCCCTTGCCGAGTACGAGCCCTCGCTCATCACGCGCTATATTCTTGATCTTTGCGCCGCGTACAACGGCTTTTATCACGATTGTTCGATCCTCTCCTGTGAGGATGCGAGCGTAAAGCAGAGCCGCATCGCTCTGACGGCGGCAACCCGCCGTGTTCTGAAAACCGCTTTGCACCTGATCTGTATGCAAAGCCCCGAAAAGATTTAAATTTAAAGGAAATATAGGAGAAACAGTATGTCCGGACATTCGAAATGGAACAATATTAAGCACAAGAAGGAAAAATCCGATGCCGCAAAGGCAAAGATCTTCACCAAGATCGGCAAGGAAATGTGCGTTGCGATCAAGGCGGGCGGTCCCGACCCGAATAACAACTCGAAGCTTCGCGATCTGATCGCAAAGGCAAAGGCAAACAACGTGCCCAACGAAAACATCCAGAGAACGATCAAGAAGTTCTCCGAGAACAACGATATCAACTACGAGGAGATCGTTTATGAGGGCTACGGCCCCTCGGGCGTTGCTCTGATCGTAGAGACTTCTACCGATAACCGTAACCGCACCGCAGGTAACGTGCGTTCCTATTTCAGCAAATACGGCGGAAATATGGGAACGAACGGATGCGTTGCCTTCCTCTTTGAGGAAAAGGGCGTTATCACCATCCTCGATGAAGACGAGGAGCTTGACGAGGATAAGGTGATGGAGGATGCGCTGGAGTGCGGCGCAGAGGATATCAAGAGTGACGAAGGTGAATACTCTATCTATACGGCGGTAGACGATCTCGATGCCGTTCGCGATGCGATCCTCGCGCTCGGCTATAAGATCGATACGGCAGACCTCGTAAAGGTTCCCTCTACTTACGTAGAGCTTACCAACGAGGAAGACGTTGAGAATATGCAGAAGATGCTTGATAAGTTTACCGAGGATGAGGATGTAACGGCTGTGTTCCACAACTGGGACAATTGACCGTGCCTGTGGTCTTTTGGTAGGAGCGAAAAACAAAAAGGTCTCTTTTATTGATGTCAAGGTTGGAAAACTGCGCTTTGATGTCAAGGTTGGAAAACTGCGTTTTCCTCCAAAATGATTGGTTTTGTTTTTCTTCGTCCGTTCGCCGTCTCTGCCGTACGCTTGTACGGCGACGAGCCGCCGAGCGAACGATCCTCCCGAAAACCCCTTCGGCACTATTTCTTCGCTCTATTGTACTTCGGCAAAGACCGAGCCTCGGCGCTTCGAGAAAGCACCGTGCCTGTGGTCTTTTGGTAGGAGCGAAAAACAAAAAGCTCTTTTTTATTGATGCCAAGGTTGGAAAACTGCGTTTTCCCCCAATGGATCGGTTTTGTTTTTTTAATTCTGGTTTTTTCTCCTTTATAGCGAGAAGAGAACGCGCGTAAGCGCGCAATCGGTAGCAGTAGCGATCACGCAATCCGCAGATTGTGGTGAACTGTGGTAAATTTTATATTTTCCACGGTTCTCCATCCCGATTGTGGTAAATTTTAATTTTCCATAAGCGGGACGCCCCCCTTCTTTTGGAAGGAAATACGTAACCGAACGCCCCGCCTTTTTGATCGGGGGTATCCCCGCGAGTGCATTGGGCACTCCCATGATTTAGAAAACCGTCAAGACTGACCGTGCAGGATCCGGCCGATTTCGGCAGCCGAGAAAGCGGAGCAGTCTTTTTTATCCACAAGAAAGGAGAGAAGCGATGGAAGAAAAAAGCTTTAAGCTTGTCAGCGAATTTTCGCCCACGGGCGACCAGCCCGCCGCGATCGAAGCACTCGTGCGCGGTATCGAAGCGGGCGAGCGCGCGCAAACGCTTGTCGGTGTCACCGGTTCGGGAAAGACCTTCACGATGGCGAACGTGATCGCAAGATTGAACCGCCCCACGCTGGTGCTGGCGCATAACAAAACGCTTGCCGCACAGCTTTGCACGGAGTTCCGTTCCTTCTTTCCCGAGAATGCGGTGGAATATTTCGTTTCCTATTACGACTATTATCAACCCGAGGCGTATATCCCCGGCAGAGATATTTATATTGAAAAGGACGCCATGATCAACGATGAGATCGATATGCTCCGCCACAGCGCGACCTCTGCGCTGTTTGAGCGCAGAGACGTTATCATCGTTGCCTCGGTCTCCTGCATCTATTCGCTCGGCGATCCCGAGGAATACCAAAGCCTCTTGATCGGAATGCGCGCGGGCATGGAGATGTCGCGCGAGGAGCTGATCCGCCGTCTTGTCAGCATCAGCTATGAAAGGAACGACGTTAATTTCGTCCGCGATAAATTCCGCGTGCGCGGAGACGTCGTGGAGATCTTTCCCGCGTCCTCGAAGGATAAGGCCATTCGCGTGGAGTTTTTCGGCGATGAGATCGATCGGCTTTGCACGGTGAATACCGTCACGGGCGAGATCGAGCAGATCCTTTCCTACGCCGCGATCTTTCCCGCAACGCACTATGCCGTCAGCGATGAAAAGCGCGAAGCGGCACTGGCAGAGATCGAAGAAGAAATGCGCGAGCGCGTGGAGTTCTTCAAAAGCCAGAACAAGCTTTTGGAAGCGCAAAGGATCGAAGAAAGAACCAAATATGACATCGAAATGTTAAGAGAAGTTGGCTTTTGCTCGGGTGTAGAGAACTATTCTCGCATTTTGAGCGGCAGAGAGCCCGGCTCTTCTCCCTATACGCTTTTGGATTATTTTCCGAAGGATTATATCCTTTTCGTAGATGAGTCGCACGTCACGCTCCCGCAGGTGCGCGGAATGAGCGGCGGTGACTTTGCAAGAAAAAAGAACCTCGTGGAGTTTGGCTTCCGCTTGCCCTCCGCGTTTGATAACCGTCCGCTCTTCTTCGAGGAATTTGAGGAAAGGATCGGGCAGGTCGTTTTCGTCAGCGCAACGCCCGGCCCGTACGAGGCGCAGGAAAGCACCTCTCGCGTGGAGCAGCTGATCCGCCCGACGGGACTTGTCGATCCCGAGATCACCCTTCGCCCCGTGGAAGGGCAGGTGGACGATCTGATCGGCGAGATCCGAAAAACCACGGCGCGTGGCGAAAAGGTCTTGGTGACGACCATGACCAAGAAAATGGCGGAGGATCTCACGGAGTATCTTCTGACGCACGAGATCAAGGTCAAATACATTCACCATCAGGTCGAAACGATCGAGCGCATGCAGATCATAAGAGATCTGCGCCTCGGCGTGTTTGACGTGCTGATCGGAATCAACCTTCTGCGAGAGGGTCTTGATATTCCCGAGGTTTCCCTCGTGGCGATCTTGGATGCCGACAAAGAGGGCTTCCTCCGAAGCGAAACCTCTCTGATACAGACGGTGGGGCGTGCCGCGAGAAACGTAAACGGTCACGTCATCATGTACGCCGATACGGTCACGGGCTCAATGCGCGGTGCGATCGATGAGACGAACCGCCGCCGCGCCATTCAAATGGCGTATAACGAGGCGCACGGCATCACGCCCGAAAGCGTAAAAAAGAAGGTGGCAGACGTCATCGAGATCGGCAAAAAGGCACCGCGAGCTTCGGATAAGAAGCTTTCGCGCCTGGAGCGCGAGCGCCTGATCGATCAGCTGAATGCAGAAATGCGCGAGGCGGCGAGAACGCTCGAGTTTGAAAAGGCGGCGTTTTTGCGCGATCAGATCCGCGAACTCAAGAACCAAAAAGGATAAAGGCAAAAATGGCAAAAAATATAATTATCAAGGGCGCAAGAGTGCATAACCTGAAGAATATTGATCTGACGATACCGCGCGATCGGCTCGTTGTGCTGACGGGGCTTTCGGGAAGCGGAAAGTCCTCGCTTGCGTTTGATACGCTTTATGCAGAGGGGCATCGCCGCTTTGTGGAGAGCCTTTCCTCGTATGCGAGAATGTTCCTTGGGCAAATGGATAAGCCGGACGTGGATCTGATCGAGGGGCTTTCTCCCGCGATCTCCATCGACCAGAAAACCACCTCGAAGAACCCGCGCTCCACCGTGGGCACGGTGACGGAAATATACGATTATTTAAGACTTCTGTATGCCCGCATCGGTGTGCCGCACTGTCCCGTTTGCGGCAAGGAGATCACCCAACAAACGCAGGATCAGATCGTGGATCGCATCATGCGCCTGCCGGAGGGCACGCGTTTTCTCGTCCTCGCTCCCGTGGTAAAGGAGCAGAAGGGTATGCACGAAAAGGTGTTCGCCGATGCGAAAAAGAGCGGCTTTGCTCGTGTCCGCGTGGACGGCGCGATGTACGATCTTTCGGAAACCATCACCCTTGATAAAAACCTAAAGCACACGATCGATATCGTCCTTGACCGTCTTGTGATGCGCGAGGATATCCGCGCAAGGCTTTCGGATTCCGTGGAGAGCGCGTTGCGCGTGGCGGAAGGAAAGGTCGGTGTCGCCGTCGTCAACCGTGACGGCACGGAGGGCGAGGAAATGAGCTTCTCCCAACGTTACGCCTGCGAGGAGCATAACACCAGCATTCCCGAGCTTGAGCCCCGCATGTTCTCCTTTAATAATCCCATCGGTGCATGTCAGCACTGCGCGGGCATCGGAAATATGCAGCAGATCTCCGTGGAAAAGCTTTTGCCTCATAAGGAGCTGTCCCTGCGCGAGGGCGCGATCGCGGCCAACGGCTTTAAGACCATGACCGAGGATTCGTGGACGGGGCCTCTGCTTGCCGAGGTCGGAAAGGAATACGGCTTCACGCTGGATACCCCGATCGAAAAGTTTTCGAAGGAGGGCTTGAATGCTCTGATGTACGGCACGGGCGGAAAAAGATATTCCGTCGTCCGTTATTTCGGCGGTCAGGGCCGCCCCTCCAACTCCACCTTTGACGGCGTTGTCGGTATCATCGAAAAGCGCATGAAAATGGCGGGCGGAGATTATTATCAAGAATTTGTCGAGGAGGTTGCCTGCCCGAAATGCGGCGGCCGCCGCCTCTCTCCCATGGTTCTCGGCGTCACCGTCGCAGGGCTGAATATTGACGAGATCTGCCACCTCTCCATCGGCAAAATGCTCGATTTTGTAAACAAAATTGTACTTTCCGACATGCAAATGGAGATTGCAAAGGAAATTTTGAAGGAAATTAAGGCGCGCCTCACCTTCCTTATCAGCGTAGGACTTGACTATCTCACGCTTTCGAGAAAGGCGGGAACGCTCTCGGGCGGCGAGGCACAGCGCATTCGTCTTGCAACGCAGATCGGCTCTGCGTTGACGGGCGTTCTCTATATTCTGGACGAGCCGAGCATCGGCCTGCACCAGCGCGATAACGGCAAGCTGATCCGCACCTTGAAGGATCTGCGCGACATCGGAAACAGCGTGATCGTGGTGGAGCACGATGAGGAAACCATGCAGGCATCGGATTTCATCGTGGACATCGGACCGGGCGCGGGCATTCACGGCGGCGAGATCGTCGCGGTGGGCACGCCCGATGAGATTGCAAAAAATCCTCGCTCGATCACGGGCGCATATCTCTCGGGGCGCAGATCCATCGAAGTGCCGAAGGAGCGCCGTGCGGGCAACGGCCATTTTCTCTCTGTGCGCGGTGCAACTGAAAACAACCTCAAAAATTTAGACGTGGATATCCCGCTTGGCACGATCACCGCGGTGACGGGTGTGTCCGGAAGCGGAAAATCCTCTCTCGTCAATGCGGTCATTAACCGCACGCTTGCTAAAAAACTCAACCGCGCACAGTCTTATCCCGGCAAGGTGCGCGAGGTGTTTGGCTATGAGCATCTCGATAAGGTCATCAATATCGATCAAAGCCCCATCGGAAGAACGCCGCGCTCCAATCCCGCCACTTATACGGGACTTTTCACGGACATTCGAAACCTCTTTGCCAAAACCCCCGACGCCAAGGCGAGGGGCTACGATGCGGGCAGATTTTCCTTCAACGTCCGCGGCGGCCGCTGTGAAGCCTGCGAGGGTGACGGCGTGATGTGCATTGAAATGAACTTCTTGCCCGACGTGTACGTCAAGTGCGAGGTCTGCAAGGGCAAACGCTATAACCGTGACACCTTGGAAGTCAAATACAAGGGCAAAAGCATATACGACGTGCTGGAAATGTCGGTCGAGGAGGGAATCGCCTTCTTTGACGGACTTCCGCAGCTGCAGCGCAAGCTTAAAACGCTCTTCGACGTCGGTCTTGGCTACGTGAAGATCGGCCAGTCGTCCACCACGCTTTCGGGCGGTGAGGCACAGCGCGTGAAGCTTGCCACCGAGCTTGCAAAGCGCTCCACGGGGCGCACGATCTATATTTTGGACGAGCCGACGACGGGACTTCACAGCGAGGACGTCGCAAAGCTCATTCAGATCCTTCAGCGTCTTGCTTCGGCAGGGAATACCGTCGTGGTGATCGAGCACAATCTTGACCTTATAAAAACGGCCGATTATATCATTGACCTTGGACCGGAGGGCGGAGACGGCGGCGGAACGCTCGTCTGTGCGGGAACGCCCGAAGAGGTTGCCGCGTGCGAAGCGTCGTATACGGGGCAGTACCTGCGTGAAAAGCTCGGCATGAAAAAAAAGTGATCCTTTAGGAGAAACGCTATGTATTACGGTGCAATCAAAAAAAGCGACATCGCGAACGGCGAGGGGGTTCGCACCTCTCTTTTTGTAAGCGGATGCCGCAACGGCTGCAAAAATTGCTTCAATAAAGAAACCTGGGCGTTTGATTTCGGACAGCCCTTCACGCAGGCGACCGCGGAAGAGATCTACAAGACCTTTGAAAATCCCGTCCTCGCGGGACTAACGGTGCTGGGCGGCGAGCCGATGGAGCCGGAAAATCAGGAAGCGCTCCTTCCGTTTTTGAAGGAATTTAAGCGCCGATATCCGAAGAAAACGCTTTGGATCTTCACGGGCAATCTTTATGAGGAATTGACGGGGCAGATGGGAGCGCACCCGAAATGCCTTCCGATCACCGAAGAGATCCTTGCCCTGACGGATATTCTCGTGGACGGACGTTACGTGGAGGAAAAAAAGAGCCTCGGCATTCGCTTCCGCGGCTCGACGAATCAGCGCATCATCGATATGAACAGGACCCGTGCCGAAGGCAAGATCGTCATTTGGGACGGCTGTAAAAAAGACAGAATTTTTGATAATCAGGAGATCAAGCAATGAAGATCAAGGTAAAAAAGCTGAACGAAAACGCCATCCTTCCCACCTATGGCAGTGCCTCTGCCGCAGGTGCGGATCTGTATAATCTTCCGGGTGAGGACGTGGTGATCCCCCCGCACAAGACCGTCTTGATCCATACGGGGCTTGCCATGGAGCTGCCCGAGGGCTATGCGGGCTTCATCTTTGCGAGAAGCGGCATCGCATCCAAAAGAGGGCTTGCGCCCGCCAATAAGGTCGGCGTGATCGACTCGGATTATCGTGGCGAATTTATGGTCGCCTTGCATAACCATTCTTCAGAGGAGCAAACGGTGGCAGGCGGCGAGCGCGTGGCACAGCTCTGCATTCTCCCTGTTGTAAAGGGCGAGTTTCTTCTTTGTGAATCTTTGGAAAAAACCGAGCGCGGCGCAGGCGGTTTCGGCTCTACGGGCAAACAATAATTTACAAAATCGAGCAAAAACATAAAGAAAGAGCAAGAAGGGACACCTGCCATAAAGCAGGTTTTACCTCCCGAAAAAGAAAAAAGGGGTACGGACGATTTGTTCGTACTCCTTTTCACACGCCTTGCTTGCAAGGTATAGTGTGTTACACTTATAAAAGCGTATTGTCGGGCGGTAAATATAAGTGAAATGTTTTGCCAAGCAAAACGTGAAATAATGTGCTAACGCACATTGTGAAATATCTCACTTCGTTCGATGTGAAATGAAATT
>JAFVQL010000024.1 GCA_017504785.1 Clostridia bacterium | reverse complement strand
GGGCAGGACTGCTTCTGCTCGCGCGAGCGCGGCGTTGCTCCCTTGCTTTCGCTGCTTGATGCGCGAAGGGATGTATCCTCGCTATGTGCTGTGGATAAGGTCGTCGGCAGGGCGGCGGCGTTCCTTTATATTGCGCTCGGCATTCGCACCCTGCACGCCGTCACGGTCAGCGAGGCGGCGAAATGTCTGCTTTCGGAGCATTTGGTCGCGCTTTCCTATGAGGTGCTCGTGCCTCGCATTCTGAACCGGGCGGGGAACGGCTATTGCCCGATGGAAAGCGCTGTGCTTTCCGAAGAGGATACCGAGCGTGCGGTGCTTTGCATCCGCGAAACGCTTGCCGCTTTAAGAAAATAAAAAAGCCTCCCGACAGGGAAGCGCATAAACAAAAAAAGTGAAGTGACCCTTGACCGAGCCGCATGCCTTTGCGACTGTGAACCGACCAAGGGTCACTTCTGTTCGTTCTTAGTATCTAACATCTTTCTTAATCCTCCTTTTTATTTTCTACCCGTCAAATTCATGCCCACCGCTTCCAAACTTTCTTTTTCATCATTTCTCTAACGAGAATACCGTTCATTTGATTCTTTCGGCTGCATCCTTATGATGGGCGAATCTCCCATATATGAACCCTTTTAAATATCTGTTCCCGCCGATTTCCCACGCGATCCCGGCGCATATCCTCCTCGCCGTTCGCATCTATCTTCTGCGTACCACCGCCGTGTTTTTCTTTTTCTTACCAACGAGGCGGGAAGCTTTAAATCTATAAGCTTCTATATTTTTTCATCATCTTTAACTTCTTATTTTCTCTCTTGGGTTCAAGCTTTTGGGAGTGAGTCCTTTTTACTTGTTCATTGGTCTGTCCTCCTTTGTGATTCCATTATAGCATAAGTTTTCTGAAATTTCAATTGGCAAATTGTAAGAATATAACATTTTATTTTTGTTTAAATCGCAGAATTTGTGCATTATGAGCAAAAATATTCAAAAAGCACTTTACAAGCGCAGAAAAATTTGATATAATAAAAGTGTTAGTGCGTTCGCATGACCTTGCGATCGCGCTTTTTTTGATGCCCAAATACCGAAAAAGGATTTTCTTTTATATAGATCGAATTTTATCCTTTCTGTTAAAAAATAAGAATTATATCAAAAAACACTTGCTTTTTTTCTTTTTTTCGTATATAATATATGCGTGCAGTGAGAAAAGAAAAAGCAAACCGTCTATCCTTCAGAGAGATCGCGTTCGGTGCGAGCGATCGGTGGCGTTTGCCCTTCCGCTTTTTGAGCATTCGGCGAGAGTCGAGGGCTTGCCCCCTTATCGGCTGTGAAGTGGCAGATTTTTTTCTGCAATTTGGGTGGCACCACGGAGAGTCTTCGTCCCATGATTGGGCGGGGGACTCTTTTTTTATTTTATAAATAATTTTAAGGAGATAAATACCAATGATTGACATTCGTTTTTTGCGTGAAAATCCCGAGGTCGTAAAGCAGAACATCAAGAATAAATTTCAGGATGATAAGCTTCCTCTCGTGGATGAGGTAATTGCGCTGGATGAGGAGCTTCGCCTCAATAAGAAGAGAGCGGACGATCTTCGCGCCAACCGCAATAAGCTTTCCAAGTCCATCGGTGCACTGATGGGGCAGAAGAAGCTTGAGGAAGCGGAGGCTGTAAAGAAAGAGGTTGCCAATCAAGCAGCCGAGCTTGCCGCTTGCGAAGCAAAGGAAACCGAGCTTGAAGAGCGAGTTAAGACCATTATGATGACGATCCCGAACATCATCGACCCCTCCGTTCCGATCGGTAAGGACGATAGCGAGAACGTTGAGGTAGAGAAGTTCGGCGAGCCCGTCGTTCCGGATTTCGATATTCCTTATCACACCGAGATCATGGAGCGCTTCTGTGGCATTGACTTTGAGTCTGCGCGCCGCGTTGCGGGTAACGGCTTCTATTACCTGATGGGCGATATCGCACGCCTGCACTCCGCCGTGATCTCTTACGCAAGAGATTTCATGATCGACAGAGGCTTTACCTATTGCGTGCCCCCCTTCATGATCCGCTCCAACGTGGTGACCGGCGTTATGTCCTTTGCCGAGATGGATGCCATGATGTATAAGATCGAGGGCGAGGATCTTTACCTGATCGGTACGTCCGAGCACTCCATGATCGGTAAGTTTATCGATCAGATCGTTCCCGAGGCAGAGCTTCCTTACACGCTGACCTCGTATTCGCCTTGCTTCCGTAAGGAAAAGGGAGCGCACGGTCTTGAGGAGCGCGGTGTTTACCGTATTCACCAGTTTGAGAAGCAGGAAATGATCGTCGTTTGCAAGCCCGAGGAATCTCCCATGTGGTTTGATAAGCTCTGGAAGAACACCGTGGATCTCTTCCGTTCCATGGATATTCCCGTAAGAACGCTCGAGTGCTGCTCGGGTGACCTTGCAGACCTTAAGGTGAAGAGTGTGGACGTTGAGGCATGGTCTCCCCGTCAGAAGAAGTATTTTGAGGTCGGCTCTTGCTCGAACCTCGGTGATGCACAGGCAAGAAGACTTCGCATCCGCGTTAAGGCAGGAGAGGACAAGCCCTACCTTGCACACACGCTGAATAATACCGTGGTTGCTCCGCCCCGTATGCTGATCGCATTCCTTGAGAACAACCTGAATGCAGACGGTACGGTGAATATCCCCGTAGCACTTCGTCCTTACATGGGCGGCATGGAGAAGCTGGTGCCCAAAAAATGATTTTTGCGCCTGCTTTGATCCTTGTCGGAGCATCGGGCGTGGGGAAGAATACGGTTGCCGAAATTCTTCTCGCGGGAGAGCATTCTCCCTTTACCTATACCCGATCGCTGACAACGCGCGAACCCCGCGGCACGTTTTCCGATGAATATCTTTACGTAACGGAGGCGGAATTTCTTTCTCGCGTAAACAACGGAAAAATGCTGGAATACACGTGCTATGGCGGGAAGTTTTACGGAACGCCCTTCTCCGAGGTGGAAAGAGCGCGCTCGGAGGGGAAGATCCCCTTGATGATCCTTGATATTAACGGCGTGGAGAGCATTCGCCGCGATCATCCCGAGTTTATGATCTACGCGGTGTATCTTTATGCGGAGCTCGCCGAGATCTCTTGCCGCCTTGAAAAGCGCGATCTTCTTGACGGAAGCGAAGAAAACCGTCAAAAGATAAGAAAACGGCTTCAAAATAACCGCGAGGATTTTCGTTCTCTTGCGGACGGTCGCTATTCCTATTTCGATGCATTCGTTGAAAACAAGGATATCACCGAATGCGCGCGCGCCGTTATGCGTTCGTATGAAGCCTCGGAACCGCTGAACGAGGCGCAATGTGCATATATGCGTTCGTTGTTTGAAAAAATGTCGCATATCGAGTTTTAAAAAGCAATATAAAAAAGGCGGTGCTGCCCGATGGGCGGCACTGCCTTTTCGTTTTTATTTGAAGGACGGCGCGTGCGTTTCGCCGCTTGCAAAGGTGTTCGGCCCGGGATTTGAAAGGGAGAAATACATCTTTGCCGCCTGCGTGGTTCCGAAATCGCGGTTAGATCCGCTTTCCTGCACCTTGTTAAATGCATCGCGGAACATTTGGTTGTGCGCTTCCTCGCGGTTAAGAAGGAAATCGATCGTTTCTCTCACCTTCTTATCCTCAATCTGTCGATACAGATACTGATAAACGACCTTCGCTCTCTGCTCGGAAGCAATGTTGGAAAGCAGATCGGCGCACAGATCTCCCGTGACGGTCACGTAATCCGCATTCCAGGAATAACCCGACGAATTGATAAGACCGGGATTCAGTCCGAGCAGGACGTGCGTTTGGATCTCGCCCGCTTGAATCTTCGTTGCATCCACGTCGTGGCCGTTGAGCATGGAAATGGTCTGCGCCACCATTTCCATGTGCCCAAGCTCCTCTGCCGCAATATCGAGAAAAAGATCCTTGATCTCGGGATCCTTGATGCGGAAGCTTTGGGACATATACTGCAGTGCCGCCTTGAGTTCGCCGTTTCCGCCGCCGAGCTGCTCTTGAAGCAAAACGGCATACTGCGGATTCGGTCTTTCTACCTCTACGGGGTGAAACAATTGTTTTTCGTGCTTAGCCGTAAGAGAGTCGAACACACAAGCCCTACGGCGATAACTTTCCGCCGTTTTTGCCGTATTTCTCCTAATAAAGTCAGCACTTGATTTCGTCAAAATCCGACAAAATCAACCGGAAATTTATTTGCCGTATGGTGCGAAGCAGTTTCGAAGTAGCGG
>JAFVQL010000023.1 GCA_017504785.1 Clostridia bacterium | reverse complement strand
CGCAAAAATATGCCTTTTCGGGCACACCCACGTGCCGACGGAGGCGTACCGCGGGGAAGGGGACGCGCCCTTCACTCTTTTTAACCCGGGGAGCATTGGAAAGCCGCATTTTTCGCGCCCCACCTACGGGCTTCTCACGCTTTCGGACGGGCAGTATCTTTTGTCCCACGGCGAGACCGATTTTTGATAGAGCATAAAGGCGTTTTATATGCGCCGAGGCGCGTGCAAGACTTGCAAAAGATCTGCCCCTCGGCGTACCGCAAAAGATATAAAAAAGCCTTGGCATAAGCATAAAAAAGCCGCTATCGCGGCGTGATGATCACGCTTCGATAGCGGCTTTTTTGATTTTTCGCAGTAAGGAATTTAAAAAACGGCGGGAGCTTTTCAAAGCGCAGCTCTCTTTTTGTGCCGATGCCGTTTCGGTTGCCGTTTTTAACTGCTTTCAAGGATCTTTATAAAAGGGCGCAGGGGAAAATCAAAGCGACGCCATCATTTCCTTGGCTCTTTTTAGGATCGGCAGCTCTCTTGCCGCGATCAGGCGGCCGAGCGCGGTAGAGGCGCAACGCTCGTATTCCCGAACGGCATCCTCATAGGAAAGTGTTAGGGGAACGAGATGATAGAGATTCTTTTCATCCTCTGTCAGATCGTTTTCGCCGATCGATATAAGGCGGCAGAGAAAGTAATGGTTGACGTTATGGCGGTGGATGAGGTTATAATAGTCGCTCACAACGCCGATCTTGCCGAGGACCTGCACCTCTGCGCCAAGCTCCTCGTGCAGCTCTCGCTTGATGGCGTCGGTAAGGCTTTCGTCCCCTTTCTCAACGCCGCCGCCCGAGGTTTCGATCAGCACGGAGCACCCGAAGCCGTCATCTCTTCTCGCGCGGATGAAGTGAAGCATCCCCTCGCCGTCGAAAAGGATCGCGCGCACGATCTGTCGGTCGTGGTCGATGCCCGTCCTTGGCCATTCGTTATCTTCAAGCTCTAAATAAAGTTCGTTTTCCAAGTTCTCGCCTCTTTTTTTGCGTGATGCATCGGCGTTATGAAGCCTTTGCGGCGCAGGCGGCGCACGAGCGGATCTTTTTCGCAGCCTTTTTTAAAGGCTTCTCGATCGCGCCCCGTGCGCCCGCCGCAAGGATGCGGCTTTATGCTCCACGCGCCTTCGCTTTTCGTTTACTTGTTATTCAGCTTTTCGAGATCGTTTTTGCGGATCTCCACACGTCTTACCTTACCGCTGATGGTCTTGGGAAGCTCATCCACGAATTCAACGATTCTGGGGTATTTATAAGGTGCAGTGTGTGTCTTTACGTATTCCTGAATTTCCTTCTTCAGCGCATCGGTCTTTTCCGTGCCCTTCACGAGAACGACGGTCGCCTTAACGATCTGACCGCGCACCTCGTCGGGAACAGGGGTAACCGCGCATTCAAGCACGTAGGGAAGCTCCATGATAACGCTTTCGATCTCGAACGGACCGATGCGGTAGCCGGAGGATTTGATCACGTCGTCGATACGGCCGACATACCAAAGGTATCCGTCCTCGTCCATGGTTGCCTGGTCACCGGTGTGATAATAACCGTCGTGCAAAACTTCCTTGGTCTTTTCCTCGTCCAGATAATAGCCGATAAAGAGGCCGCAGGGCGATTCGCCGTCCTTGACGCGGATGCAGATCTCACCCGTATCACCTGTCTTGCATTCGTTGCCGTCGGGATCGAGGATCACAACGTCGTAAAGCGGGCTGGGCTTACCCATAGAGCCGATCTTGGGCGTTGAGCCGACGAAGTTGGCGATGGAAAGCGTGGTCTCCGTCTGACCGAAGCCCTCCATGATGGTGAGTCCGGTCGCCTTCTTGAACTGGTTGAATACCTCGGGATTCAAAGCCTCGCCTGCCGTCGTTGCGTATTCGATAGAGGAAAGATCGTATTTCGAGAGATCCTCCTTGATAAAGAAGCGGTACATGGTGGGCGGCGCGCAGAAGGTGGTGATATGATACTTTGCGAACATCGGCAGAATGTCCTCGGAATGGAATCTGTCGAAGTCGTAGGTAAACTGTGGTGCCTCGCAGAGCCACTGGCCGTAGAGCTTACCCCAAAGTGCCTTACCCCAGCCGGTATCGGAAATGGTGAAGTGCAGACCGTTCGGGTTCACGTTGTGCCAATGCTTTGCGGTGGGATAATGGCCCAAAGCGTACTTGTAGGAATGGGTCGCGATGCGGGGATAGCCCGTCGTACCGGAGGTAAAGAGCATCAGCATCGGGTCGTTGCCGCAGGGCGTCTGCTCGGTGCGATAGAAGTGCGTGCTGAAGCGCTCCATTTCCACGTTGAAGTCGTGCCAGCCATCCTTCTTTCCGCCGACCAAGATCTTTACCATGCCGGGGTAACTTGCGGCCGCCTTTTCCGCCTCGGCAGAAACCTCGCCGTCTGCGGTGCAAACGATCGCTTTTACCTTTGCGGCTTTATATCTGTAATCGAAATCATGCTCCACGAGCTGATTGGTTGCAGGGATCGCGATCGCACCGATCTTGTGAAGTGCCAGCATGCAGAACCAGAACTGGTAATGGCGCTTGAGCACGAGCATAACGGTGTCGCCCTTCTTGATGCCGAGAGACTCGAAGTAGTTTGCGGTCTTGGCAGAATACTTCTTCATGTCGCTGAAGGTGAAGCGTCTGTCCGTCTTGTCGTTTGCGACCCACATCATAGCAAGCTTGTCGGGATCCTTTTTTGCGATCGTATCCACGCAGTCGAAGGCAAAGTTGAACTTGTCCTCGTTTTTGAACTTGATGCCGCTGAAAACGCCGCTCTCGTCGTAGAAGGATTCAATGAAGTTGTCGGCAACGGTGGTAACGTCGTCTGCCTTTTCCACCGCCTTTGCGGCAACGAAGGGAACCTCGGGATACTCTTCGCTGACAAGACCGTCCTGGGGATTGAGGACCACGGCGTGGAATTCGCATCCGCCTTCGCTAACGGCGATCATGCCGTGAGGAATCAAGCTGTTATAGAAAATGGAGTCGCCCTCGTGAAGAATGTCCACGTGTCCGCCGACCTGCACCTTGAGAGAGCCCTTAACGATAACATCGAACTCCTGACCGTTGTGGGAGTTGAGCTTCATGGGCGCGTTCTGCTCCTCGGGCAGATACGGAAATTTAACGAGAAACGGCTCTGCGAGCTTATCCTTGAATTTGGGTGCAAGGTTGTTGTATTCAACGCCGTGCTGCTTTAAGATCTTAAGTCCCTCGCCCTTTCTCGTAATGGCAAAGGAGGTAAGCGTCGAGCTGCGTCCCTCCAAAATGTCAACGACCTCGACGTCGCAGGCCTTGGCGCACTTATAAATAAAGGTAAAGCTGAAATCCGTTTCGCCCTTTTCGAGGATCATATAGTCCTCAAGCGTAACGCCCGTCAGCTTTGCAAGCTCGGCAGGGGTATAACCCTTCGCTTCGCGCAGTGCTTTGATTCTTCCTGCGACCTCTTTCAAACTGTAATCCATGATTTTGTCTCCTTTCGATTTGCGACATGCCGTATGGTTTACGAATCTGAATAAAACAAAAAACCCGCCTCAAAAGAATTTCTTGAGACGAGTATTCACCCGCGGTACCACTCAAATTACGGAAATTTCATTTTCCGTCACTTTCCGGGCTCTGACAAGCCCTTTGCCTTTACGCAGCAATACGGAAGGAGTCTACTGAAGCGTTTGCCCTTTCGGTCCTTCGACTCAGAAGCGATAGGTCGTAGGGAATGATCCGTCATTGTCTTGCACCGTCCGACAACTCTCTGCAAACAAAGCATTCCGACCCTCTTCATCACAGTCGTTTTTGTGATATTCAAATTTGTACCCATTATAACACCGAAGAAATGATTTGTCAATACCTTTTTTGCATTTTTTCGATTTTTTGTTTTTTGTCAAAATGGATCTTAACCACCGATCGGTTATAAAATCAGTTCCATTCCGATCTTCTGCGGAACGAGGCCGCAGGCTTCGTAAAAGCGGAGCGCCGTCGGATTGCAGCTCCAAACGTTGAGCGTGAGGTTATAGCATCCGAGGTCTCTTGCAAGCTGTACCGCCGCAAGGTAAAGTGCCTTGCCTATATGCTTTCCGCGCATCCCCTCGTCTATACAGAGGTCGTCGATATAAAGCGTCTTGATATCGGTCAGCACCGTGCTGTCGGTATGCTCCTCGAGGATGCAAAAGCAGTAGCCGAGCACTTCGTCTTTTTCGTCCGCGAAAACGAGGATCGGGCGCTTTTCATCCTTTAATAATACTTTTAGTTGTTCGTCGGTATATTTTCTGCCGATCTTGAAAATATCGGGTCTGCCGTTATGGTGAACGAGGCAGACCTGCGAAAGAAGATCCGCGATCTTCGGAAGATCCTTTTCTATTGCTCTGCGTATCATTTTTTTCTCTCCTTAAAGTTTTTCTGCGAGATCGAGGATCAATCGTTCCGTCTTTTCCCAGCCGAGACAAGGGTCGGTGATGGATTTGCCGAAGGTATGCTCGGAGGGAGGCTGCGCACCGTCCTCAAGATAGCTTTCGATCATCAGCCCCTTGACGAGCCTTTTGATGCCGGGATTCTGATTGCGGCTGTGCACGATATCCTTGGCAATGCGGATCTGCTCGAGGTATTTCTTGCCGGAATTGTTGTGGTTGGTGTCCACGATCACGGAGGGATTGGAAAGATTTGATTTTTCGTAAAGCTCTTCCACGCGGATGAGATCCTCGTAATGGTAATTGGAGGTGCTTCTGCCCGCGTAGTCAATATAGCCGCGCAAGATGGCATGTGCATAAGGATTGCCGTCGGTGGAGACCTCCCAGCCGCGGTAAATGAAGGTGTGTTCCGATTGTGCTGCCACGATGGAGTTCATCATCACCGAAAGATCGCCGCCTGTGGGATTTTTCATGCCGACGGGTGCGCCGATACCGCTGGCCACCAGTCTGTGCTGCTGATTTTCCGCCGAGCGTGCACCGATCGCCACGTAGGAAAGCAGATCGGAGAGATAGCGGTAGTTTTCGGGGTAGAGCATTTCATCCGCGCAGGAGAAGCCGTAATCGCGCAGAGCCGCAAGGTGGAGCTCTCGGATGGCAATGATGCCCTTGTACATATCGGGCTTTGCATCCGGATCGGGCTGATGGAGCATTCCCTTGTAGCCCTGTCCCGTGGTTCTCGGCTTGTTGGTGTAAATGCGGGGAATGAGAATGATCTTATCCCGCACCTGCTCCTCTATTTTTTGCAGTCTTGCCATATATTCGAGCACGGGCTCTTTGTGATCCGCCGAGCACGGGCCGATGATGAGGATAAACTTGTCCAGCCTGCCGTCGAAAACGGCGCGGATGCTTTCATCGCGCCCCGCCTTCACCTCAGCCATACGGTCGCTGACGGGATATTCTTTTTTCACCTCTTGCGGGATGGGGAGCTTTCTGTGGAAATGCATTTGCATTGTATCGTACCTCTTTTTTTGTTTTTAATGAAAAGTCCGCATCCCTTATGCGTCTTTGCATAGCGAATGCGGACTCTCCGTTGTATTTGGCAAAGATGACTTATCTTTGCCGAATCGAGGACGGACAGTCCTTGATAAAAAAGTAAAAGAAATCATAGAAAAAATGATGCATTGTCTGTCGCCCTCCTTCGTTTTAAATAAAATGAAAATAAAAGTTTTCGTTTTGCTGTTTTTTTAGGATCAAAGCTTGTTGATGTCCTCTTCCGAGATCAAGCGGAAACCTGCATCCGAAAGTGCCTTTTCTGCGGTTGTGTTATCCTCCACGCGAAGCACCACGTAAGCGTGCTTTTCGGTTCTTGCCATAAAGGCATAGAGATATTCCACGTTGATATTCTTCTTGTCAAGAACGGCAAGCGCCTCGGAGAGCTTTCCCGGCTCGTCGCCGATCTTTACGCCGATGACGTCGATGACCTTGATGAGATATCCGTTTTTCTTCAGTACGGCTTCCGCGGTATTCTCATCGTTCACGATCAGGCGCAGAATGCCGAAATCCTGCGTTTCCGCAATCGAAAGCGCCCTAAGGTTGATATGATTCTCTGAAAGGATCTCTGTCACGGATACGACCGTGCCCTTTTTATTTTGAACAAATACGGTTAACTGCTTGATCGCCATTTTCGTTTCTCCTTTGCTAAATTTATATCAGCTTGCGCTTGTCGATCACGCGCACGGCCTTGCCCTCGCTTCTTACGATGCTCTTGGGCGGAATGAGATGCACGGTGGGATTGATGCCGAGCATGGTCTTGATCGCGCCGGCGAGAGATTTTTCCATCGCCATAATGTCGCTGACCTTGTCCGTGAACTTCTCGGTTGTCATTTCCACGTGCACGTCGAAGGTATCGTTGTTCTTCACTCTGTCCACGACGATCTGATAGTTCGGCTCGTAGCCTTCCTTCAAAAGCACGGTCTCGATCTGGCTCGGGAAGACGTTTACGCCGCGGATGATCAGCATATCGTCGGTTCTGCCCATGGGCTTAGCCATCTTGACGAGCGTGCGCCCGCAGGAGCATTTCTTGCGGGAGAGAACGCAGATGTCGCGCGTGCGGTAGCGCAGGAGAGGGAAGGCTTCTTTATCGAGCGAGGTGAAGACCAGCTCGCCCTTGCTTCCCTCGGGAAGCACCTCTCCCGTATCGGGATCGATGATCTCGGCGTAGAAATGGTCCTCATTGATGTGCATACCGGTCTGTTCGCTGCATTCGAATGCTACACCGGGGCCGGTCGTCTCGGTCAGGCCGTAAATATCGTAAGCCTTGATGCCGAGCGTCTTTTCGATGCCCTGTCTCATTTCCTCTGTCCAGGGCTCTGCGCCGAAGATGCCTGCCTTGAGCGGAATGGTGTCGGGCGTATAGCCCATCTCCTTCAGCGATTCGCCGAGGTATGCCGCGTAAGAGGGAGTGCAGCAGAGAATGGTGGCACTTAGATCCATCATGAACTGCACCTGTCTGTCGGTGTTACCCGAAGAGAGCGGGAGCGTCAGGCATCCCACCTTATGCGAACCGCCGTTGAGTCCGGGGCCTCCCGTGAAAAGGCCGTAGCCGTATGCCACCTGGCACACGTCCTTTTTCGTGCCGCCGACCGCCGTGATCGCGCGTGCACAGCAATCCTCCCAAAGATCGATGTCCTTCTGTGTGTAGAAGGCAACCACGCGCCGTCCCGTGGTTCCCGAGGTGGACTGAATGCGAACGCAGTCCTCAAGGGGCTTTGCGAGCAGGCCGTAAGGATAGGCATCGCGCAAATCGGCCTTGCTGAGGAAGGGAAGCTTATGTAGATCCTCAATGCCGTGAATATCCTCGGGGAGCACGCCCTTTTTGTCCATGAGCTCTCGGTAGTAAGCAACGTTTTCGTAAACGTGCTTCACCTGCTTTACAAGCTTTTCGGATTGGAGCTTTTTCATGTCCTCGGGTGCCATGGTCTCGATTTCTTTTTGGAAGTAGTTTTCCATTTCGTTTCATCCTTTCTTCGCTTGACTTTGTCAGTTTTTTCGGAACGGCAGTCGGTGAAAAGCAGAAGTGAACTCGCTTTAAGAGCGTGTTTTTCGTGATCATACGCTGAAAAGTGCTTGCGATATCAAGGAGAAAAAAAGTCCTCTGCATTCCGAAAAGAATACAGAGGACGAGAATTCAGATCCCGTGGTACCACCTCAATTCGCCGCTTCCTCACGAAAGCGACCTTTTCAGGTACTGACAATACCTTAGTTCTGTGACGGGAACACCCGTTGCATCCTACTACGGAAATTTCCGATTCAGCGCACTGCTAACAGAATGAATTCGAGAAGGAGTCCGCCCATTGCCTCGCACCGCCCGGCAACTCTCTTTGGGGTTCTTTCCGACCTACTACTTTCTGCTCCTCGCATTTGATGGAGGTAGTATAACACTTTTTTTGCACCTTGTCAAGAGGAAAATTAAAAAACGTTTCGCATTATTTCATAATCGCGCATGGCGTTGGCTTTTCGCGCGGCGTTTCACTAAATATCGTATTTGGAAAGGATCTCGCTCGGCGTTTTCTTAAGCAGCGAAAGCACGGGAAGCGTGCCGAAGAAAAGGCTGATGGCAAAGAGAAGCGAAAGATCCGCGATCGCAAGCCAAACGGGATAATAAAGGATCTGCGCGGTGAAGGAGGAAATGCCGAAGCAAGCGAATATGAAGCCGCTCGTCACAAGGAAGCCGATAAAGACCGTCAGCACCGTCAGCACCGCCGCCTCGATAAAGAATTTGAAAACGAGATTCTTTTTAGAAACGCCGATCGCGCGCAGAATGCCGATCTCTCGGATGCGGCTCATCAGCGAGGAGCGCATGATGAAATACATGCAAAGGCTCATCAGCGCGAGAAGAACGGTGAGCGTAACAAGACTCGTCACGATGTCGGTCATTTGCTCACGGATCAGCTCGTCAAAGACGGCGTCGGGCGTTAGGATCGCCGTATCGTGCTTGGTGGGATCCTTAAGATCGGTAAGCGCCGTTTTCAGCCACCGCTCGGTCTTTGCGGGATCGGAGGAATGGATCACGGTGTAGATCACGCTGTCGTAATCGATGAAATCGGGATCGCCGTATTCATCCTCGCCGTAAATGACACCCGGTCCCACAAAGGTCGTGGAGGGGTGGGTTTCGCCGTCACGCGCCGAGAGCGCGATATAATCCGCCTCGTTTAAAAGATAGGTGGTAGAGTGCAGGCTCGAATAAAGATCCGATTCGTAAAATTCCTGACTGTAAAGCGTCTCGTAGGGCAAAAGGAAGTCATACGCGTCGGGCAGGTCCTTGCAAAGCTCTCCTGCCTCGTCCTGCTTCGGGTACGCGCCGTTTTGCTCCTTATACTGCAGGGCCTTAAAGTAGAAATAATCCGTATAGGCGTATTTGGCTTCCTCGATGCCTTTTTCCGCCAAAAGCCAGAGAGAGAACGTATCGCTGCGGAAGAAGTAAAGCTCTAAAAGATATTCTTCGATATATTCGTAATAGTAGTCGCAGTATTCGAAGTAATGCTCGTTTTTCTTTGCCTTGTATGCCGATTTATAGGCATCGGACTCGGGCGAGAGCCCGGGATTCTCGGCAAGCACGAGTCCGCCGAAATACTCTTCTTCTGTCTGCTTTGTAATGTTTTGTTTACTTAAATACGCATCATAGTCGCCTTGCTCGTAAATTTTCGTCACCTTGATGTCACCGCCGAAGAGCTTAACGGTGTCGCCAAGTGCGGGGATCGGAACGCCGTCGGTGCGGCTTTTGATCATGAGGATCGCCTCGCCCTGCGGGATCGTCATTTTGTAATCCGAGGCAAGCGCGTAGTAGCGCGAAAAGAGCATATTTTCCTTCACGTATTTTGCCGCGGCGATCTCTGAAAGATAGATCGCGGATTCGCTCGATCGAACCACGCCGGCGATGCGAAGCGACTTGCCGCCCACGGCGTAGCCGTCGCAAACGAGGCCGAGAAGGTCCTTATATTCGGTGATATAGCCGAGTGTGGAGGCTTCAAGAAGCGTGTCGGCAACCCTGGAGGTGATCAAGATCTCCTCGTCCGCAAGCCCCTCGCGCTTTCCCGCAAGAAGGTTCATATTCTTCGTTAAGGCTGCGCTGAGAAGCACGGCGTTTGCCTTGAGTCTTTCGCTAAAATCGAATTCAAACTGCTTGAAGGTCTCAAAGCTGCCCGTGCGGAAATAGAAGGTATCGTCACCGTCGGGAAAATAGCGCATAAGTCTTATATAGTCGATGCCGCTTTCCGCAGATCCCACCGCGCCGTTCAAGATCTCGGAGGTTTTTCCGTCTTTCGTATATACGTAGAAAACGTTGTGGTTATAGGCGTTTTTGGCGTTCCGAAGATCCGAAAACGCCGTGCCGAAGAATGCGCTCATAAAGACGATCGCGGCGGCAAAGAGCGCCATGCAGGCGCGCAGGGTAATGCCCTTCGCTTTTTTTGCCTTGAAGCTTGCAAAATATCCGCTGCGGATCGCAGATTTTAAGGAGAAAAGTCGCCCGAATCGCGTGCCCTGCACGGGCGGCAGCTTCGACATATCGATCTTCTTTCTGCTCTCGTCCTTCCTCGGATCTTCCTTGTAAACGCCCTCGCATAGGTGCGTTTCGCTGGTCTCGTCCAGGATCTGCACGCCGGGGGTGCCCACTTTCAAATAGAGCTTGCCGGCGTGGTTGACGAGGGTGAGCTTTATCTTTTTATCCGCCGCTTCGCCGTAGTAGTCGATTTCGGTATTCTCGCTCTCGATCTCGCTATGTGAAAGCTCGCCGAGGTAAATTGCGTTTTTATCGCGTGCGGTATAGCCGCTCACCGCCGCGTTTTCGCGCTCGCCAAGCACGCGCCCGTCGGAAATTTCGATCACGCGGTCGCAGTAGAAGTCCACGAGATTTTCCTCGTGCGTCACGAGCAGAACGAGATGATCGCGCGCGATTTCGCGAAGGAGATCCATGATCATCACGGTGTTGGCCTCGTCGAGGTTGCCCGTCGGCTCATCCGCCAAAATAATGCGCGGATTTTTCACAATAGCGCGTGCAATGGCAATGCGCTGCTGCTGTCCGCCCGAAAGCGTATCGGGCAGGCGGAGGGCGTATTTCTCCATTCCAACGTTTTCGAGTGCCGCCATCACGCGGGTGCGGATCTCGCTTTCGTCTTCCATGCCGCAAAGCCTGAGAGCGGCCGCCACGTTGTCAAAGCAGGTATCCGTCTTGTTTAGATTGTAGTTCTGGAAAATATAGCCGATATAAGCGTTTCGCAGAGCATCGGTGTCCCGAAGAATGCTCTTGCCGTCCACGGTCAGCGTGCCGCTTTCAAAGGTATCCAGACCGCCGACGGTATTTAAAAGCGTAGTTTTTCCGCATCCGCTTTTGCCGAAAACGGCAACCATGCCCTTTTCGGGAAGGTCGAGCGTAATATCGTTCAAAACGTGGATCTCGCTCGGGCGGCCCTTGCTGTAAAATTTATGAAGTCCTTTTATACGGATCACTGTTCAGCGCCTCCCTTCAAGGATTTTTTGACGCTTTCGCCAAAGAGCCTCTTGATCTGCGAATGTGTCGTTTTTGCGGTCAGAAGAAGCATGCCGATCGCGATGAGGGCGTACTGAAAGCCGTAAAGATAGGTAAAATAAAGGTTGAATTTTGGCGTTGTGAAGATCAGGAGCGCCGCGAGTGCCACGACGATAACGGCAGGGATCAGCGCGATCATCATGCGAAAATACATACCGATGCGAATGACCTTCACGGGAATGCCCATCGAGCGCATGATCGCCATATCGCCCTTGAAGGCGGAGAGAATGCGCGCGGTGCAAAGGCTGATAAAGAAAGCGAGGAAGAGAATGGCGAGCAGCCATGCGGCTCCGAGCAGCACGAAGGAGAGCATCTGCAGCATCGCTTCCTCTCCGTCAAGCTCGTGGGTCGTATCGGAGGGAACGGCAATATAGCCCGCATCCTGCAGTCTTTCTGCCGCCGCGTGCGCCGCTCTGTCGTTTTCAAAGAAAAGGGATGCCTGCTTGTAGGAGTCTGCCAGAACGCTCTCCGCGATCTCGATCGCAAGCTCGTCGCTGATGACGGTGCCGTCGCCCCGATACAGCGCGATCAGCGGGCTTAAGGTCGGCTTTTCGTCGGTGATATCTTCATCCGTAAATTCTTTCGAGTAAATGAAGGATTTCGTCTCGCCGCCACCGTAAAAATTATATTTATGGTAGACGATGGTGAGGTCGATCTCGCTATGATGCTCTGCGCCCTTCGCATCCTCGCTCGCGATAAAATTATGGTAGCTGTTTGAATTCACGTAGACCTTGTCCGACGGCATATCAAAGGAAATCGAAAGATCGCTGATGGGGATCTCGCGGAGGGTGTTGCCGTCCCCGTCGGTCACGGTGAGGAAGATCGAGCGCTGTGCATCGTAGGAGAGAAATTCGCAGGCAGTCGCCGCGCGGAAGCCCGTCTCGGTGAGAAGGCACTCGGCGGGAAGGTTGTTGTCAACGAAATATTTGACGCCGACAACCTTGCAAGCCGCATCGCCAACGACGATCTCGGAAAGCTTTAGCTCCTTTTTGCCGACCGCATCGCGGTATGCAATGGGAAGATAGAGAAAGACCTCGCCGCTCTTCTCCGGATAGCGGCCGATGATATCCTTGCCGTAATCCTTGCCGTAAACGACGCGCGTGTCAATGTACCGATAGGCGCTTTCGTCCTCGTCCGCGGGGATCGTGATCCCCTGATAGAGGCCCTTGTCGAGGAGACTGTCGTAATGCAGATAGCTCGCAGCCCCATAGGTTGAAACGATATTTTTCAGCTCCTCGTCCGTGAGGATCTCGCCGCTCTGCTTTGCAAGCACAACGCGCCCCTCAATATGCGTGAACATGTAGTTTTTCTTAAATAAATTTCCCGCACCGCCGAAAAGCGAGGTGGAGAGAAAGATGCCCATCGCGCCGATGATCATCAGAAAGCAGAGAAAGACGGAGAGTCTCGGTCTTGCGGTGAAAATATCTCTTCCGAGGATCGCTCCGTTTTTGAGGGTGCTAAAGGCTCTCTTTTGTTGTGCTTTTTTTGGAGTAGGTTGATTCTCTGTATGCGCGGGCGCATCCTCCGCCGCGCGCAAGCGGTGGTCGAATTCCACGGCACCGTCGAAAATACGCACGTGCCTCGTGGCGCATTCTGCCACCTGATCGAAATTATGGGTAACCACGATCAAAAGCTTATCCTTCGATACCTCGCGCAGAAGGGAAATGATCTCCCTTGAGGTCGCGGAGTCGAGGTTGCCCGTCGGCTCATCCGCAAGGATGATCGGGCTGTCCTTCGCCAGTGCGCGGGCAATCACGGTCCTTTGCTTCTGTCCGCCCGAAAGCTTACTGCCCTTATGATGCACGTGCGAGGAAAGCCCCACGCGCTCGATCAGCTCCATCGCTCTTTGGCGGCGTGCCCTTTTGTCCTCTATATGCATAAGAGCCAGCTCCACGTTTTGAAGCACCGTGAAGCTTTCGATGATATTGTAATCCTGGAAGATGAAGGAAACGTATTTTTCTCTGTAAGCTTCCCATTCGGGCTGAAGGTAATGCGAGGTCGGCTCCCCTTCGATGAAAAGCTCACCCTCCTCGTAGGTATCCATGCCGCTGATCACGTTCAGAAGCGTGGATTTTCCTGAGCCGGATTTTCCTGTAACCGCAACGAACTCTCCCCTGTCAAATGCAAGGTTGATGCCTCGAATGCCAACGGCTACGTTCGTGTCCGAAACGTATATTTTTCCTATGTCCCTTAGCGAAAGCAAAGCCATATCCGTTTTCCCTTCTTTAAAATAAGGATAGATTTACAGATTATTATAGCATATATATATGTCTTTTTCATGAATAGAGAAGTGAAAAGCATCATTAAAAATAGAAAGCGCTTTGCGCGAAGAAAAGAAAACGAGCGCCGAAGCGCTCGCTTTCTTTCAGACTTGCCGGAATCGGCTTCGTCTTAAAATAAATTATTTCGGTGCCGCCTGAACACAAAAGATGGCAACCCATCTTTATAAGTTTGCCGTGGCAAACTTGCCGCAAGTTCGAGCGCTATGCGCGAAGAAAAGAAAACGAGCGCCGAAGCGCTCGCTTTCTTTCAGACTTGCCGGAAACGGCTTCGTCTTAAATTGAATTATTTCAGTGCTGCCTTGAGCAAAAGTTTGCCGTTGGCAAACTTGCCGCAAGTTCGAGCGCTTTGCGCGAAGAAAAGAAAACGAGCGCCGAAGCGCTCGCTTTCTTTCAGACTTGCCGG
>JAFVQL010000022.1 GCA_017504785.1 Clostridia bacterium | reverse complement strand
ATACCACAGCAAGATTTTCATTTCAATATATATTTACTTGCTTTTTTTGTGAAAACTATTGCAAAAATTGCTCTTTTATGCTAAAATTGAATACAAAGTTCTTTACCGTGGAGGAGTGCCGATTTGAAAGACTACGGATATCGCTTTCCCGCCGTTTCTCTGGGCTACATAGCCGAGCAGAATCCCTCACCCGAGAAGTTTCATAATCATATTCACGATTCCTTCGAGATCTTATACGTCGCGCGCGGCAAGGGGCGCTATAACATAGAAGGAAACACCTATGCGATGCGCCCGGGCTCGCTGATCCTCGTTTCGCCCTACGTATATCATTTTGTGGATATCGATCCGGGTGCGCCCTACGAGCGTTATATTATCAATTTTTATCCGTCGCAGATGGCTGAGATCGCAAGGATTCTCGATTCCTTTGATCTGAAGGAGGGAAGTCTTTTTTATACGGCGGCCTCCGTCAGCCCGATGCTTTCCTCGGTTTTTGAGAAGATCGAGCAGCTGGCGTCCATTCCAAAGGCGCATCAGGCGGCGTATGCCCAGCTCATTCTTTCGGAAATTCTGATCCTGCTTTCCACGGCGGATACCACCAAGGCGGAGGAGAGCGAGGCACTTGGCGCGCGCGTCATCAAATATTTGAATACGCACATCGAAAGAGATCTTTCGCTTGATAAGATCGCGGGGCACTTTTTCGTGAGCAAATATTATCTGTGCCGAGCCTTCAAGCAGTATAACGGCATCTCGATCCACGGGTATCTGACGCAGAAGCGCGTCATGTACGCAAAGCAGCTGATGGAGTCGGGAGAAACGGCTTCGGGTGCGGCGTATCGCGTCGGCTTCGGGGATTACAGCGCGTTTTACCGCGCTTGTCTGAAGGTGACCGGAAGATCGCCGCTCGCGCTGCAAAAAAAGGAGGAGAGCAAGGATGGCTGAATTTATCGACAAGATCAAGGAGCCCGCGCATCTTCGCGCCGTCAGCGAGGATAAGATTCCCGCGCTTTGTGAGGAATACCGCGCGTTTTTGATCAAAAACGCCAAAACGCACGGCGGGCATCTTGCATCCAATCTCGGCGTCGTGGAGCTTACCGTTGCCATGCACCGCATCTTTGATTCGCCAAGAGATCATTTTATTTTTGACGTCGGCCATCAGGCCTACGTGCATAAGCTGATCACGGGGCGCATGGATGCCTTTTCCACCCTGCGCGTCCCCGGCGGTCTTTCAGGATTCACCTCGCGCGCCGAAAGCGCGCACGATCCGTTCGGCGCGGGGCATAGCTCCACCTCCGTCTCCGCCGCCCTCGGCTTTGCCACTGCCGATCACTTGGCGGGAAGGGAATCCTACACGCTCTGCGTTCTCGGAGACGGCGCGTATACGGGCGGTATGATCCACGAGGCTTTAAATAACTGCCGCCCCGATCTGCCCCTCATTATCATTTTGAACGAAAACCGTATGTCCATCTCCAAAAATCACGGGGCGTTTGCCTCCTATCTCTCGGCTGTCCGCCTCTCGCGGGGCTACCGCCGCCTTAAAAGGGGAACGAAGTCCTTTCTTTCGCATCTGCCGCTTTTCGGCAAGCCCCTTGCATGGTTCTTTTTGCGAATCAAGGATTTCGTCAAGCGCATCCTTTATTCCAAAAACTATTTTGAAAGTCTTGGTCTTGTCTATCTCGGCCCTGTGGACGGAAACGATTACGCCGCCGTGGCGCACGCGCTTACCGAGGCAAAGGAAATGAAAAAGACCGTCGTTTTGCATATCGAAACTGTAAAGGGCAAGGGCTATCCCGAGGCGGAAAATCAGCCCGAGGCGTTTCACAGCGTTTCGAGCGGCGGGGAAAAGGAGCGCTATTATAACGTCTTTGCCGAAACGCTCATCGCCATGGCAGAGGCAGACGAAGGGGTGGTTGCCGTCACGGCCGCGATGGGACTCGGAACGGGGCTTTCTGCCTTTGGCGCGCGCTTTCCTCAAAGGTGTTTTGACGTCGGCATTGCCGAAGGGCACGCCCTGACCTTTGCCGCGGCACTTGCGGCGGCAGGCCTAAAACCCTATACCGCGATCTACTCCACCTTCCTTCAAAGAGGGTACGATAATATTCTGCACGATATTGCCCTGCAAAGCCTTCCCGTGCATCTCATGATCGACCGCGCGGGCCTCGCCGTAGCGGATGGCGCAACGCATCACGGGATCTTTGACGTTGCGTTTCTTTCGCATATTCCGGGCATATCGATCTATTCTCCCGCCACCTTCGGCTCGCTTCGTGCGATACTGAAAAGCACAGAAAATGCGACCGCACCCGTTGCGATCCGCTATCCGAACGCATCGGAGTCGCCGCTTGTTCGTGATGCCTTTTATGCGGACGGTGTGTATGATAATTTTGAAATTAGAGCCGATTTTGCAAACGAAAGTTTGCTTTCCGTGCTTTTTATAACCTATGGATCGATTGCAGAGCGCGTTCTTGAAGCTGAAAAAATATTAAAGGATAAAGGAGTTTCTGCAGGCACGCTTCTCGTGGAAGCCCTCGCGCCCTACGGTGAATGCGCGGCGCGCATCCGCCCCTATCTTGCGCGTGCGGAAAGAATCATTTTTGTGGAAGAGGGCATTAAAAACGGGGGTGCGGGCATGATCCTCGCAAACCTGCTTTCAAAGACCGCAAGGATCGAGATCGCCGCGATCGAGGATAACTTTGCAAAGCCTTCTTCGATCTGTGATCTGTACGATTTCGTCGGCCTTAGCGCGCAGTGCCTTGCCATGCGCGCCCTTCGCCTGCTCGGCAAATAAAGGGGCTTTTCTTTGGGCGGGCATCAAAAATGCAGATCCGATGTCTTCCCTTAAAAAACATTTGACAATTTCCGCTCTCTATGCTATAATTATTAAGTTAAATATTTTCTTTATTTAGGAACTATCTATGGAAACGAGAACCTTTTATCCCGATCTTGGGACAGATCTTGTTCGGCGCATGACGGAGGGGAAGGGCGAGAAGTATTTCGTTCTCACTCTCGGCTGTCAGCAGAACGAGGCGGACAGCGAGCGCATCCGCGGCATGGCCGAGGCGATGGGCTATTCTGCCGCGAAGGAGCCGGAGGAGGCGTCCCTCATCGTTGTAAATACCTGTGCCATTCGCCGCCATGCGGAATTGAAGGCGCTCTCCATCGTTGGTCGCTTCAAGGCGATCAAGACTGCAAGGCCCGAAACCGTGATCGGCATCTGCGGCTGTATGGCCGCCGAGCCTCACATGGTGGAGCATATCAAGAAAAACTTTCATTTCGTCACCTTCACGTTAGAGCCGAACCGCCTGTTCCGCTTGCCCGAACTCGTGGCTGCTGCGCTTCTTGAAAGCCGCCGCTCCTTTGTTCTCGGTGAGGATGACGGCAGGATCGCCGAGGGGCTTCCCATTTGCCGCACGAGCGATCACCGTGCATACGTTTCGATCATGTACGGCTGCAATAACTTCTGCTCCTACTGCATCGTTCCTTACGTGCGCGGCAGAGAGCGAAGCCGCGAAAGCGCCGCCGTGATCGAGGAATGCCGTGCGCTGATCGCAAGCGGTGTCAAGGAGATCACGCTTCTCGGTCAAAACGTCAATTCCTACCGCGCGGATATGAGCTTTGCTTCCTTGATCTCTCGCATTGCCGAGCTGGAGGGGGACTTCCTTATCCGCTTTATGACGAGCCATCCCAAGGACGTATCGGACGAGCTGATCGAGGCGATGAAAAAATATAAAGGTAAGATCGCGCCCTCCTTTCACCTGCCTTTGCAGGCGGGAAGCGACCGTATCCTGAAGAATATGAACCGTACGTACACCACGGCGCATTATCTTTCCATCGTGGAAAAGCTGCGCGCCGCCGTGCCCGATATCGTTTTGACGACCGATATCATCGTTGCCTTCCCCGGTGAGACCGAGGAGGATTTCCTCGGAACGATAAAGATCATCGAAAAGGTGGAATACGATATGATCTTTTCCTTTATCTTCTCGCCGCGCGAGGGGACGAAGGCCGCAAAAATGGAGAATACGATCACGGACGAGGAGAAGAGCGACCGTATGGCAAGGCTCCTTGCCATGCAAAAGGAGATCGCCCTTAAAAAGAACCTTCCGTACGTTGACCGTGTCGAGCGCGTTCTCGTAGACGATGAGGCACGCGAGGGAGCGGGCAACTTTATCGGCCGTACCGCGGGCGGAAAACTCGTGCGCTTTACGGATAAGAAACGGCGCATTGGGGAATTTATTTACGTGAAGATCACGAAGGCAACGCCGTTTGATCTCTTTGGCGAGGCCTTGAATGGAAATTCAAACGAAACGATTAAAAATGAAACGAGGATATAAAAATGACGAAAATCATCGAGCTTGCACACACGCTTGGAATCGCGATCTCGGAGAGTGACGAGATCCGGGCGCTTTCGCTTGCCAAGGAAGCGTACGACTCGGATGCCGCCTTGCAGGCAAAGCTTGCGGAGTATGAGACCGACAGAAAGCTTCTCACCGAGGAGTTTATCAAAGAGGATAACGACACCAAGGAAGAAACCGTGGCAAAGCTGCGCGAGCACATGGAGTCGCTTGCGGCAGAGATCGTTGTAAACGAGAAGTACGTTGCCTTCACGCAGGCGCAGGATGCCCTGAACGCCTTGATGGCAGAGGTAAACGCCGAGATCAAGTTCTGCATCACCGGCGAGCGCCCCTCGAAGTGCACGCACGATTGCTCGACCTGCGGCGGCTGCCATTGACAGAAAAAACGCGAGCGGAACGCCGACTGAATAAGAGGCGTTCCGCGCTTGAGTTGAAAAAACGGAAGGAGTGACACAAGTGGCAGAGGTGATCGATAACAGAAAAGATCTCGAAACCGTGACACCGATGATGCAGCAGTATCTAGACGTCAGAGCGCAGTACGAGGGGTATATCCTCTTTTACCGTCTGGGCGACTTTTACGAATGCTTTTTTGAGGATGCCGTCTTGGTTTCGAGAGAATTGGAGCTGACGCTCACGGGCAGAGAATGCGGCGGCGGAAAGCGCGCGGCGATGTGCGGCGTGCCGTTTCATAAATCCGACGTATACGTATCCCGTCTTGTCGAAAAGGGCTTCAAGGTTGCCATCTGCGAGCAGGTGGAGGATCCGAAGAGCGCGCAGGGACTCGTGCGCCGTGACGTGACCCGTGTGGTTACCCCGGGAACGGTGACGGACGGAGAAATGCTGAACGAGGGGAAAAATAATTTCCTTTGTGCCCTTTGCTACGGATCTATGGGCGTCGCCCTTGCGGCGGCGGACGTATCCACGGGCGAGGTATCTGCGACCTTCCTTCCGAGCACGATGCCGCCGTCCGTTCTCGAGAGTGAGCTTTCGGTCTATCAGCCTGCCGAGCTGATCCTTTTTGACGAGGCAGGGCAGAGCGGCGCCGTTACGCGCTCCGTAAAGGATAAATACAATACCTACATCACCGACGATGAGTCCTCTCTTTTTGATTACGGAAGAGCCAAGGGCGCAGTCGATCGGTATTACGCGAAGGAGAGCGAAAAGTTAGACGCCCCCGAAATGGTGATGGCCGTCGGCGCGCTTCTGCTGTACATACAGAAAACGCAGAAGAGCGAGATCGCGTTCGTAAGAGAGCTGCGCGTGTATTCCAAGGGACAGTTCTTGGAGCTGGATTACAATACCCGACGCAATTTGGAGCTTTGCGAATCGATGCGCGAAAAGAGTAAAAAGGGATCCTTGCTTTGGGTGCTGGATAAGACCAAAACGGCCATGGGCGCGCGCCTTCTGCGCTCCTTCGTTTTGAAGCCGCTTCTCGATCCCGTGGTGATCTCGCACCGTCAAGCACTCGTATCTGCGTTCGTAAAGGATTATAACCTTCGCGCCGATATGGCAGAGGCGCTTTCCACAGTCTTGGATATTGAAAGACTAACGGCGAAGGCGGTCTACGGTACCGCCAATGCAAGGGATCTGCGCGCCATCGCGGTCAGCATCTCCTGTCTGCCCGCTGTGAAGAATATGCTCGCGGACTCGAAAAACGAAGCACTCGTTTCGCTTGCGGCAGAGCTCGATCCTCTTTCGGATATCTGCGATCTTTTGATGCGCGCCATTGCGGATACACCGCCTCTGACCGTGCGTGAGGGAGGCATGATCCGCGAGGGCTTCCATTCCGAGGTCGATTATTACAGACATATCAAAAACGATTCCACCGAGATCATGGCATCGATCGAGGAGAGGGAAAAGGAAGAAACCGGCATCCGCACCCTCAAGGTCAGCTATAACAAGGTGTTTGGATACTATATCGAGGTATCAAAGTCCTTTGTGGACAGCGTGCCCGACCGCTACGTAAGAAAGCAAACGCTTGTGAACTGCGAGCGTTATATCACCCAAGAGCTGAAGGACATGGAAAGCACGATCTTCAGCGCGGAGGAAAAGCTCTGCTCGCTGGAGTTCGAGATCTTCTCCGAGCTTCGCGAAATGATCTGTCAGCAAAACGAGCGCATCCGCGGTGCGGCCGCCGTGCTTGCCGCCGTGGACGTATACCGCAGTCTTGCCGAGGTAGCGGATAAAAACAACTTCGTTTGCCCCGAGGTGGACCTTTCCACCGACCTTTATATCAAGGATGGACGCCACCCCGTGGTAGAACGCTTCGTGACGGACAATTATTTCGTTCCAAACGATACGCTGCTGGATACCGGTGCCAACCGCATGATGATCATTACCGGTCCCAATATGGCGGGTAAGTCCACCTATATGCGTCAGGTAGCCCTGATCGCCGTGATGGCGCAGATCGGCTCTTTCGTTCCCGCAAGAGAGGCGAAGATCGGTATCGTGGACAAGGTGTTCACGCGCGTCGGCGCATCGGACGATCTGGCTTCCGGACAGTCCACCTTCATGCTGGAAATGACCGAGGTTTCCGCCATTCTGAAAAACGCCACCCGCCGCTCGCTGATCGTTTACGACGAGGTGGGGCGCGGAACGAGCACCTTTGACGGTATGGCCATTGCCCGCGCCGTCGTGGAATACACGCACTCGAAGAAGATCGGCGCAAAAACTCTCTTTGCCACGCATTACCATGAGCTGACGGTCATGGAGGATCAGTTTGAAGGTATCGTGAATTACAATATTGCGGCAAAGAAGCGCGCGGATTCCATCACCTTCCTTCGCAAGATCGTCAGAGGCGGGACGGACGATTCCTACGGTATCGAGGTCGCAAAGCTTGCAGGGCTTCCGGGTGAAGTCATCAAGCGCGCAAGAGAGATCCTTTCCGAGATCGAATCGGGAAGCGGTGCAAAGTCCGCCCCCGTGATCCGCAAGGAAGCCGAGCCGGATCTTTTCTCCGCGCTTTCGGCGGGGAAGGAAGCCGAGGTTGCCGATACCATTCGCTCGGCGGATCTCAATACGATGACGCCCATTGAGGCGATGAATCTTCTTTTTAACCTGAAAAAACAACTTTCCTGATCGGAAAGTGAAGGATAAAATATGGGAAAAATTAACGTACTCAGCTTCGAGATCGCAAACCTCATAGCGGCAGGCGAGGTGGTGGAGCGCCCCTCGTCGGTCTTAAAGGAGCTTCTCGAAAACTCTATTGATGCGGGTGCAACGCGCATCGTCGCAGAGATCAAGCGCGGCGGCGTTGCCATGATCCGCGTGACGGATAACGGATGCGGCATGACGGCGGAGGATCTTCCCGTTGCCTTAAAGCGGCACGCCACGAGCAAGATCCGCGATAAGGAAGACCTTGCCGCGATCATGACGCTTGGATTTCGCGGCGAGGCGCTCGCCGCCATCTCCTCGGTGTCGAAGGTCACGATCATAACCAAAACCGAAGAGGCCGAAGAGGGAACGATGCTCATTTCCGAGGGCGGTGCCGTATTGGATATTTCCGCGGTCGGTGCATCCACGGGAACGACGGTGGTGGTCGAGGACCTCTTCTATAACGTGCCCGCGCGCCGCAAATTCTTAAAGAAGGATGCCACCGAGGCAATGAACGTTGCCGCGCTTCTTGAGCGCGTGGCACTTTCGCGCCCCGATATCTCCATCCAGCTTTTGGTCGACGGTGAGGAACGCTTCAAAACGCCGGGGGATGGCGATCTGAAAAATGCGATCTCCGCCGTGCACGGCAGAGATTTTGCAAAAAAGCTTCACGCTGTGGATGCAAAGGCAGAGGGCGTTGAGGTCACGGGCTTTGTCGGCCGTTCGGATAACGTTCGCAAAAACCGCAATATGCAAAACGTGTTTATCAACGGACGTTACGTCAAGAGCCTGACGGTGATGGCCGCTCTCGAAAAGGCATACACCTCGTACATCGCGCCCGAGTGCTTTCCGGTCTGCGTTCTCTTTCTACGCATGAATCCCGCGTTTGTGGACGTCAACGTGCATCCCGCCAAGCTTGAGGTGAAGTTCTCGGACGAGCGCATCGTTTTCGAGGCGGTGTACCACGCGGTGCGCCGTACCTTGGAGGAGGCCGCATGGCGCCCCGAGCTTGAGATCGGTGCAAGGCACGCGCCCGCACGCCCCTTGAGCGCCGCCTTCGTGCCGCTCGGAGAAAAGACCGCCGGTGAGCAGCTTTCTATGCCGCCTCTCGTGCAAAGAATGCCGAGCGCATCGAAGGAGGGCTTTTCTTTGGGCACGGAAAGCGTGCGCGCCGCAGCCTCTTCGTTTTCCTCGGGTAGCGTAAGCCAAAAGCATACGGATGCGCCGAAGGCGTATCCCGCCCCGACCTACCGCGAAGCGGGCAGCGCGCCCGCAAAGCGCGCGCAGACGCTCGGCACGGAGCTTTCGCCCAAGGAATCGATCGATATTCTCGAAAAATATAAGACCGCCGAGCCTGTGTGTCAGGTGGCGTCCTCTACCGCGGAAATGGCGAAGGAAAAGGGCGGCGCGCCCTTTATCCCCCCGGTCATGACCGCACCCGAGCCCGCCCCTGCGCTCCCCGAGAAAAAGGCGTATAAATTCGTCGGCGAGGCGTTTGACTGCTATCTCATGGTCGAGATCGAAAGCGATCTTTTGATCATCGATAAGCACGCCGCGCACGAGCGCATCATTTTCGAGGATCTGAAGGCCTCGCGCGAAAAGGACGGCCGCGTTGCCTCGCAGTCGCTTCTTCTGCCGCTTGCCCTCGTCCTTGATGCCGAGAGCCTTTCTGCCGCGGAGGAATACCGAGAGGATCTTCTCTCGGTCGGCTTTGAATTTTCCTTGGTCGGCAAGGGTGTAGAGATCACGGCGATCCCCGATGCCATCGGCGCGTCCGATGCGGAGGGCTTGTTTGCCAAGATGGCGGACGAGCTTTCGAAGGGAAGAGGAAACCCGAGTCTTACCGAGGCTTTGCGCCGTGAAAGGGCACTCTATCAGGTCGCTTGCAAGGCGGCGATCAAGGGCGGCAGAAGGTACGGCAGCGAGATCACCGAGTTTATCGTGGAGCGCGTGCTTGCACTTCCGGATATCACCGTATGTCCGCACGGCCGCCCCATCGCATATCGCTTATCCAAGCGCGAGCTGGATCGGCATTTTGACAGAATTAAGTAATTTTTGGAGCATATATGGGAAAATTTACTCTACTGAAAACCGAAGGTAAGGCGCGCCGTGCCCGCTTTGAGACCGTGCACGGAACGATCGAGACCCCGGTGTTCATGAACGTCGGAACGTCCGCCGCCATCAAGGGTGGTATCTCCACAGAGGATCTGAAGGAAGTGAACTGCCAGGTCGAGCTTTCGAATACCTATCATCTTCATATCCGCCCGGGTGACCGCCTGATCCGCGAAATGGGCGGACTGCATAAATTTTTCAACTGGGATCGTCCCGTTCTCACGGATTCGGGCGGATTTCAGGTCTTTTCCTTGGCATCCTTGCGTAAGATTACGGAGGAGGGCGTTTCCTTCAACTCGCACGTAGATGGCAAGCGCATCTTTATGGGTCCCGAGGAATCCATGCAGATCCAGTCCAACCTCGGATCGACCATTGCCATGGCGTTTGACGAGTGCGTGGAAAACCCCTCGCCCTATAAATACGTCAAGGCATCGCAGGAGCGCACGATCCGTTGGCTCAAGCGTTGCCGCGCGGAAATGGATCGCTTGAACGCGCTTCCCGACACGGTGAATAAGGATCAGATGCTTTTCGGCATCAATCAGGGAGGCACGTACGAGGATCTGCGTATCGAAAATATGATCGAAACCGCCAAGGTCCCCTGTGACGGCTATGCGATCGGCGGTCTTGCCGTCGGCGAGGATGCGGAAACGATGTATCATATCATCGAAACGGTCGAGCCCTATATGCCGACCGATAAGCCCCGCTATCTGATGGGTGTCGGCACGCCGCAAAACATCGTCGAGGCGGTATACCGCGGCGTGGATTTCTTCGATTGCGTCATGCCCAGCCGCAACGCGCGCCACGGTAACGTGTTCACGTGGGAGGGCAAGATCACCATTCAGAACGAGCGCTTTATGAAGGATCCGCGCCCGATCTCCGAAAGCTGCGGTTGCCACGCCTGCCGTCACTATTCTCGCTCCTATATCCGCCATCTTTTTAAGGCGAAGGAAATGCTCGGTATGCGCCTTGCGGTGCTGCATAACCTCTATTTCTATAACGAGCTGATGCAGAAGATCCGTGATGCGCTGGATGAGGGAAAATACGAGGAATTCTATCATAAATACAGAGATGTCCTCGGCCGTAAGCTCCCCGACGATAAGTGATCTCTCACTTGCATGCATCACGCACGCTCGTGTGCTTATCACGACTTTTTAGAAGTCCATATCACGCATGCCTTGCATGCATATCAAAACCGAAGGTCCATGCTTTTGAGGTTTTTTTATGAAAAGAAAAATTCTCTCCCTATTCATTTGTTTTAGTATTTTATTTTCTCTTTGCGGCTGTTCCTTTTCGGATGGCGTGGGCATAGAGGTGAAGGTCACCTTCGTTTGCGCGGATACGTCGCAAAGCGTTTTCGTACCGCTCGGAGAGGTCGTTTCTCCGCCCAAAACGCCACATATCAAGGGGAAACTCTTTAGTGGCTGGTATACGGACGAGGCGTGTGAAAACGAGTATGATTTTTCCTCTCCCGTCTTGACGGAAAGGGTGCTTTATGCGGGCTTCGTTTTGGACGGTGCTGTGCTCACCAACGCTATCACCCAAAGCGTCATGCCCTCGCTCGTCACGGTTTCAAACAGCTATTTTATAAACGGCGGGGAATGGATATCCCAAGGCTCGGGCTTTGTCTATAAGCTCGAGGGCGGCCGCGCCTACGTTTTAACGAATTGCCACGTAGCGTACGCCCCCACGAAAATGCAAACGATCACGGTCACGGATTTTCAGGGCGAGGAATATAAGGCAACGGTCCATCGAAGGGATCTTCTTGCCGATCCCGCCATTTCCGCGGATTACGATCTTGCCATCCTCTCCTTCCCGTATGCGGGGGATGCGCTCTCCGCGATTCCCTTTGCGAAGGAAAACGCCGCGGTGGGGGAAGAGGTCATCTCCCTCGGCTCGCCGAAAAATCAGAGCCACGCCATCACCTTCGGTGAGGTGCTCGATTATCGCACCGCCGCGCTGCCCGAAAGCGCGAAGGAAGAAAGCAACGTCACCTTTGAGATCGTTCATCACACCGCCCCGATCGCAAACGGCTCAAGCGGCGGCCCTCTTCTCGATGGCGATCTTGCGCTCGTCGGCGTAAACTATGCAGGCATCCCGCCCGAGAACGGGGAAGCCTTCGGCAAGGGCTGCGCCGTCCCGCTCGATAAGGTGCTCCAGTTCCTCTCGCTTTACGAATAAAAAGGACATCACCCATTAGCGTGTTATCCTTAACGGAGAACACGCTAAAACTATAATTGCCCTTACGGGCAAGTTATGAGTTATGAGATACTTCGTATCGTTATGATTGGCTTCGCCAAGTTTAAGGTTTGATGGGTAATCATATCATAACATTTGCGTAGAAATTCATAACGGTGAGCGAAAGCGAACCTCATAACTCTAAACAAAATCTTTTATAAGAGTGAACTGTCAATATAGTTAAAAAAACCGCCCGAATGCGAAATGCCTTCGGGCGGTTTTCATGAAGAAGTGAACTTCATTTTGTTTTTTTGTGGGGCGGGGGCTTGCTTCCGCTGTTATATGCGGGCGCGCCGTAGCGCGGCCGTCTTTTAAATAAATATGTAAGGATCAATCGGAATCCGTTTCCTTGTGTCCGTCGCAGTGTCCGTCGAACATACCTGCAATGCGCCCCGAAAGGCCGCCCTCGCGCTCGGTGCGAAGTCCAATGGCGCGAAGCAGCGTCTCGTCCGCCGCTGTGAGGGAAGCGAAGCATTCCTCCGCACCGCACCGCTCCACGAATTCGAGCGTTGCGCGCCCGAGAATGAAGATCGCCTCAAAATCGCTTTGCCCGAGTCTTTCCTTCAGATCGTAAAGCGTGGCGCGGTTACCGTCGAGATCAAACTGTGAAAAGCCCATGATTGCAAGGCTCTCGGCATCCGCCATGCCGTAAGCAAAGGCATCCGCGCGTGCCACCGCACCGCAGGCTGCGGCGTAGGTGCTCTTCGTTTTTTCGTCTTGAATCGGGAAGATCTTAAACATTTTTTCTTTCCTTCGTCGCTTTATATAAATACTCCACCTCGCGCTCGTCAAGATACCGCCATTTGCCGACGGGGAGCCCGTCCAGCTTCAGATTGCCGATCGAAACGCGCGAAAGGCGCTTCACGGTCAGTCCCGCCTGCTCGCACATCTTTCGGATCTGGCGGTTTCTGCCTTCCTTCAAGGTCATCTTCAGCACCGTGCCGCTCTCATCACTCTCGCCCATCGAAACCTCGACGGGGCGGATCTTGTAGCCGTCGATCACCAAGGGCGAGCCGAGCGTCACGAGCTGGCTTTCGCTCACCTCGCCGCCGACCTTCACACGGTAGACCTTGGGAAGGGAATAGGAGGGATGCGTGAGGCGGTTTTTCAGCTCTCCGTCATCCGTCAGAAGCAAAAGTCCCTCGGAGATCAGGTCAAGTCTGCCCACGGGATAAACGCGCGCATTCACGCCGTCGAGAAGATCGGTCACGCACTTTCTGCCTCGGTCGTCCTCGGTGGAGCAGAGGTAGCCGCGCGGCTTGTTCATCATAATATAAACGTGCTCTTTTTTGGAAAAAACAACTTTTTTTCCTCTGTATGTAACGAGATCCGCGGCGGGATCCACCTGCATGCCGATCTCGGCGGGATGGCCGTTCACCGAAACGCGCCCTGCCGCGATCTCTGCCTCGGCGGCGCGGCGGGACATAAGCCCCGCATCCGCCAAAAATTTCTGTAAGCGAACCTTTTTCATATCGTCTCCTTCAAAAACGTATACCTTCGTTGTATCAAAACGGCCAAAAACCGCGTTTTTTCTTTTGTAAAGCAGGAATATCCTCGGCGGCATAAAGAGAAACCGAGCCGAGAAGCCGCCCCTCTCGCAGATAGAGGATCTGTCCGAGCACGTCGCCCTTGGATATTGGCGCGGCGGCGGTGGGATTTAAGCGAACCTGCATTTTCACCTCGGCAAGCCCCGCCTCTTCGACGAGGGAAAAGCCCTCGCTGTTTTTCACGGTCACGGTGCTTTCTTTTCCGCCGAGCACCGCGATCTCTTTTTGGAATTGCTCGGGCGCAAGTCTTGCGTAGCAGGTAAGCCTTGAAAAGCCGTAGTCGAGCATCCTTTTATGGTCATCCCAATCGTCGGGCGCGGATAGCGTGGTGCTCACGAGCGTAACGCCGTCTCTTTCTGCCGCACCGACGAGGCAACGCCCGCATTTCTTCGTAAATCCGGTCTTTAAGCCGATCGATCCCTCGTAGGAATGAAGAAGCTTGTTATGGTTTACGATCAAACGCCGCGATTCTCCCTCGCCGATCGTGATCTTATAAGTAGAAGCAATGCGGCGCACCGTTTCGTTTTCGATCGCCGCCGCGCCGAGTCTTGCAAGATCCTTCGCGGTCGTAAAGTGATTTTCGCTGTCAAGCCCGTGCGGGTTATCAAAATGCGTATCGGAAAGCCCGAGTGCTTCTGCCTTTTCATTCATTTTTTCGGCAAAGGCAGAAACAGAGCCGCAGAGCGCGAGCGCAATGGCGGTCGCCGCATCGTTGGCAGAGCGGAGCATCAGTCCGTAAAGCAGCTCCTCTAAAGAAAGCACCTCGCCCTCGCATAGATAGAGGGAAGAGCCTTCAATGCCCGTGGCCTCGCGTGGGATCTTGATCCTTTGGGATAGGTCGCCGATCTCTGCCGCCAGCAAAGCCGTCATGATCTTGGTCGTGCTTGCCATCGGCATGCGCGTATCTCCGTTTTTTTCGTAGAGGAAGGTGTTCGTATCGGGAGAGAAAAGAGCCGCGCCGCGCGCACTGACGGTGGGCGATGCATCCGAAAAAACGAAAATCGTGAAAACGGAGAAGAGAATGGCCGCCAGGACCGCCGTGGCGATCAGGCGAAATTTTCCTTGGTTAAACATAACGGAAATATCCTTTTATATTTTGAAAGCGAAACAAAAGGTTCGCTTCGCCGTTAGTTTTCCACGGCAAAAGCAGGATATTCCGAAAAGCGCGATCTAATTTTTGTTAAAACAGCGCTTCCTTGATCTTTTGAATGATGCGCGGCGTGCTTTCGATCACGTCTGCCACGCGGTCCACGGTAGAGGGAAGCGCGGATTCCTCTATGGGAATGAGATTTACCTTTGCATCCGGTGTCACCGTCAGAAAAGCAACGGGCGTGATGCTGATGCCCGTACCGCCGCCACCGCCGAAATTTCCGGCGGGAGAGATGCGCTTGGCCGCGTAATCCACGCCACCGGTCGCAAACCCGATGTTCACGCGAGATACGGGAATGATGCTGACGCCCGCGGGCGTAACGATCACGTCCCCGATAAAGGTATCCTTCTCCGCAAATTCCTTCACGCCCTCGAGCGAGGTGCGTATAATGTCACTCATTTTTGTTTCTGCCATGCTTCATTGCCTCCTTTTCCTTCCTATATTGTGCCAAAAAGACAAGAAAAGTATGCAAAAAAGCGTATGCTCGCATTTGAAGCCGAAGATCGATCTTGGCAGAAAGGTTGGTCCTTGCATTTAAAAGCGGATCGCAGGTCAACTGCCCGAAGGGGATCGCAAGCACGCTGATCAGAAAATAATATCCGCCCGTGACAAGAGCCGCCCGATCGGGCGAAAGAGATGCGGGAAAGGGGAGGCTTTGAATGCAGATCCTTCCGTTGGGGGCGGTATGCTCCAAAGCGCGCAAAAAGGCGCGCGGCACACTCGCGTTTTTTTCTCCCTTTTTCTTCCTTGTAGGCTTTTTCTTTCTTCCTTTTTCGTCCCTCGCCGCTTTTTTGGAAAGTGAAAACGAGAAGAAAACAAAGTGAAAGCTGATCGCCCCTTCCGTGTCCTTGGCATATCGGATCACGACGGGGGAGAAAAGAAAAAGCGTCAGAAGCGAAAGAAATAACACAATCAAGCAAAAAAACGCCAAACGGAAAGCATCTCCCTTACGTATTATTCGTAATCGATGATGTCGTCCTCTGCCGAGGTCTCCTCGGTGTGGGTGTTGTCCTTGGGGGTATTCGCGGAGTCCTCTGCCTTCGGTGCATCTTCCTCTGCACCCTCAAGCTCCATGGCGAGCTGCTCTGCGCCGTCGATCTCCTCCTCGGTCTTGTCAGGCGTGTTCTTGCCCTGTGCAAAGAGTGCCATCAGCTCCTCGCTCGTGCCGGGAAGATCTGCGAGCGAAGAAAGGCCGAAGCAGCGAAGGAAGTCGTTGGTCGTTCCGTAGAGCATCGGGCGCCCGGGCACGTCCATACGGCCCTTGCATTCGATCAGTCCGCGGTCGATCAGGTTGTTCATGGCGTAAGAGGAGTCGGCGCGGCGGAGCGTATCCACGTACATTCTCGTGACGGGCTGATTGTAAGCCACGATCGCAAGCGCTTCCATCGAGGAGGTGGAAAGCGTTCCGTTTTTCTTGATTCCGAGCGCCTCGCGGATCTCGTGCAGATAATATTGCTTGGTGCAAAGCTGGCAGGAATCCTCGTATGCAAGCAGAATCACGCCGCGCGGCATATCCGTCGTGTTATAGGTGCGCGCGTATTCCACCACGATGTCCTTCACCTTGCCGGGGGTGAGATCTAAAACTCTTGCAAGGTTCGTATAGGTGATCGGATGTCCCGCCGCGAAGAGAATGGCCTCGATGGCCTCCTCGTAAACGATCTCCCTTGCGGGGATCTCATCCTCTTTCGCTATTGTTTTGATTTCTTCGCTCATCGTGCTCACTCCTGTTTGTCCTCTTCTTTTTTCTCCTCGGATGCGGGCGGCGTGTCAAATTCGCTCGCCGTGCTCTCTGCGGGCGGTATGTAGTCGTTGTTCAGAATAAAGCGCATATGGATGCCGAGGCTCTCGTATTCAACGACGTCCTCGATGATCTTGGTGGTCGTGATCAGAATGCGCCCGATCTTGATCAGCTCGAGAATGCCCATAAAGCGTGCCACAAGGTCTGCGCGCGTGGGAGAAACCGAGAGCAGATCGTAAAGGGAAGCCTCGCCCGTGTCGGCGAGCATCATGCAGATCTCTTCGATCTTTTCCTCGACCGAAACCACGTGGTGCTTGATCAAGGGATTGACGAGGTCGGCGGGCTTTCTTTCCGCCATGGCGATCTTCATGCGGCGCATCACGGCGTTCAGCGCCTTCATGAGCATATCCGTTTGAAGATTGAGGGGCAGTCCCTTTTCGGGCGGAACGTCGTCCGTGCCCTTTACGAAGCGGCCGCCGAATTCTGCGTACATGGGCGCAAGCTCCTTTGCCGCCCATTTTGCCTGCTGGTAAAGGCGCAAAGCGTCCGCGATCTCGCGTCTGGGGTCGTTTTCCGTTCCTTCCTCGTGGGGCAGAAGCATGCGGCTCTTGATGAGCATCAGCTCGCTCGCCATCACGATGAATTCGCTTGCGACCTCGAGATCCATCTTCTTCGCGTTTTCGATGTATTCCACGTATTGGTCGCATATCAAGGCGATCGGAATGTCCGTGATATTCACTTTGTTTTTCTTGATCAGCGTAAGAAGAAGATCAAGCGGCCCTTCAAATTGGTCGAGCCGATAGTTTATCGTTTCAAACATAAAGTCACCTCAAAGCGTTATGCAAGAAAGGGGATCAGCTGCCAGATCCACATCATTGCATTTGATATATACTGCATCGCGCTGCCGAGAAGCTCGGAAAGCGAGAGGAGCTTCAGAAGAGATGCAAGCAGGGCATTGTTCGCGACCGGCAATATGCGGAGAAGAAAATCGTAAAGAAAATCACCGATAAAGAGCCAGCCGAGCAGTCCGAAGTAAATATATCTTTCGTAGCGCATCAGGGAAAAATACTGCTTTTGCGGCAAAACTACGGAAAGAAGGCGCGAGCCGTCAAGCGGCGGGATCGGTATAAGATTGAAAATGGCAAGTCCGAGATTCACGGAATGGAAAACGAAAAGAAACAAAAGTCCGTTTTTTGCCACCGTGAACCAAAGCTCGCTCTCAAAGAGCACGTCCTTTAAAAGCGCGTAGGCCAATAAATACGCACCCGCAGAAAGAAAAGAGAGCACGAGATTGCAGACCGGACCCATCAGTGCCGTGATCGCAAAGCCCTTTTTGGGGTTCTTGAAGTAGCGCGGATCGATCGGCACGGGCTTTGCCCATCCGAAGTGAAAGAGCACCATGCAGAGCGCGCCGATCGGATCGATATGCTTGATGGGATTGAGCGTGAGTCTTCCCATATTCCGTGCCGTGGGATCGCCGAGTCTGTAAGCGGCATAGCCGTGGCAATATTCGTGTGCGGTGAGTGCGATCAGAGCCGCAAGCGCCGCAAAAAGATAGGTTTCCAAAAAAGCGATGCCTCCTTGCTTTTATAAAAGGACCGAAGGATCAGTCCTCGATTGCCGTTTCGATCAGGCGCATCAGGCTGTCCCGCCCCTCTCTCGTCACGGAAGAGAAGGGGAAGGGCTTGATGCCCGTGCCTGCAAATACGGTCTTCTCAAGCACCTCAAGAGATGCCTTGAGCTGGGTCTTCGATAATTTGTCCGTCTTGGTTGCCACGACCTCGAAGGGAATGTCGTGATCCACCATGAAGTTGATCATCATAATATCGTCGTCGGTGGGGCCGGTGCGAATATCGATCAGCTGCAAAACGAGCTTTAGCGCGTCCTCGGAAGGATTTTTAAGAAAATAATCCTCGGTCAGCGTGCTCCAGGATCTCTTGGAATCCTGGGATCTTTTCGCGTAGCCGTAGCCGGGCAGGTCCACAAGATAGAGCTTTTTATCAATATCGTAGAAATTGACGGTGATCGTCTTTCCGGGCGCGGAGGAAACTCTCGCCAAGGACTTTCTTCCGAGAAGCGTATTGATCAGAGAGCTTTTTCCGACGTTGGAGCGCCCGGAGAGCGCGATCTGCGGCCGCGGCTCGCGCGGGAACTGCGCTGCTCTGCCCGCCGAAAGGCGAAGCGATACGTTGTTTACGTTAAATTTCATACAGTATACCCCGATCTTATCGGTCTAAAACGTGGGAGAGGACCTCTTCGGCGGTGCGGCAGGGGATAAACGTCAAATTGGCGCGCGCTTCAGCATCCACCTCGTCAAGATCCTTTTCGTTCTGTGCAGGAATCAGCACGGTGCGGATACCGGAGCGGTAAGCCGCCAGCGTCTTTTCCTTCAGTCCGCCGATGGGAAGCACCTTTCCGCGCAGCGTCAGCTCGCCCGTCATGGCGATCTCGCGCTTCACGGGAATGTTGCCCAAAGCGGAAACGATGGCACTCATCATCGTTACACCTGCGGAAGGACCGTCCTTGGGAACGGCGCCCTCGGGGAAGTGAATGTGCAGATCCTTGTTCTTATAAAATTCCTCGTCGATGCCGAAGCTCTTGGCAATGGTGCGAACGTAGGAATGCGCGATCTTTGCGGATTCCTTCATGACCTCGCCGAGCGAGCCGGTCAGCTCGATCTTGCCCGTACCGTCCATGGCCGCAACCTCGACCTTGAGAAGATCGCCGCCGCTTTGCGTGTAAGCAAGGCCGTTGACGATGCCGACGGGGTTTTTCTCCTCGGGAAGCTCGGGGATCACCTTCACCTTGCCGAGGAAGGATGCGAGGTTCTTTTCGGTAACGGTGACGCTCTTTACCCCGCTCTCCGCGATCCTTTTCGCCGCCTTGCGGATCAGCGAAGCAAGCTCGCGCTCAAGATTACGCACGCCCGCCTCGCGCGTGTAGCCGCGGATAAGGGCAGCGAGAGCTGCATCGGTGATGCGGAAGCGCTTTTTCGTCATGCCGTTGCGCTTCAGCTGCTTGGGGAGCAGGTGGTTTTTCGCAATGGCCATCTTTTCGGTATCCGTATATGTAGAAAGCTCGATCACTTCCATTCTGTCAAGCAGGGGAAGGGGAATGCCGTCATAGCTGTTCGCGGTCGCAATAAAGAGGCAGTCCGAAAGATCGATCGGGATCTCCATGAAGTTGTCGCGGAAAAACTTGTTTTGCTCGGGGTCGAGGACCTCAAGCAGAGCTGAGGTGGGATCGCCGCGAAAATCCTTCGCCATCTTGTCGATCTCGTCCAGCACGATCACGGGATTTTCCACCTTTGCGCCGATCAGCGCGGTGACGATGCGGCCGGGCATTGCGCCCACGTAGGTCTTTCTGTGGCCGCGGATCTCCGCCTCGTCGTGCATACCGCCGAGCGAAACGCGCGCGTATTTGCGCCCCAGCGCATTCGCCACCGAGGCCGCTACCGAGGTCTTGCCAACGCCGGGCGGTCCGACAAGGCAGAGGATCTGGTTTTTCACGTCGGGAGAGAATTGCTTGACGGCGACGAATTCGAGAATGCGCTCCTTCACCTTGACAAGACCGTCATGCTCGGCATCCAGGATCCTTCTTGCATTCTCCACGGTGGGATTTTCCTTGGTGAGCTTGCCGAAGGGGAAGTCGAGGCAGGTGTCAAGATAGGTTCTGAGCACCGTGCCCTCTGCCGCGCCGAAGGGTGTTTTTGCGAGCTTTCCAAGCTCCTTGTAAAGCTTTTCTTCCACTTCCTTTGGAAGATTTGCGGCCTGAATGCGCTCGTCGTATTCGCGGATCTCGTCATCATCCTCCTCGCCGAGCTCGGATTGGATGGCCTTGATCTGCTCGCGCAGGAAATAGTCCTTTTGATTTTTGTCGATCTTTTCGCGCACCTGCATCTGGATCTCGTGCTCGCAGTGGAGAAGCATCGCCTCCTCGCCGAGCGAAACGAGCAGCTTTTCAAGTCGGTTCTTTGCGGTCATAGCCTCAAGAACCTCTTGCTTGTTCTTGTAATCGATCAAAACGGCGGATGCCACGAAGTCTGCAAGGTATCCGGGCGTGGTGATCGCCTCGGCCGCCACGCGCATCTCTTCGTTGAAGGTAGGATGCACGTCCTTGACCGTGATCAGGTGGTTTTTCACCTCGCGCATCAAGGCATCCATCGTCGGGGATTTCTGGAAATGCAGGCTGTCGGTTTTCGTGACTGCGGTCGCCGTCATATAGCCGTCGTTCACAAAGATCTCGCGGATCTTTGCGCGCGCCATGCCCTCGAAAATAACCGAAAGGTTGCCTTGCGGGTTTTTGACAACGTGCTTAATGGTCGCCAAAATACCCACGCTGAAAAGATCCGAGGGCACCGGCTCATCCACGGCAATATCCTTTTGTGTCACGAGTAGAATGCGCGCCTCGGCAGAGGTTGCCGACTCGGTGAAGGCCTTGAGAGAAAAGCCTCTCGCCAGCTCAACGCTCAGCTGCACGCCGGGGAAGCCGACGATGCCGCGAAGCGGGATCAGAGGAAGCGTTACCTCGGAAAATATTTCAATCGTTTCGTTGTTCATTTCTTCGCTGTTCATGTTTTGTTCCTTTTTGCAGAGAGAGTGTGTGTATGCGGGGAAGAAAAGCCGCCACGCGACAACATTTCTTCCATTATATAATTTCAATACAACAGTATAACACAAACGCCGCGAAAAATCCACCCCTTTTTCGAATATTTTAAAATAAATTAATAAAATAAAAAACGCCGCAGCCATACCCCGAAAAAGCGAGGAACGGCCGCGCGCGTTTTTTGCGGCAAAAGCCAAAAAAGTGCGCGGGGAGGTGCATCTCATGAGCTTGAGATATCCGCCGCGAGTGGTTTTTGCCTTATCATTATACACGCAAAAACCGTCCTTGTAAAGACGGAAAGTTTCACAATTTTTTCGCTTTGGATTTGTCAAAAGGGGAGAAAACGGTTAAAAATGAAAAAAACGAAAAAAACTTTCCGAAAGGGGTTGACAAACGGTGATAAATGTGCTATAATACATGCCGTGAAGAAGCGAATGCTTCAAAAACAAGCAGACTCCGTCTCGCCATACCACAAGGGTGCGTATGGTTCATAGTTTACTTCCTTGCCGTCCTCTTTGGATGGGGGAGACTCTGTGTGTGCGGTTTCTGCACGCACTTTTTTTATTTTTCATGGAGGTACAAAGCCATTAGCACCAACAATACGAAGGATTTGCCTATCAATGAGGAGATCAAGGCGGCAGAGGTTCGCGTGATCGGAGCGGAAAACGAGCAGGTCGGTATCATGAAGATCGACGATGCGAGAAATTACGCTTATAATCATGGGGTTGATTTAGTACTGATCGTGCCCAATGCCACGCCCCCTGTATGTCGCGCAATTGACTACGGAAAGTTCTGCTTTGAGCGTGATAAGAGAGAAAAGGAAGCGAAGAAAAAGCAGGTGATCGTGAAGGTGAAGGAGGTCCAGCTCTCCTGCCGTATCGAGCAGCATGACTTTGAAACGCGCATCAATCACGCGAAACGTTTTCTTGCCGAGGGCAATAAGGTAAAGGCTGTGGTTCGCTTCAAGGGCAGAGAGATGTCGCACATGGAGCTTGGCCACGATGTGATCGGGAAGTTCTGCGATGCGCTTGCCGGAAGCGGCAGTGTGGAGAAGAAGCCTTCTCTCGAGGGCCGCTTTATGCACGTGATCATTGCACCGCTGAAGCCCGACAAAAAATAATTTTGTTATTATAAAGATCCCTTTCGGATCGCTATGATAAATAATGGGGAATAACCCCGAAGAAAAGGAGTAAAAACATGGGAAAGATTAAGACGCATAAAGCATCTGCCAAGAGATTTTCTCTTACCGGCGGCGGAAAGATAAAGATGTCGCACAACAACCACCGTCACAACTTGGGAATTAAGACCTCCAAGCGCAAGAGAGGTCTGCGTAAGGGCGCGATCCTCAGCGAGAGCTTCGCTCCTATTTACAGAAGCCTGATTTAGAAGTAATCGGCACAACGAGAAATTTGGAGGAAATAGAAAATGGCAAGAGTTAAAGGCGCATTGATGACGCGCAAGAGAAGAAAGAACGTGCTCAAGGCAGCGAAGGGCT
>JAFVQL010000021.1 GCA_017504785.1 Clostridia bacterium | reverse complement strand
GCACTTCCAAACCTTATGTGTTCGACTCTCTTACGGCTACCGAGGCGCGTGCAACTTAAACACCTCGTCTGTTTCCGTTACGAAAAGAAGAGCCCTATGAAGAGAATCTATGGTTTTAAGCAAGAAACTCTCGGCTTTTGATTGACTTTTTTTTGCGTTCGTGGTAAAATAATATAAAAAGATTTAGAAGGGGCATAAGATGGAAATCGAAAGCGTAAAAAAGGAAATACTTTCGCTCCGCGCAGAGATCGAGAAGAATGCAAGGCTCTATTACGAAGAGGATGCGCCCGAGATCTCGGATTTTGAATATGACAGAATGTTTCGCCGTCTGCAGGATCTTGAGGCGGAGTATCCGTCGCTTGACAGTCCCGATTCGCCGACGAAGCGTGTCGGCGGCCGTGCCTTGGATAAGTTTGAAAAATTCACCCATACGGTGCGTATGGGAAGCTTGACGGACGTTTTCTCCTTTGAGGAGCTGGATGCGTTTCTTGAAAGAATGCGCGAGGGGCTCGGCGAAGAGCCGAGGTATTCGGTCGAGCCGAAGATAGACGGACTTTCGGTTTCCCTGATCTATGAAAACGGCGTTTTCGTGCGCGGCGCAACGAGAGGAGACGGCTTTGTAGGTGAGGACGTAACCGAGAATCTTCGCACGGTGCGTTCCATTCCCTTGAAGCTTTCCGAGCCGATCCCGTATCTCAACGTGCGCGGTGAGGTGTATATGCCGCGCCGCGTATTCGAGGAAACCAATCTGCAAAGAGAAGCCGAGGGGCAGCCCCTCTTTGCCAATCCGCGCAACGCCGCGGCAGGCTCTCTGCGCCAGCTCGATCCCAAGATCGCGGCCAAGCGCAGACTTGAAATTTTCGTTTTCAACCTGCAAGAGGGGGCGCTTTATATGGATGGGCACACCCCGAAAACGCACGGAGAAACGCTGCAGCGAATGCAAGCGCTTGGTTTTACCGTCCTGCCGTATTACGAGATCCTTGGTAGTGCCGAAGCCGTCAAGGCGCACATAAGCGCCCTCGGCGAGATGCGCCCCGAGCTTTCCTTCGACATGGACGGCGCCGTCATCAAGATCGACGATCTTGAAAGCCGCGTGAAGATCGGAGAGGGAACGGGCGTCCCGAAATGGGCGGTCGCCTTCAAATATCCCCCCGAGGAAAAGGAAACCAAGCTTCTTTCCATTTCCGTGCAGGTCGGCCGCACGGGAGTTATCACGCCGATTGCCGAGCTTTCGCCCGTTCGCCTTGCGGGAACGACCGTGAGCCGCGCTACGCTTCATAACGGTAGCTATATCAAGGAAAAGGATATCCGCATCGGGGATACGGTCATCGTCCGTAAGGCGGGGGAGATCATTCCCGAGATCGTTTGTGCCATCGAAAAGAACCGCACCGGCGAGGAAGTTCCTTATGAAATGCCCTCCGTCTGCCCCTCCTGCGGGCAGGCTGTAAAGCAGGACGATGCGGGAGACGGAACGGCCGTTCGCTGCGTCAACCCCGCATGCCCCGCGCAGAGAAGCCGAAGCATCGCGCATTTTGCGTCCAAGGGAGCAATGAATATTGATGGCCTCGGTCCGCAAATGGTGGAGCTTCTTCTTAAAAATGAAAAGATCAAGGACGTCACCGATCTTTACACCCTCAAGGCAGAGGACTTGAAGGATCTTGACCGCATGGGAGAGAAGAGCGCGCAGAATTTGATCGCCGCGATCGAGGTCTCCAAGAGCCGCGGTCTTGAAAAGCTTCTGTATGCCCTTGGCATCCGCCAAGTCGGTGAGGTTGCGGCAGAGCAGATCGCAGGTCGCTTCGGCACGCTGAACGCACTCTTCAGCGCCACCGCAGAGGATTTCGTTGCCATGTCGGATATCGGTGAGATCACCGCGGCTTATATCGTGGAATATTTTGAAGATCCCGCGCATCGCGCGCTTTGCGAGCGCCTTGCTGCGCTCGGCGTGGAAACCGTGGCAAAAAAGCAGGTTTCTTCTGCAAAGCTCGAGGGGCTCACCTTCGTCATCACGGGCACGCTCCCGACCATGACGCGCGACGAGGCCACCGAGCTTATCAAGCAAAACGGCGGCAAGGTCTCCTCCTCCGTATCCAAAAAGACCTCGTACGTGCTTGCGGGCGAGGAAGCCGGCTCGAAGCTGACGAAGGCAAAGGATCTCGGCGTTTCGATCATGGATGAAGCGGGACTGCTTTCCATGCTTTCGTGATGTCTTTTATTATATCATTTTGGCGGCTCGTTTTCGAGCCGCCTTTTATAATTTTCCTCAAAAACTCTTATATATCTTTGTTTTTTACCATAACGGAACATTGTTCGATTCTTTAAAAAACGCAAGTAAGACAAAAAGTTCGTTTTTTTTGGAATAAACCCTTGCAATTTGCGTTGGCATCATATATAATATAATAGTTAAAATATTTTTAGAAGTGAGAGACGGCTATGTATCGTATTGTTGCAAAAAAAGTACTGAATCCTACCGTGACCCTGATGGAGATCGAAGCCCCCTTCGTGGCGGCGAAGGCTCTGCCCGGTCAGTTTATTATTTTGCGTGTCGATGCCGACGGAGAGAGAATTCCTCTCACCGTTGCGGGCTATGACCGCGAGAAGGGCACCGTAAAGATCATTTTCCAGATCGTCGGTGCAACCACCCTTGCGCTGAATGCGAAAAAGGAGGGGGACTTTATCTCCGACTTTGCAGGCCCTCTCGGCGTTCCCACCGAGATCGAAGGCCTTAAGAAGGTACTGATCGTCGGCGGTGGCGTTGGCTGCGCGATCGCGCTTCCCATTGCCGAGGCATTGCACGCCGCAGGCTGTGAGGTCACCTCCGTGATCGGCTTCCGCAGTAAGGATCTTCTCATTCTTGAGGATGAATTCCGCGCCGCATCGAAGGATCTTTTCGTGATGACGGATGACGGATCGTACGGCCGTCAGGGCAACGTATGCGTTCCGATCAACGAAATGCTTTCCGCGGGCCAAAGCTTTGACCGCGTGATCACCATCGGTCCTTTGATCATGATGAAGTTCGTTACGCTTGCAACCAAGCCCTACGGCATTCCTTGCACCGTTTCGATGAACCCCATCATGATCGACGGCACGGGCATGTGCGGCGGTTGCCGTTTGACGCTTGTTAGAGACGGAAAGCGCATCACCAAGTTCGCGTGCGTAGACGGTCCGGATTTTGACGGCTACGAGGTGGATTTTGACGAAGCGATGTCCCGCGGCGCAATGTACCGCGATTTTGAGCGCCATAAGTATGAAGAGGCGTGCAACCTCTTTAAAAAGGAGGTAAAGTAAAATGCAGAAGCCCAATATGAGTCTGAAAAAGAACCCTATGCCCACGCAAGAGGCCGAGGTTCGCGCAAGAAATTTTGACGAGGTCGCACTCGGATACACCGAGGAAATGGCGATCGACGAGGCGCTTCGCTGCCTTAACTGCAAGAATATGCCCTGCGTTACGGGGTGCCCAGTAAACATTCATATCCCCGCCTTTATCGAGAAGATCAAGGAGGGGGATTTCGAGGGCGCATACGAAATCATACATAAAACCTCGGGCCTTCCCGCCGTTTGCGGCCGCGTTTGCCCGCAGGAAACGCAGTGCGAGCAGAGGTGCGTGCGCGGTATCAAGGGCGAGCCGGTGGGCATCGGCCGTCTTGAGAGATTTGTTGCCGATTGGCATAACGCGCATTCCGATAAGGTGCCCGAGACCGCACCCAAAAACGGTCATAAGGTTGCCATCGTAGGCTCCGGCCCCTCCGGTCTCACCTGCGCGTCCGACCTTGCGCTTCTTGGTTATGACGTCACCGTGTTTGAAGCACTGCACACCGCGGGCGGCGTTCTCGTATACGGTATTCCCGAATTCCGTCTCCCCAAGGCCATCGTGCAGAAGGAGGTAGATAACCTCAAGGCGATGGGCGTTGAGATCATGACCAATATGATCATCGGTAAGACCCTGACCGTGGATGAGCTGTTCGGCATGGGCTTTGAGGCCGTATTCATCGGCTCGGGCGCAGGTCTTCCGAACTTCATGGGCATTCCCGGCGAGAGCCTGAAGGGTGTATATTCCGCCAATGAATTTTTGACCAGAAGCAACCTTATGAAGGCCTTCCGCGACGATCCCAATACGCCTATCATGAAGGGTGGAAACGTTGCGGTCGTCGGCGGCGGTAATGTGGCAATGGATGCCGCAAGAACCGCACTTCGCCTTGGCGCGGATAAGGTATATATCGTATACCGCCGCTCCATGGATGAGCTTCCCGCAAGACGCGAGGAGGTGGAGCATGCAGAGGAGGAGGGAATCGAATTCCGTCTGCTCTGCAATCCCGTTGAGATCCTCGGCTATGAAAATCCCGAGGACAAGAGAGATCCGAGAAACGGCTTTGTCACCGGCATGAAGTGCATTCGCATGGAGCTTGGCGAGCCGGATGAGCGCGGCCGCCGCCGCCCGATCGCTGTCGAGGGCAGTGAGTTCGTGCTGGACGTGGATACCGTGATCATGTCGATCGGTACCTCTCCGAACCCCCTTATCAAGGCAACCACCGCAGGGCTTGACGTAAACCGTCACGGCGGTATCATCGTTGAGGAAGCAACGGGTAAGACCACGAAGGACGGCGTGTATGCCGGCGGCGATGCCGTAACGGGTGCCGCAACCGTTATCTCCGCGATGGGGGCGGGTAAGGTTGCCGCAAAAGCCATCGACGATTACCTTAAGTCCAAGAATTGACAACATTTCTTTGCAAAAAGGATAGAAAAATGTCTGAACTTAAATTAGAGCAAGGTGCTCCCGCCGATCTTTCGGGCAGACTGCCGAAGGAGATCAAGACCTATCAGCGTCTCGATGCGCTTCATATCGGCTATGAGCGTATCGATCACGAGGCGGCAGAAACGATGGAGCTTTGCCGCAGTATCGACGAGGTGCTTGGCTGTGCCATTTGCAAAAATCTTCTTCTCACAAACCGTCAGTGCACGATGTTTTATCTTCTGCTCACACCGGGGGATAAAAAGTTTAAAACCAAGGATCTTTCCGCGGCGCTCGGCGTGTCCCGCCTTTCCTTTGCGGACGGAAAATACATGGAGGAGTTTCTTGACATCACTCCGGGATCGCTTTCGCCCCTCGGGCTTTATAACGATCTTGATCGCGTCGTAAACCTTGTGATCGACGACGAGCTGAAGGACAGCGAATATATCGGCATGCATCCTTGCATCAATACCTCGAGCCTTCGCATCAAAACCGCCGATCTTCTTGAAAAGATCATTCCCGCAACCAAGCATACCTATCGCTTTGTAACGCTTCCGAGATACGAGGAAGAGCAGGCGTAAAGATTTCCTTGAAAAACGGTCGAAAGGAGAGCCTGAATGCCCGGCAAAAATGAAATGGAAATCAGCGGCGTGATCGAAAGCATCGTCTTTCACAGTGACGCTACGGATTATACGGT
>JAFVQL010000020.1 GCA_017504785.1 Clostridia bacterium | reverse complement strand
CGAGTGCGTAGGTAAGAAAATACCGATAGATAAAATAGCAAAGGATCTTTGAGAAAAGCGCCTCGGTATCTGTCCTTGGCTTCGGCATCTGCATCGTGGCGCATCTTTTTGGAAAGGCAGGAGAGAGTGGCTCGAGAGACGAAAGAATTTCTTTATACCTTGCAAGCCTTTGCTCTGTGAAAAACGCTTTATTTTTTCTTTCTTTTCTGCAAAAAGAAAACTTTTCTTTGCAAAAATCTCGATTTTCGATAAAATCTTGTAATGCTTGCGCCCATTTTTCAAGGCAAAGCATTTTCTCTTCAAGAGAGGTTTTTTCTTCTGCAACATACTTTAGTATATCCTCTCGCTCGGCAAAAAGGAGCGAAAAAAGCGCACCGTCCACCGCCTCTGCACCTTCTTCCTCTCGCACCTCTTCCGTATAGGAAGGTGCAGCGGCACTTTCGAGGATGAGACTTGCCGCACTCTCGCAAGCAAGGCTGATGCCCCATTCGCAAACGTCGCCGTAAAGGTTATAGAACCTCGGATGCTCGCGGCATACGTCGCAAAGCGCGTCCTCTCCCGCCTCGCATATAATGCGGCAAAGTCCGTTTTCGAGAAGATGCGGGCATCGGCCTCTTTCCGTGAGGCAAAAGCTTCCGTCCTCGGAGAGGCTTTTCCGTATATCAGAAAAAAGCGCTCCCGCGGTGTGCTTATATTTTTCGAGCGTTTCTTCATCGATGCAGATCTCCCAGCCGATACAGCAGCTGTCGCGGCAATCCGAAGCGATGCATCGGAATCTTTCCGTATATTTCGGCGTTCTGTAAAGGATGGGGTGCGTATTCTTTTCAAAGGCTTCCATGGCGGGGGCTCCTTCTTCTCGGCATTATCTGCTTTAATTATAAAGTATATTTTTATAAAAATAAATATCTGTTTTTAACTATTCCGTTTCCAAAATAAACTTTTTTGCCCAAAAAACGAGGGGGAAAATCATGCGGAAGGTTTCATAAAATGTCGCATCTAAAAGAAAAAACGGAATTTTCTTTTAAAAAACTACCCCCAAAGTTTATCCTCTGTTCATAAAAGTCTGTTAAAATAAAAGTAAAGAAAACAAGAGGAGCTTTGAAACGATGAAAAAGGGGCTTAAAATACTGCGGCGCTTGCATCGCCGTATTGCGGTCATTTTGATGATCCTTTTGCAGATCGCCGCATTGGTCGCTCTGATGCTTGCGGGCGCAAAAAGACCGTGGGTGGCACTTTGTATGTACCTGCTTTCCGGCGCCGTGATCGTGCATATCGTTCTGTACAGATCGCGGCGCGTGGCGCTTCTTCCGTGGATAATCCTCATTATGGTATTTCCGATCTTCGGCGGCCTTTTTTATTTTACCTTTCATCTGGCGGCATCCTCGCCCTTCATTCGCCGCGGTGTCCGCGCGCTCACGGCGCACATCGTGCCGCCGCCGTCCGAAGCGAATATGGAGGCGTGTGCCGCAAGCTATCCCGCGCACGCGCGCCTCATGCGCTATCTTTGCAATGCGGGGCATTATCCCGTGTACGCAGGAACGGATGTGCTCTATCTTCCCTCGGGAGAGCAGATGCTTGCATCGCTCCTCTCCGATCTTCGGCGGGCGCGCCGCTATATCTTCCTCGAATACTTTATCATCGAGGACGGCGTGATGTGGGGGCAGGTGCACGAGATACTAAAGGAGAAGGCAAAAAGCGGTGTCGAGGTGCGCGTGATATACGATGATATCGGATGCTTTCTGCGCGTGCCGAAAATCTTTCAAAAAACGCTGGAGAGCGAAGGGATCAAGTGCCGCGTTTTCAATCCCTTCCGCCCTCTCTTCACCTCGCTTCATAATCACAGAGATCACCGCAAGATCGCAGTCATAGACGGTGAGTTCGCGTACACGGGCGGTGCAAATCTCGCGGATGAATACATCAACGCGGTCTCGCCGCTTGGGCATTGGAAGGATGCCGCCGTGCGCCTTTCGGGCGGGGCTGCCCTTTCGCTCTGTGCCGTATTTCTTGAAAACTGGTGTCTTGGAAGCGGCACGGCGGAGGACGTTTCGCTCTATCTGCCGCCGTGTGTGAAGGGAAATGTCCCGGGCGCCCTTGTCCAGCCCTATGCCGATACGCCGCTGGATGATGCGCCGATCGGAGAAACGGCGTATCTTTGCGCCATATCCGCCGCCAAGGAAACTCTTTATATCACAACGCCGTATTTCATCGTGGATGACAGTATGATGAACGCGCTCATCTTGGCGGCGAAAAGCGGTGTGGACGTTCGCATCGTCACGCCGCATATCTGGGATAAGCGCTTCGTCCACATGGCAACCAGATCCTATTACAGAGAGCTGATCCGCGGCGGTATCCGCGTGTACGAATACACCCCGGGCTTCATCCATTCCAAAACGGTAGTTTCGGACGGAGTGCTCTCCATTGTGGGAACGACGAATTTTGATTATCGCAGTCTTTGCCATCATTTTGAATGCGGTACGGTCATCTACGATAGGGAGGTTGCCGCGGCACTGAAGGAGGACTTTTTCTCGGTGCTTTCGGTGAGTCGGGAAATCACGGAAAAGGATTGTAAGGCAGGGCTTCTGCGCCGCTTTTTCGAGCATCTTTTGCGTATCTTCGCCCCCATTCTTTAAAAGGATTGCATTTTTTCTTCCTTTGTGCTAAAATTATGGATACGGGCGTTAAGAACGCTTCCTGAAAGGAAAGAAATATGTTTCGTATTCTTGTTGTTGACGATGATAAAAATACGCGCTTTTTTATAAAGGAAGCGCTCACGCTTGAGGGGTATGAGGTGTTCACCGCGGAAAACGGAGAGGAAGCCCTCGCGGTATATGACAAGGAGTATATCGATCTCGTCATCGTGGATATCATGATGCCGAAGATGGACGGCTATGCCTTTACCCGCGCTCTGCGCGAAACGAATAAGGAGCTTCTCGTGCTGATGATCTCCGCAAGACAGCTGCCCGAGGATCGAAAGCAAGGCTTTATCGCGGGGATTGACGACTATATGTCCAAGCCCATTGATCCCGAGGAGCTTGTGTTGCGTCTGCGCGCGCTTTTGCATCGCGCAAGGCTCGCTGAGAGCCGCCGTATCACGGTCGGGGAGGTAACGGTGGATTACGACAGCTTTACCGTTACCGGGCACGGGCAGACGGTGGAGCTTCCGCAAAAGGAATTTTTGCTTTTATATAAGCTTCTCTCGCACCCCGGCAAGATCTTTACGAAGATCCAGCTCATGGATGAAATATGGGGATTGGATTGCGAGACGGGCTGGGAGACCGTGACGGTGCATATCGGTCGCTTGCGAAAGCGATTTGAGGGCTGGGATGAATTTGCGATCGAAAACGTGCGCGGGCTGGGCTACAAGGCGGTGAAACGGGTATGAGAGAAATTACGAGACTTTCGGACGATAAGCGAACGCGACGGCAGATGCGCGGCGTGATCATTCTGTTTTCCTTTGGATTGATCGTCTTTTCGCAAGCGGCCGCCACGGTGCTTCAGTATCTTTTGTTCCACGTCGGTATCATTCGGCATCCAAGCTTGACCTTCGTTCAGTCGGCTCTTTTGGTCGGCGGTGTCAGCGTCATCGTGGGAACACTGCTTTCATGGTTTTTCGGTCGCTACGTTCTGCGCCCCTTCGATGCTCTTTTGCGTGGAATGTCGGGGCTTTCTGTGGGGAAGTACGGCATTCGGCTCCGGGAGCGTAGGGGTATGTATCTGCGCGCATATAAGACCTTCAACGCGCTTGCCGCAGAGCTTCAAAGCGTGGAGATCCTGCGCTCGGATTTCATCAACAATTTTTCGCATGAGTTTAAAACGCCCCTCGTTTCCATGCAGGGGCTCGTTTCCTTGATGCAGCATAAGCAATTGCCCGAAGAGAAGAAAAAGGAATATCTGTCGATCATTGAGGAGGAGCTTTCGCGCCTTTCGATGATGACGACCAACGTGCTCAACATGACGAAGCTTGAGTCGCAGGGAATATTGACGAACGTTACGCGCTTCAATCTTTCCGAGCAGCTTCGCACCTGTATTTTGTTGCTTGAGAAGGCATGGGGGGATAAGAAGCTCTCTCTTTCCATCGATATGGAAGAAGTAATGATCGATGCCAACGAGGATTTTTTAAAGCAGGTGTGGCTGAATCTTTTGGACAATGCGATCAAGTATTCGCCCATCGGCGCAACGATCGGCCTTTCTCTTTCGTTGGCGGAGAACTCCGTCGTCGTCTCCGTATCCAATGAGGGAGAGGAGATTCCCGAGGCGGAGAGGGAAAAAATATTCACGAAATTCTACCAGGTCGCCTCGTCCGCAAAAAAGAGCGGAAACGGCATCGGCCTTTCGGTCGTCAAGCGCATCGTGATGCTCCACGGCGGGAGCGTTGCGGCACTGCGCGAGGGGGATCGAACGGTTTTGAGGATCGTTCTTCCCACGGCGTAAAAGCTGCCTTCTTCAAAAAACGTTTGCAAGGGAAAATTTATTTTCCCAAAGAGAAATTTATTTTCAGTTTAGATTCATACGATATACTGTGTCCGCATCCTTTGGTTTTGAAAAAAGGGATGCGGGCATTTTTTGCCTTCACCTTTGTGAGAAGTATTGGGAGGTATAGTATGAATCCGAATAGAAAAAAATGGTTTAATTTATATGCGGGTCTTTTGAAAAAAACAAAAAAGCCCACGCACTTTGTATATCTCGGCGAGGCGTTTTCGGACGGTGCCGTAATCCTTTCCAACCACGTCGGAACGGCAGCCCCGCTTTCCTTCGAGCTTTTTTTGGATAAGCCGACGCGCTTTTGGGGTGCCTCGGAGATGAATGGCAGTCTTGGGAGCATGTATAAATATCAAAGCGAGGTTTTTTATCATGAAAAGCGCGGCTGGAATCTCTTCGGCGCGCGTATGTTCTGCCTTTTGGCATCTCCCTTGACATGGCTCTTTTATCGCGGCTTGAATCTGATCTCAACCTATCAGGATATGCGGCTCGCGCATACGCTTCGTGAATCGTGGGAAGCAATATCGTCGGGAACGAGCGTCGTGATTTTCCCCGAGATCTCGGATAAGGGCTATCTTGATACCCTGGAGGGCTTTCACGGCGGCTTTGCGCTTCTCCTTGAATTTTGCAAAAAGCGCGGGGTAGACGTGCCGATCTTCGTTTCGTACTATAATAAAGAAAATCAGGCGCACGTGGTGGATAAGCCGATCCTTTACAGCGCACTCGCCGAAAAATATCCGACCAGAGAAGCACAGGCGGAGTATCTTTGCGCGCGTTGCAACCGCATGGGCGAAATATCGCGTATGCTCGGAGAGGGATATGCGCTCCCCGAGGGGCTTTGCGAATGCGAAGCCGATGCCACCGCCTTAAAAAAGACGGCACAGGTATGATAGATCCGTAACACGCGCACGGTGCGGTATGAAGCACACGGCGTTGGAAAAGAGATGCATTTTGGTGCGCACCTGCCATAAAGCAGGTGCACCAACTCTATTCGCCTGCGGCGAGTGATATGCACTTCGTGCGTGATATTGCCTTTGGCAGTGATATGCGCTACGCGCGTTTGAAGGTACAAAGGCGAATAGAATATCACTGCGACCACAGAGTTGCAAAGCAGCTCGGAGCAATATCACTTTTGCAAAGCAAAAATATCACGCCGAGCCGTGCGAGGCATATCACT
>JAFVQL010000019.1 GCA_017504785.1 Clostridia bacterium | reverse complement strand
TTTGGCGGAACCCAAGAACAATGGGATAATCTTAAAACGTCAGGATGGTTAGAATATGTTTCAATGAACGTAAACTTGACACTAAATGCGGAAATTGAAACATAAAATCCTTATCGGTGCTCGGCATCATCCAAGGAAGAGTAGTGTGTTATAATAAGGACAACACATTTACACAAAAAAGTTAATAATTTTCGGACAAAAAACTGTTGTCCCTATTGTAACTCACTCATGGAGTGTGTTCAAATAGGGACAACTTTTTTCATATATTTTCCCCTTTACCACTTTATGACGCCTTTGCCAAGGGAATATTTGCGGCATTCTGTATAATGAATTGACACTTTGTGTCATGAATTGATGCTCCGCATCATGATTTGAAATCTTGCGATTTCATGAATTGAATTGCCTGTATCCTTAATGCGGCTTGGCGCAATTCATGTCCGCAGGACAATTCATGAGCTTTAGCTCAATTACTCCTTTTCGGCGCCAGTGCGCCAGTCGCCCTTGGTGCTGCGCACCACGTTTGCCCACGGCAAACCGCCGAGGAGCAATCTGCGGCATTCGCCCTGATAAGCGAGCTTCTCGATGCGAATGCTCTTGATTATTATGCCGCCTTCGGCAATTCATTGCGAGCGTTGCTCGCATTCAGCATATTCTCAATAAAAATCCCATAACCTTCTGTCGGGTTGGCGACGAGTACGTGTGTCACAGCCCCTACGAGCTTGCCGTCTTGAATGATTGGCGAGCCGCTCATGCCGCGGACGATGCCGCCCGTGAGGGCGATCAGGGTGGGATCGGTCACCTCGATGCGGAAGGACTTGGAGTCGGTGGCGGAGCGGTCGATCTCGGTGATGCGGATCGCATAGCGGGCGGGTGCGCCGTTTTTAATAGAGGAGAGTATCTCGGCAGGGCCGGCGGTGACCTCATCGCGTGTGCCGACAGGAAGCGGAGAGGGAAGTGTGCATTTTTCGAGCGAGAGCGTGCCGAAAACGCCGCACGCGCTGTTTTTTTCAAGCGAGCCGATCTCGGTATGCGAAAGCACGCCGCGAAGCTCGCCCGGCTTGCCGGACGTGCCCTTTAGAACACCGCCGAGGATCACCTCGGTGGCGGTCCCGCTTTTCATCGGATACAGCTCGCCCGTATCGGGCGCGCAGATTCCGTGCCCAAGCCCGCCGAATGCGCCGCTTTCGGGATCGATATAGGTGACGGTGCCGATACCCGCGGCGGTGTCCTTCACCTCAATGCCGAGGCGAAAGCCCTCGTCCGTTTTCTCCGGGTAGATAAGAAGCGCCTTTTTCTCCTTGCCGCGCAAAACGGTGATGGAAAAGGGCGCGCTTTGCGCGCTGATCCTCTCGCAAAGATCCTGCACGCCTTCAACGGGCTTGCCGTTTATAGAGAGAATGATATCGCCGACGGCAAGCTGCCTTGAAACGGGGCTTTCGGGATCGTGAATGGCGGTGACGGTGGCGCCGTTTTGCCGGATCTTCATGCCGAAGGCTTGCCCGCTCGGGCAGAGATAGAGCGTTTTTTTATCCGCTTCATGCTTGCCGAAAAACAGATCGAGAATGCGGGAGCTGATCTCTATATTTTCGCTTGAAGCTTGCTCGCTTTTTGCCTGCGCGTTTATGGGGCTTACAAGCAAAGACACGCAAAGAAAAGATAAAAACATGCCACGGAGGCGAGCGTTTCTCGTTTTATTTTTCATGGTTTTGTTCCTCGTTTTTGATCATCCGTGGCATTTGCCACAATGATACTTTGCGTTTTGAAAAGCAAAAATATGTGTAACAAAAAATGGTCTGAAAGCAAAAAAAGAGCGCGAATTTTTCTTCGCGCTCGGATAAAAACTATTAATATGTAAAGTTTTGTGTTCCTTTTGGCTTTATATTCCAAACTTCACCATTCGGATTGACGCCTTCGCGATCCTCGCTTTCGTCAAGCTCTATATCATTCAGCGCATAGAAGAAGGGGTTGGCGTGCTTCGGCGCGTAGACAGCCTCGAAGAGTGCGCTGTAAAAGGGGAAGGTAAGCATCATCGTGGCATCCGTTTCGTCTTCCTTATATTCAAGCTTCGCCTTGGAGAGCTTGGCATATCGGAGCAGGCGGTACTTTTCGGTATCGGAAATCTCTACGTTTTTATCATAGGTGAAGGAAAGATAAAACACCTTGTCGATGCGTTGTCCGTATCCGATCCGCAGAAGCGTTCTTCCAAAAAGATCGTTGAGAAGCAGGCGGATGAAGAAGCATAGCGCATCCTTGGAAACGAAAACGTAACCGCTTAAGGCTGCGCCCTCTTCCATTTTGAAGGAGCCGCGATACCGCTCTTCAATATAGGTGAGAACGCCGGCGCGCACCTCGTCGAATAAGTAGAGCGAGGAGGATAGGTCGAGCGTTTCTTCAGATAAAAGCGGGGTGCGAATTCGTTTGCGTTTCATTTCTTTTCCTCGAGCATAGAGATATTTTCAAGGAGCAGTCCCTTATAAAACTCGGTGAAGGTCGCAGACTGCACAAGTGCCTCCTTTGCCGCCGCGAATTTCTTTCCGATCTCGTTTTCCACGTAGTAGCTTGCAACGCTTTCGCGGTTCTCGGCAAGATTTGCCGCGCTCTTTTCTGCGCGATAGAGAATGAAGTGTCCTTTTTGTGTGCCGTAGATGCCCTCGATCGGCTGCGAGGTCTCGCCCTCTGCAAGCGCGAATGCCGCTTCGGTAACGTTTCCGTAAGAGGCGCTGTCAAGACTGTATCTTCCGATCACAAGTCCAACCTTGGCGTCGGCCTCGGATGCGGTCGTATGCCCGAGGATGTACGCGCTGACTGCCTCTTGCGTGGGCATGGATGCGATCGTATCGCGCAGCTCGGTTGCCCTTAATTCGCCCAAGGTCGTGAAAACGAGAAAGATGCGTATCGTGTCCTCGCTGTTATAATAAGCGGTAACATCGTCTGCGGTATAGGTGAGATTTCCGTCGTTGTTCGGATTGCCGTAAGCATCCGTCGTTCCGCGGTAGTGTGCGCCGATGGCGGAAACACCGTAGGAATAACGGAGCATCAGATCCTGCACGGCGTAGTTCATATAGTAAAGAGAGAGGTTTTCAAGATACTTTTCGTAGCTTCCGAGGCCAACGATCTCCTGTCCGTCCGCACCGAAGCCGCCCTCAATGCTGACGGTGATGCTTTCCTCCACCGCCTTATCGACCTTGCGGGAATACAGCTTGATCCCCAGCTCGTCGCACAGCGCGAAAACGCTGTATATCTCGTACATTTTATCCAAGGCAAGCGCACGCGCCTCTTCCAAAAGTGCCGCACCGCCCTCGCCTTCAAATTTGGCGGGATCATTGCCCGAAACGGTTTCCTTCGCGCTCAAAAAGAGCATGCGGAAAAGCTCGTAATTCACCTCGTATTTCTTGCTGCCGTACTGCAATGCGGCAACCTTCGTGCTCTCAAGCTCGGTGCTTTTTTGAGGCTCGTATTTTTTGCAGCCCGCCAAAGAAAAGAGCGTGGCGCACACGAGCAAAAGCGTAACGATTCGTTTCATATCATTTCCTTTTCGTTTTCATGGTTTAGAACAAGATCATTATATCAAAATATTATGAAAAAATCAAGAAGAGAAGGGGGGATTTGAAGAAAATTTAGTGATCGGTAAAAAACAATTGCTTTTTATAAAGAAGTGTGCTAAAATATAAATAATATCGTATATGGGAGAGAACGCCATGAACAAAGAAGAAATTTATGAGGTCTCGCTGGATAAGGTAATCGGCGAATTTCATTTGGAAACCATCTTTTTGCCCGATCTGCCCGAAAATATAAAGATCACCTGCGCGAGAGTGAACCAGCCCGGCTTGCAGATGGTCGGCTTTTACGATCATTACGAGCAGGAAAGACTGCAGATCATAGGCAAGGTGGAAAACCTTTTCCTTGCCCAGCTTCCCAAGGAGGAGCGCACGCGCAGACTGGAGGATTTCTTCCGCTCCGCTCCCGTTGGCGTGATCGTCACCTCGTCGATCGATCTTCTGCCCGAAACGGTGAACCTGGCGCAGAAATACCGCGTGCCCCTGCTTCGCACGGCGGTCAGCACCTCGGATTTTATGGCCGCACTCATCTCTTATTTGAACGTCCAGCTCGGTCCGCGCATCACGCGCCACGGCGTTTTGGTCGAGGTATACGGCGAGGGTGTTCTTCTTCTGGGTGACAGCGGCGTCGGCAAAAGCGAAACTGCGATCGAGCTTGTAAAGCGCGGCCACCGTCTGATCGCGGACGATGCCGTGGAGATCAAGCGCGTATCCGCCACCACGCTGGTTGGCCGTGCGCCCGAGATCATTCGCCACTACGTAGAGCTTCGCGGTATCGGCATCGTGGACGTGCGCCGTCTTTTTGGTATGGGCGCGATCAAGGAGACCGAGAAGATCGATATGGTGATCAATCTCGAGCCTTGGCAGCAGGGCAAGATGTACGACCGCTTCGGACTCGAGGAGAGGACCACGGAGCTTCTCGGCATTCAGGTGCCCACGATCGTGATCCCCGTTTGTCCCGGCCGAAATCTTTCGGTCGTTATTGAGGTTGCCGCGATGAACAACCGCCAAAAGCGCATGGGCTATAACACGGCGGAGGAATTCAACAAGAGATTGATGGAATCCATGGGTGTAAACCCTTAAAGTTGTATAAATCAAAGATTTATTCCTTTGAGGAACGCAAAAAATCGCACCTTTATTTTCTTACATTAAAAATTAACGCAGCGAAAACGGCAGATTTCTTCTGCCGTTTTCGCTTTTTTTGCATACGGTGATGCATGTTTTCATAGAGTGTAATAAAAAAGGAGGTCATTATGGAAGAAGCAATATATCAAAGAGAGGTTGGCCCCGGCGCGCAGATTTTTGAAAGCCACGGGGAATACCATTTGCCCGATTATGCGGGGGATATAAAAAAGATGCTGGGCTCATCGGCGCGCATCGTTCCGACGGGAAAGTTTTTCGGCGGCGAGGAGGTGCAATTTGCGGGCAGCGTGCATTACGACTTCTGGTATCTCGATTCGGAAAACACGCTCACGCACGAGGCGTTTTCCACCGATTATGAGTTTTCCTGCCCGCGCGGCAATGCACAGGACGGAGCGATCGAGGCATCGGTTTCGCATTTTGCGCTTCGCCCGTCCGGGCCGCGCCGCGTGAATGCCAAGGCGACGGTGGAGGGAAGGATCACCCTGCGCGAGGGTGCGGCTTACCTCTGCGAGGCAGACGAGGGCGCGCGCTTGCATAAGCGGCTAGCCGAGATCGAGGTGGGGAAAAGGATCTTTTCTTCGCCGAAGGAAAGAGAGTTTGCACAGAGCCTTCCCCTGCCCGCCGCGCTTGCCGATGGGGAGGCGCAGATCCTTTTTTACGAGGCGAGCGTGCAGATCGAGAGCGCGGAGGCACAGGATGGCGAGGTGCTCCTTCGCGGTTGCATCGTTTTTTGCGCTGTTGCTTCGATCAGCGCCCTTGCGCCGATACGCCTTTGCGAGCGCTATCCCTTTGAAGAGCGCGTGGCACTTGAGGAATGCACGCCACAGATGGCTGCTTGGGCGAGCGGCTATATCACCTCGCTCACGGCGGAGCTTTCGGATGCGCCGGATCGCGCGCTCACCTTTCACGCTATTTGTGAGTTTGCTTGCGCGGCAGAAGGGAATCAGCCCTTATGCGTGGTGCGGGATGCCTTCTGCGAGCACGGGGTGACGGCGTCGGAAGAGCAAACGCTTGCCTACGAGGTGTTCGGCGGCACGAAAAACCTTCAGCGCAGGCTCGATCTGCGCGTGCCGCTCGAGTGCGAGGGTGAGCGCATAGACGGTGTATTCTATGCGGCTGCCACGCTGAAAAACGCATCCTGCGCGCCGAAGGATCGCGAGCCGGTCTTTTCTGCCGATGCAGAGATCACCGCGCTCGTCTATACGCTCGCGGAGGACGGAATGCCTGCCTATGGCGCAAGAAAGGTGAGTGCTCCCTTGTCGGTCGCCTTACCCCAGATCGCGGCAGAGCTTGCGGGCGGCGAATATGCGGTAGCGGCGGATGCGTACGTCTGTGACTGCTTCATAGAGGATGGCGCGCTTATGGTATCGCTCGATATGCTTTTCGTTGAGAAATGCACGGCGCACCGAGAGATCGCCTGCGTGCGCCGCGTGCGCTCCGAGCCGTACGCAAAGGAAGGATTCGTCCCTACCTGCACGCTTTGTTTCCCGACGGAGGGGGACTCGCTTTGGACGGTTGCCAAGCGGTATGCGGTTTCTCCCACGGTGCTGGCGGCGCAAAATCACATCTCGGATAATGCAGATGATGACGGAGGAAATCTCCCTTCGCCTATGCTCGTTTACACGCGAAACAATTAAAGAAAAAGCGGAATATGCAAATAATTCTTTGCATATTCCGCTTTTTTCGGTAAGATTTAATTTTGAAAACCCGTTTATTCTTGATCCAACCAGTTAGGGCCGCTCGTGACGTCCACGGTCAAGGGAACGGAAATCGATTCCGCCGCTTCCATTTCCTCGCGCAAAATCTGCTTGACACGCGCAACGTCCGAAAGCTTTGCCTCTACCAAAAGCTCGTCGTGCACCTGCATCACGAGCGTGGCATCCACGTTTTCTTTTTCAAGACGGTTGAAGACGCGGATCATGGCGCACTTCATAATATCTGCCGCCGCACCCTGGATCGGTGCGTTCATCGCAATGCGCTTGCCGAAGGCGCGCATCACGCCGTTCGCCGCATTCAGCTCGGGGATGTATCTGCGCCTGCCCATCGGCGTTTCGGTGTAGCCGTTTTGCTTCGCATTTTCCACGACCTCTTCAAGATAGCGGTCAACGGAAGGATAATTGTACATATAGTTTTTGATGTACCGCGTGGCCTCAGGAACGCTCGTTCCGATGTCTTTGGAAAGCGAGAAGCCGCTGATGCCGTACACGATGCCAAAATTGACTGCCTTGGCCTTCTTCCGCATTGAATCGGTCACCTCCTCTTCGGAAATGCCGAACACGGCGGCGGCGGTTTTTCTGTGAATGTCCTCGCCGTTTTTGAATGCCTCGATCATGTGATAGTCATTCGCAATGTGGGCAAGGAGTCTTAACTCGATCTGGGAATAGTCGGCGTCTACGAGGGCGTACCCCTCGCGGGCGATGAAGTATTTTCGCATCTGCCGTCCCATTTTCGTTCGAATGGGAATGTTTTGCAGATTCGGCTCGGTGCTGGAAAGGCGTCCCGTCGCGGTCAGAGCCTGCTTGAAATCGGTATGCACGCGGTGATTCTCGTCCGCGGCGCGCACGAGTGCCTCCGTATAGGTGCTGTGAAGCTTCGTGACCTGTCTGTATTCGAGAATATCGTCGATAATGGGGTTCTGATGGCGGATCTCCTCCAAGGTCTGCGCGTCGGTGGAATAGCCGCTTTTCGTCTTTTTTTTGGTGTATTCCAGCCCCATTTTCACATACAGGACCTCGCCGAGCTGCTTTGGGGAATTGATGTTAAAGACCTCGCCCGCCTGCATATAAATGCGGCTTGCCAGCTCCTCGGAAAGCGAAAGAAGCGCCTCTCCAAATTCGTTCATGCCGGCAACGTCGATCATAAGCCCTGCCTTTTCCATAGATGCAAGCACGGGCAAAAGCGGGATCTCAAGATCAAAAAGGATCTTTTCTCCGCCGTTTTCCTTCACTCTTTTTGATAACTCCCGCTCAAGGCGCAGAAGGTGGCAGGGAGAGAGCGATCCCTCGCTCGCGCTTTCGTTTAAGAACATGCTCACCATAGAGGAAAGCGTTGTCGCACCACTGCCGGGATTCAGCACGTAGGTGTAAAGAGAAAGGTCGAGAAGTCGCAGTCGCACATGAATGCCCGCACGGTCCAGCTTGTGCCAAAGCTCCTTTCCGCCCATACAAACGAGGTCGCCCTCGCGCTCAAAAAACGGCTTCAGCTCCGAAAGCGCGCCCCTGAAAAGAAGCGTCTCGCCGCCATCGGAAAAGAGCATATCCTCGCCCCGCAAAAGCAAGGCGGCATGGCCCGAGATCGCAGCGATCTGCGCGGCGCTCGCTTCCTTGAAAACAAGCGGCACAGCCTCGGGCTTCTCGCATGCTTGCGAGGGAATTTCGTCCTTGTCGAGATGAAATCTTGAGATAAAGCTGTGCAGCTCTAACTCGTTGAATTTTTGCAAAAGAGCCTGTTTTTGTAAACCTTTGTATGCAATATCTTCAATTTTTAAGCCAAGCGGCACGTTTGTGTCGATGGTTGCAAGTGTTTTTGAAAGGTATGCTTCATCCTTGTGCGCGAGAAGCTTTGCACGAACACCGGGCTTGATACGCCCGTCCTCGATATTCTCGTAGATGCCGTCGAGCGTTCCGAACGCCGAGACCAGCGCCTGCGCCGTCTTTTCGCCGATGCCCGCCACGCCGGGGATGTTATCCGAGCTGTCGCCCATAAGTCCCTTCATGTCGATAAGCTTGTCGGGGCAGACGCCGTATTTATCGCGGAATGCCGCCTCGTCCATCGGGAGCGTATCACTGTTGGTAGCGAGCAGGACGGTGACGTGGTCGTCGATCAGCTGCAGAAGATCGCGGTCGCCCGTGAATACGTAGCTGTGGGCATCGTCCGCACCGTGCGCCATTTTTGCAATCGTGCCTTGAATGTCGTCCGCCTCGTAGCCCTCCATTTCGAGAACGTGCAGTCCCATGCCGCGAAGCACCTCCTTGGCATCGGGGAACTGCGAGGAAAGCTCAGGGGGCGTGGGATGCCGCCCTGCCTTGTAGGCGTCAAACATCTTATGGCGGAAGGTCGGTGCCTTCAGGTCGAAGGCGACGGCGGCGTAATCCGGCTCTATGTCGGTGAGCTGGCGTTGCACCATGTTCACAAGACCGAAGATGGCGTTGGTATGCTTGCCCGCCTTCGTTGTAAGGGGGCGAATGCCGTAGAATGCGCGGTTGAGAATGCTGTTGCCGTCAATTACCAGAATTTTCTTCATTATTATCCTCCTGCGCGTGCGAGGTCTCGGCCTCGATTTCGTTTATTTTATCGGCCTCGGCTTCGCTCGTTTCTTCGGCGGCCTCGGGTGCCGCCTGCGCGTCGGCTTCGTTTATTTCTTCACTCGTTTCTTCGGCTTCGAGCAGCTCTGCCTGCGGCTGCGGCTCGAAGGGGAGCGGTCCGTGCGATGCCACCTCTTCCTTGCGCGCGCTTGCATCCTCGCGAAAGGCGAGCATCAGGGGCGTAGCGCTTTCCCCCTTGAGCAGAAGCGAAAGCACGGTGCGGCTGAAAATATAAGCAAACAGAAACAGAGTAACGAGCGTTTCCTCGATGCTGTTGCTGATCACGCTTCCGTTCGCGAAATAAACGAGCAGCGAGGGGATCGAGGAGTAGGCGCAAAGAGATGCCGCGGCAAAGCCGCAAGCAGTGTAAAGCGGCCAGCTTTCGCGTCCGAGGGAGATCCTCGTTTCAAAAAGGAAGAAGACGGCGGCAAAAACGTAGGCGACCTGATCTGCGATCTTGGTATGTGCATTGAGGGGAAGCGCAGTATCGAAATAGAGATAGGCGGCGTAAAGGATCAAAAAGAGCGTGCACGCCATAGAGAAGATCGCGCGCAGATCGGAGAGCTTATGCTCGTGAAGCGCTGCGAAAAGAAAATAGAGCGCGCCTGCGATGGAAAGAAGGGCAAGGATCGGAAAGCCCAGCCGTCCAACGGACGATGCGGCCTCTTTCTCGAAAAAGGTGATGCCGAGCAGAACGAGGCAGATGGCAAGGGGCACGCCGGGCACGTAGGTGAGAGGCCCGCCGAAGCTTGCTTTCTTTTTCTTGTCGGCGCGGTATACCACCGCGTAGCTGAAAAGGAGAAGCGTGCCGATCGCCATAAGATAGCCCGATACGGGGGCGAGGGCGCCGCTGTAATATCCGTACGAGTTGAGGCTCGTAAAAGACGCGGCCGTACGCAGCGCAGTGGCCGTGCAGGTAAGGAGAGCGAAGAGCGCAAGGTAGATATTCAAGGTCATTTGCTTGTTTTTCATAGTGCCTCGATTCCGGAAAGGATGCTTCTTGGGCAGTTTCCTTCATTTTAATATTATATAAGAATAAGGATTCAATGCCTATATTTTACACTAAAAATATGAATAAATTGTATACAAAACGCTTCGCCGCAGTATTTTTTTGAAAAAAGCAAGAAAAACTTTATCGCCCGTCTCGTTTTTGAAGTTGAAAACGCCTCAAAAAAGGCTTCAAAACCTCGGTTTTTATAAAAAACTGTTAATATTGCATAAAAAAGATTGTTGAATCGGTGCATAATTTCTATGAAAAAGAAAGGTGAATTTTAAAAAAAGTATTGACAATTCGCGCGTTTTAATGTATAATAGTGAGGCTTGATATGCGATGAAGCGGGAGGTTGCCGTCTTTTTGGCGGGTAATTTCCGTAGAGTATGTCCGTATTTCAATCGGGCGAGACAAGAGAGGCTTGTTTTAAGTCGCTGTTTTCGCGGGTCGGTTCTAGAGCTTCTGCGGTATGCTTTCAGAACTGATTTTGTTGGGGTGTAAATGATACGCCCGGAACAGTGTAAACCTCTTCGCCCTTCTTAAAACGGTGCAAAGCAATACGTAAAAAGGAGGACAATCCAAATGGCAAAGGGAAAGATCAGAGTGAGACTCAAGAGCTATGACTCCACCATCATTGATGCCGCAGCACAGAAGGTAGTGGAAGTAGCAAAGAGAAATGGAAGCCGCGTCAGCGGTCCGATTCCGCTTCCTACCGACAAGGAGATCGTAACGATCCTTCGTGCGGTTCACAAGTACAAGGACAGCCGTGAGCAGTTCGAGATGCGCACGCACAAGAGACTGATCGACATTCTTGACCCCGCACAGAAGACCGTTGAGGCTCTCATGAGCATCGAGCTTCCTGCAGGCGTTGAGATCGAGATCAAGGCTTAAGTGAAAAACGGGAGCTTCAAATCCCGAAAAAACACCACGACCTCGTGGTCACGTTGGCAGGCTCCGCCGCAAGGCGAAAATTCAAACCCTGTCAACCAATAACCTAATGGAGGAAAGAAATGAAAAAAGGCATTATCGGCAAGAAGCTGGGTATGACCCAGATCTTCGACGAAAAAGGCAACGTAGTACCCGTAACCCTGATTGAAGCAGGCCCCTGCGTGGTAGTACAGAAGAAGACCGTTGCAAATGACGGCTATGACGCCATTCAGTTGGCATTTGAGGACGCGAAGGAGAAGAGCCTCACGAAGGCAGAGCTCGGCCACTTCAAGAAGGGTGGCGTTAGTCCCAAGAAGCATCTCAAGGAATTCAGACTTGATGACACGGCAGCATTCGAGGCAGGTTCCGTGGTAACCGTCGATACCTTCGCCCAGGGCGAGAAGGTCGACATCACCGGTATCACGAAGGGACACGGCTACACCGGCTGCGTAAAGAGATGGGGACATCACGTGCTTCGCATGACTCACGGTACCGGTCCGATCCACCGTCAGCCCGGATCCATGGGCTCGATCGACCCTGCACGAGTATTTAAGAACATGAAAATGCCCGGTCAGTACGGTCACGAGCAGGTTACCATTTTGAACCTTGTAGCAGTGAAGATTGATGCGGAAAAGAATCTGATCGCGGTGAAGGGTGCAGTTCCCGGCGCAAAGGGCGGCATCGTATTCATCCGTGACTCGGTGAAAGCATAACGGAAGGAGGAACTAAAACATGCCTAATATGAAAGTTGTAGATATGGCGGGCAAGGAAGTCGGCGAAATTACTTTGTCTGACCTCGTGTTCGGCGCAGAAGTAAACGAAGCAGTCCTCCATACCGCAGTAAGAGCATTTTTGCTCAACCAGAGACAGGGTACTCAGTCCACCCTGACCCGTTCCGAGGTTTCCGGCGGCGGTAAGAAGCCCTGGAAGCAGAAGGGTACCGGTCGTGCAAGACAGGGTAGCACCCGTTCTCCTCAGTGGACCCACGGCGGTGTCGCTCTCGGCCCGAAGCCCCGCAGCTACCGCGTGACCATGAATAAGAGAGTGAAGAGAGTTGCTCTTTTCAGCGCCCTCTCCGCTAAGGTGAATGCAGGCGAGATGATCGTTGTTGACAGCATCACCATGAATGAGTACAAGACCAAGACTGTTGTTGGCATGCTGAACGCTCTCGGCGCACAGAAGAAGGCACTGATCGTGCTTCCCGAAGTAAACGAGTTCGTTATCAAGAGCGCGGCTAACATCGAGGGTGTAAAGACCACCCAGTGGAACACCATTAACGTATACGATATCCTCAACTGCGATACCTTCATCGTAGCAAAGGATGCCGTGAATAAGATCGAGGAGGTATATGCAAGATGAAGTCTGTTGCAGATATCATTGTAAAGCCTCTTATCACCGAGAAGAGCATGGACTCTGTCGGAAATAAGCGTTACAGCTTTGAGGTACAGAAGAGCGCCACGAAGGCAGAGATCGCAACTGCCGTTGAGACGATGTTCAAGAAGACCAAGGTTGTAAAGGTTAATACCATTATTATGAAGAAGAAGCCGAAGAGATACGGCGTTCATGCCGGCTACACCGGCGAGTGGAAGAAAGCGGTTGTAACCCTTTCCGAAGATTCTGCTCCCATCGCCTTCTTTGAAAGCATGAACTAAGGCAGGAGGTAGAGTAGAATGGCAACTATGAAATACAAGCCGACAACTCCGTCGCGCAGAAACATGATGAGCCCCTCTTTCGACGAGGTAACTAAGTTTACCCCCGAAAAGAGCCTTCTCGCAAAGAAGAAGAAGACCGCCGGCAGAAACAGCTACGGCAAGATCACCGTTCGTCACCACGGCGGCGGTAACAAGCAGAAGTACAGAATTATCGACTTCAAGAGAAACGTTGACGAGACCGCAAAGGTTATCGGCGTTGAGTACGATCCCAACAGAACCTCCTACATCGCTCTCCTTGAGAACGAGGCAGGTAAGAAGAGCTATATCATTGCTCCCGTTGGTTTGACCGATGGCGACGTTGTTTCCGCAGGTGCGGATTCCGATATCAAGCCCGGTAACGTGCTTCCTATCTCCGCAATTCCCGTTGGTACTATCATCCACAACATCGAGCTTTATCCCGGCAAGGGCGCTCAGCTGGTTCGCTCCGCTGGTGCATTCGCACAGCTGATGGCGAAGGAAAACGGCACCGCGCAGGTTCGTCTTCCCTCCGGCGAGGTTCGCATCGTTCGTCTTGAGTGCAAGGCAACGATCGGCCAGGTTGGTAACGTTGAGCACGAGACCGTTAAGCTCGGTAAGGCAGGTAAGACCCGTCACTTGGGTATCCGTCCTACCGTTCGCGGTTCCGTAATGAACCCCTGCGATCACCCTCACGGTGGTGGTGAAGGTAAGTCTCCTGTCGGCCGTCCCGGCCCTGTGACTCCTTGGGGTAAGCCTGCTCTTGGTTACAAGACCAGAAACAAGAAGGCAAGAACCAACAAGTTCATTATCAAGCGTAGAAACGCGAAGTAATGTGATTAGGTAAGGAGAATAACAATGAGCAGAAGCTTGAAAAAGGCCCCCTACGTCGAGAAGAAGCTTTTCGACCGTATCGTGGCAATGAATGAAAAGAATGAGAAGAAGGTGCTGAAGACCTGGTCTCGCTCCTCTACCATTTTCCCTGAGTTCGTCGGACACACGATCGCCGTTCATGACGGTAGAAAGCACGTGCCGGTATACGTAACCGAGGATATGGTAGGACAGAAGCTCGGCGAATTCGCACTGACCCGTACCTTCAAGGGACATGCGGGTTCCAAAACTTCTAACAACTAATACAAGTATCGCAATCAGCGAGAGGAGGCAATTCCTAAATGGAAGCAAAAGCACATCTTAAATATGTGAGAATTTCTCCGCGTAAGGTTCAGATCGTACTTGACCTCATCAGAGGCAAGGATACCGAGACGGCTATGGCAATCCTGAAGAACACCAACAAGATCGCCGCTGAGTCTCTCGTGAAGCTTCTGAAGAGCGCGGTTGCAAATGCACAGCACAATTTTAACATGGATGCAAGCAATCTCTTCGTTTCCGAATGCTTCGTATGCCCCGGACCGACTCTCAAGAGAGTACAGCCCAGAGCACAGGGCAGAGCGTTCCAGATCCTGAAGAGAACCAGCCATGTAACACTTACAGTAAAAGAGAAGGAGGTAGGCTGACATGGGACAGAAGGTTAATCCCCACGGTTTGCGCGTAGGCGTAATCAAGAACTGGGATTCCAGATGGTTTGTAGCCGACAAGGATTTCGGTGATAACATCGTATCCGACTACAAGATCAGACAGTATATTAAGAATAAGCTCCAGAGCGCAGGCGTTCCCAAGATCGAGATCGAGCGCGACAGCGCACGCGTCAGAGTATTCATCCAGTGCGCGAAGCCCGGTGTTGTTATCGGCTTCCACGGCGCAGAGATCGAAAAGCTCAGAGCAGAGCTTGAGAAGATGGTTGGCCGCCCCGTAGTAGTCAACGTAATCGAGATCAAGAATCCCGACATCAACGCTCAGCTTGTTGCAGAGTCCATCTGCGCACAGCTTGAGAAGAGAGTTTCCTTCCGCCGTGCAAT
>JAFVQL010000001.1 GCA_017504785.1 Clostridia bacterium | reverse complement strand
TATTGATAAGCTTGGTTACAAGCTTTGAATTGTACAACGGATCAGGCAATACATCTCTCTTGGAAATTTGACCTCTTCTAGGCACTGTACTTCCCTCCTTCATTAATATTATGATATCACAGGTACTCGAAAAATTACTTCCGTAAATGCAAGGACTGTCAGATATTACAAATCTATCAACAATCGTCCGAGTTGCACTAACGTGATTGTTTGCGTTTTCACGCAGCAATTTTATCTTCTTTACCTCGACCGAGATTACTTCTTCTTCGGTCTCTTTGCGCCGTACTTGGAACGGCTCTGTCTGCGGGCATCAACGCCTGCAGTATCCAGCGTACCACGAATGATGTGATAACGTACACCGGGCAGGTCACGAACACGACCACCGCGGATCAGAACAACCGAGTGCTCCTGAAGGTTGTGACCGATACCGGGAATGTAGGAAGTAGCTTCCATTCCGTTGGTAAGTCTTACTCTTGCGATCTTACGAAGTGCAGAGTTAGGCTTCTTGGGAGTAACGGTGGTTACCTTGGTGCAAACGCCTCTTCTTTGCGGTGCGCTCTGGTCGATCTGCGCGTTGCGAAGTGCGTTAAAGCCCTTCTGCAGAACGGGAGATTTAGACTTGTAGGTCTTCTCACCACGACCTTTTTTTACGAGCTGGTTAAAGGTTGGCATTCCATATCCTCCTTCTTTAAGATATAGTGTTTATCTATACAGTCCGAGCGGACGGCATATTCAAAAAACCGTACTTTCTAAAAATGGGCATAAATACCCCTATTTATCAGCAGTACAACATATTATAGCATTTCGCAAGGGTAATGTCAAGGTTTTTTTCTATTTTTTTGTTTTCGGTGCGTTTTTTTCTCATTTTTTCCAAAACGGCACGGTCTCTTCCTTCATTTTTATAGATAATGACAAAGAAGAGTGCCCCGATCGGGCAAAGAAGTGAGAGGCACCAAGACAGCGCCTCTCACCGTTCATCATTATTATGTGTGCTTTTTTCCAAAATATACAAAGCTCATTTCTTTTTCCGCTTGAAGAGCGAACGGAAAAGCTCCGTAAAATAACCGGGCTCTTTTCTGCGGTTCTTGCGCTTGCGCGCCATCCACTGCTTCAGGCTCGCAAAGCTCAATTTGCGGCCGCGCGCCTCGCGGCGGTTGCTCTGCTCGTAGGTATACATCTGCACCGTGGCGGCAAAGAGGCAAACGGCGGGATCGGTATAATCCTCGGCGGCCACCTCGCTCCAGCCCATCTGCTCCGCAAGTCCGTCGTGCAGCATCGTATAGAATTCCTTTTTGGCGTCCTCCCAAAGCAGATTGTAGAGCCTAAAACAACGGCTCGCCGTCAAATTCACGTAGGAGACCGAGAGCGGCAGATACATGCCGTGCTGCATTAAGAAGGTCTTGATGTTGACGTACATCTGCGGCGCCTGTGCATAGTATTTTTTGAAAAGGCGGCCTCTCGCCTGCTCGGAATACACGCGGTGATGGATCAGGATGCCCTCGCACTTGGCGATCCTCTCGGCAAGCGAAAGCGCGGTGACGACAAAATATACGTCCTCGAACATACGAAGCTCCTCGGGGAAGGAGAGCTTCTTCTCCAGAAGGAAGGAGCGGCGGAAAAGCTTGCTCCAAACGTAACCGTCCGTCAACTGGAAGATCTGATCGGGAAAATCCTTTTTGCTCGTGACCCTTCCGGGTGCAAGCAGTCCCTGCTCCTCTCCGGTCACGTTCTTGCGGAACTTCGCCGTATCGTTATGATACAGATCGTAGTTTCCGACGGCGATATCGAGATCGTCCCTCTTTGCGGTCTCATACATCCGCGAAAGGAAATCCAGGTTAAAGAAATCGTCCGCATCCAAAAAAGCAATATATTCGCCTCTGGCACGGCGCATACCGTTGTTGCGCGCCATACCCGGCCCCGCATTGTTCTGCGTTGCAATACGGATGCGGCTATCCCGCTTTTGATATTCCTTTATGATCTTAAGCGATCCGTCGGTCGATCCGTCATCCACGCAGATCACCTCGATCTCGCGCAGGGACTGATCCAGAATGCTATCCATCGCCGGGCGCAAAAACGCCTCCGCGTTATAGATCGGAACGATGACGGAAACCTTGATCTCCGTTTCGCTCGCAAGAGATTGCCATTCCGCAAGCTCGGGGGCATCGGCCTGCACTCTTTCGGGCTCGGCCTGCACTCTTTCGGGCTCGGCCTGCACTCTTTCGGGCTCGACCTGTGCCGTATTTATATCGGTATGCGTTGCATCGTTTTGCTTCATTTCTGCCGATTGCATACATCCACCTTCCCCACCCCGCGCAAAAAAGCGCGCGGCGGTTTGTTTCTTTCATTATTATACATATAACATTATATCACAAGAAGCGACGAAAGTCAATCCTTTTTTCTCACAGCAAGCAAAAGCGAAAAAAAGATCTCCTTTTTAAAACGAAAGCGAGAGCGGCTCTTTGGAGCGCTCTCGCTTCTTTTTCTCGTTTTCCGCCGTTCTCCGAAGAAAAATGGCAGAAAGCAGATCATTTATGCGTAAGCATTTTTGGCGCGGCATACGCCGCGCGCACGCGAAGATCAAGCCTCGGCACTCTCGGTGCTATCCAGCACCTCTTCGTACTCATCGCCTGCGGTATACACGGTCTCCAGCTCGGGATCGGGCTTCTGCGCGTTATCCACAACACCGACGGAGCGATAACGGCCAAGACCCGTACCTGCGGGAATGAGCTTACCGATGATAACGTTCTCCTTCAGACCGAGCAGGTGGTCCTGCTTGCCGTGGATCGCGGCATCGGTCAGAACCTTCGTCGTCTCCTGGAAGGAAGCGGCGGAAAGGAAGGATTCGGTCATCAAGGACGCCTTGGTGATACCGAGAAGCATGGGCGCCGCGTCTGCAAAGCGAAGTCCCTCTTCGCCTGCGGCGATTCTCGCCTCTACCTTCTCGTTCTCCTCGCGGAGCTCAAGGATATCTACGGTCGTGCCAACCAGAAGGTCGGTATCGCCGGGATCCTCGATCTTCACCTTGCGCGTCATCTGACGGGTGATACACTCGACGTGCTTATCGTTGATCTCAACGTCCTCACCGCGGTACACCTTCTGTACCTCGCGAATGATATAATCATACACGGCATCGATACCGCTCATGTGAAGAACGTCTGCGGGGTTCAGGAAGCCCTCGGTGAGCTGCTGACCGCGAACGACCATCTGACCATCCGAAACGGCAAGACGCATACCGAAGGGGATCTCGTAGCAAACCTCTTCCTCAACGGGCAGGTTGTGCTGGTTCAAGGGATTCTGAATAAAGATCTTCGTCAGCTTCTTATCGGACTCGATGCGAACGGTACCGCTCACCTCGGTGACGATAGCGGTTCTCTTCGGGCGGCGTGCCTCAAAGAGCTCCTCAACTCTGGGAAGACCCTGCGTGATATCCGAGCCTGCGACACCACCGGTGTGGAAGGTTCTCATCGTCAGCTGCGTACCGGGCTCACCGATGGACTGTGCGGCAATAACACCGACAGCCTCGCCGATGCTGACGGGCGTACCGTGTGCCATATCCGAGCCGTAGCAGTGCACGCAAACGCCGCGCTTTGCCAGGCAGCGAAGAATGGTGCGGACCTCGACCTCCTTGATACCGGCATTCACGATCTCGTGCGCCATGTTCTCATCGATCATGGTGTTTGCGGGAACGATCAGCTCACCGGTCTCCTCGTTGATCACGTCGTTTACGGTGTAACGGCCGAGCAGACGGTCGTAAAGCGTCTCAACAACGGTGCCCGAGGATACGATATCGGAAACCACGATACCGCTCTTCGCGCCACAGTCCTCCTCGCGGACGATCACGTCCTGCGATACGTCTACCAGACGGCGGGTCAGATAACCCGAGTCAGCGGTACGCAGAGCCGTATCGGACAGCGCCTTACGGGAACCGTGGGAGGACTGGAAGAACTCAAGAACCGT
>JAFVQL010000018.1 GCA_017504785.1 Clostridia bacterium | reverse complement strand
TTACCGCCCGACAATACACCTATAAGGTGTAACACACTACACCTTGCAGGGCAAGAAGTGTGAAAAGGAGTACAGACAAAATTGCCCGTACTCCTTTTGTTGTATTTGCGGTTAGTAAAAACTGCTTTATGGTAGGTACCCCTTCTGATTTTCCTTAAAACGGAGCGGCACGTTCACCGGACGAAGCCGCTCCGCTTTTTTGTTTTGTAAAAAAAGGTTTTCTCTTAAAAATTCCTATCCATGCGCCTTTCATGCCTAAAAAACTTGACACTTAAAAAAATGTGTTGTATAATTATTACGTGTGCTTGAAAATATAAAGAGAGAAGAAAAAAGGAGACTATACCGTGCGAAAAAGAGTGAAGCCTGTGCCGCTCGTGTTTTATTTCAGCCTTGGATTTTTTATCCTCGGTGTCGTTTTTTCGTTCGTATACCGTAAAAGTGCCGCATTTGCAGGGGGCATCAACGATACGGTGGCGCACGGATTTCGTTTCGTTTTAGGCTCGATCACGCGCATCGTCCCCTTTTCCGTTGCGGAAATGCTTATTTTTTCGATCCCCGTGCTTGCCTTGATCGCGGTGATCGTTTCGTTTCGCTATGCCTATACGGCGGCGCGCCGCGTGCGGATGCTGTGTATCATCCTTTCCATCCTGTTGCCCTTGTATCCGCTCTATATGCTCACGCTTGCGCCGGGCTATCACGCACCCTCTCTGGAAGTGAAAATGCAGCTTTCGGCCGATCCGGTTTCCGCTGAGGAGCTGAAAAGCACCGCAGAGCACCTGCTCTCCGAGCTTGAGCCTCTGCTGAATAAGATCTCCTATGCCGAAAGCGGCGCATCCGAAAATCCCCTCACCCTGAAGGAAACGGGAGAACAGCTCGTAGAGGCTTATGATGCTTTCCTTGCAGATTTCCCGATTGCAAAAAACTTGAACGGCCGTCCCAAAACCGTCGTTTTACGCAGATATATGACCTTTGCGGAGATCACGGGTATGTATACCTTCTTCACGGGAGAGGCAAACGTGAATACCGTCTATCCCGACTACGTGATCCCCTTCACGGTGGCGCATGAGTTCGCGCATCAGCGCGGTATCGCGCGTGAGAACGAGGCGAATTTCGTTGCCGCCCTGGTTTGCACCTATGCGGAAAACGATTACGTGCGTTACAGCGGCCTTTTCAACCTTTTTGAATACGTCATTTCCGCCTATGCAAGCGCAGACCGTGTGGGCTATGCCGGACTTTGGAAGAACCTTGATCCCCGTCTGGTCGGGGAAATGCGCGCCTATTCCAAGGCCATGGAGCCCTACCGCGATCATAAGCTCGGCGAAGTCTCCGCTACCGTAAACAACGCCTATCTTGAAATGAACGGAACGCCGGGTATCATAAGCTACGGATTGGTAGTAGATCTTGCCGTTGCCTATTACACCCGCTCCCGCTGATGGCATAAATTCCGAAACACTGCGTTGTCGGTCGAGTCGCTCGGCTCGCCGTAGGTATCTACGGCTTCGCGTCACTCTCGCCCTTACGCCTTGTCTTTCAAAATTTCTGCCGATCAGCGTGCTACGCTTTGGCTTTGGCTAATTTCTCCGAAACACTGCGTTGTCGGTCGAGTCGCTCGGCTCGCCGTAGGCAACTACGGCTTCGCGTCACTCCCTCCCTTACGCCTTGTCTTTCGAAATTTCTGCCGATCCGCGTGCTGCGCTTTGGCTTTGGCTTTATGTTAAAAAAGCGCGTTGTCACTCGTATATCACGCACGCGAAGCGTGCATATTCCGTCACTCTTTTTTCATAGCAGAATATCATGATACAAGAGGTGCAAAAATGCACCGCATTATCGGAGACTGCTATGGAGAAATTAACTGTAAGGGGCGGCCGTCCGCTGGGCGGCACGGTGCGCGTCAGCGGCTCGAAGAACGCCGCTTTGCCTTTGATTTTTGCGACGGTTCTGACCGAATCGGTCTGTGTCATAGAAAACGTGCCTAGGATCCGCGACGTGGAGATCAGTCTTGAGATCCTTTCGTCCATGGGCGCGCAGGTGCGCTGGGAAAAGCGTGGATCGCTTGCGATATGCACGGAAAATATGCGGCTTGCCGCGCCGCCCGAGCATCTCGTTTGCTCGCTTCGCGCATCTACTTATTTAATGGGCGCAATGCTTGGCCGCTTCGGTCGTGCATACGTGCAAAATTTCGGCGGCTGTAATTTCTCGCCGCGCCCGATCGATATGCATCTTTTTGCGGCAAAGGCATTGGGGGCAGACCTTGAAAACAACGATATTCTTGCGCCGCATGGCTTGCGAGGAGCGGTGATCGCCTTCGATAAGGTTTCCGTTGGCGCAACCGTAAACGCGCTTTTGATGGCGGTGCGAGCGGAGGGAAGAACGGTGATCGAAAACGCCGCAGCCGAGCCACACGTTGAAAATCTGATCGTATTTCTCCGTTCCATGGGTGCTGCGATCTCGCGCCTCGGTTCGGCTCTGGTCGTGGATGGCTCTGCCTTGCGCGGCGGTCGCGCCGCGGTGGTGGGAGATATGATAGAAGGCGGCACTTACCTTCTTTCGGGGCTTGCTACGGGTGGCGCGGTTTCGGTGGAAGGGTGCGATGCAGTGCATCTTTCGTCCTTTTTGTCGATTCTTCGCCGTGGCGGCGCTTTCGTAAAAACCGAGGGTGGTCGCATCACGGTTTCGGGGCGGCTGATCGCGCCTATCATGCTTAAAACCGCGCCCTATCCGGGCTTTCCAACCGATCTTCAGCCGCAAACAGCATTGATCGGTGCGCTTCATAACGGCGCAGTTGTGACCGAGACCGTCTTTCCCGGGCGCTTCGGGTATTTGGAGGCTCTTTCGGATATGGGGCTTTCCTATGTAAGAAGCGGCAGCGGGGCATACCTTTTTCCCTCGCGCCTTTATGCAGGCTCCGTGATGGCAGAGGATCTGCGCGGCGGTGCGGCACTTGTTTTGGCGGCACTTTCCGCCGAAGGGGAAAGCGTGATATACGGGATATCGGCGGTGCTTCGCGGATATGAAAATATCGTGGAAAAATTCTCCTCATTGGGAGCAAATATAAATTTTTAAGCGAAAAAGAAGGAAGTAAAAAAATGAAAAGAATTATAACGGTACAGGATATTTCTTGCGTTGGAAGATGCTCCTTGACGGTAGCCTTGCCGATCATCTCCGCCATGGGTGTGGAATGCGGCGTGATTCCCACCGCCGTGCTCTCTACGCACACGGCATTTTCGAAATTCACCTTCCGTGATCTGACCGAAGAGATCCCTTCGATCACCGATGCGTGGAAGGAGCTGTCCCTCGGCTTTGACGCCGTTTATACGGGGTATCTCGGCTCGGAGCGCCAGATTGCCTTGGTAAAGGACTTCGTGCGCGATTTCGGAAATAAAGATGGATTTGTGACCTGGATCGATCCCGTAATGGCGGATCACGGCAAGCTTTACCACGGATTCAGCGAAGAGTTCGCGGGGAAGATGGCAGAGCTTTGCACGATGGCAGACGTGGTAGTTCCCAACCTCACCGAGGCATCCTTTATGCTCGGCATCCCGTACCGCGAGCACTATGACGAAGCGTATATCCGCGATATCCTCGTCCGCCTGACCGAAAAAGGAACGAAGGCGGCCGCTTTGACGGGCGTTGAGCTCGAGGAAGGGAAGATCGGTGTGTATGCATACGATTCCGTGAATAAAAAGTTTTTCTCTTATTATAACGAAAAGCTTCCCGCCTCATATCACGGCACGGGAGACGTCTTCTCGTCCTGCGCCTTTGGTGCGTATATGCGCGGTGCATCGCTCGAGGATGCGCTTTCCCTCGCGGTGGATTTCACGCTGGAGTGCATGAAAAAGACGATGGCAGACGAAGATCGCCGCTTCTACGGCGTGAATTTTGAAGAGGCATTCCCAATGCTCATCTCTCGCCTGAAAGAGCTGAAATAAGACCGCAAGGATCCGAATGAAAGCGAAAGAAAAAAGAGATAACGAGATCGGTTTATTGGCCGAAATCGTTATCTCTTTTTTTTAGGGTCAGAGTCTTTTTTTATTGAACACGGGAATGCTTGCGGCAAAGAGGGAAAGGGTGATCGCCGCAGTAATGATAATTGCCGCCGTGTATTCCTCGGCAGATTTTGTTCCGTGGATCAGGGAATTGCCGTCCATCAGCATCGTAGGTAAATATTTGTTTGCTTTTTGCACCAATCCTATAAGGTAACAAGCGAAAACTGTGCCGCCCGTACCGAGAAGAACGCCCGTATTTGCAGTTGAAACCGTGGAGAAAAACACCATGAGCGCGATAATAAATATACCGAATAGCCATTGGCAAACGATGGAGAAAAACAGATTTTTTGCCACCGCATTATCCCAAAAATATGCGTTGTAGGCATAGGTGATGCCGTAGCAGAGGAAATAGCCGGCGCTCCAGGTGAAAAGAAGCACCGCCGTCTTGGAGATAACTACCTTGTAGCGGGCGAGTCCCTTGGTTAAGGAAAGCACCAGCGTGCCCGTTGCGTATTCCTTGGTAAAGATCGCGCTTTCCATCAGAACGAAGGCAATGAGTGCCATGGGGATGTTTTTGAAAAACTGTACCCACGAATCCATCGCACTGACGGTTACGCCCGTGACGGTCATGCCGCTTTCGGCAAGCGAATCCGCCAGCATTTCAAGAAGCCACGGCGTGATTTTTGCGATCGCGGGATTCATGATGCCGAAGGCGAAAAAAATCATAAGCAGGATTAAGAGCTTATTGGAACGGATCTGCTCGAAAAATTCCTTCTTTATAAAAGCGATCAAAGCATTCATTTCTTTGTCACCTCCAGAAAAAGCTCTTCAAGACTTTTTTCGGGCTGATCCATTTTGAGAAGTGCGATCCTTTGATCTGCCATAAAGCGCAGGACGTCCGAAAGATCGTGATCGTTTTCCGAGAAAATGATTTTGTTTTCATCGATTTTTCTCATGCCGCCAAAGGCGTTTTGTAAAAGCGCTGTGCCCTCGGCCCCCTTCGTCTCGATTCGATATTCCTTTGTTTGTAAGCCGCCCTTGATATCTGCAGGCTTTCCCTGCAGAATGGCCGTGCCTTCATTTAAAAATGCAACGTCGGTGCAGATCCTTTCTACGTCCGAGAGAATATGCGTGGAAAAAAGCACGGTCGTCTGTTCTTTGACCGCCAGAAGAATATCCAGTATTTCTTTTCTTCCGACGGGGTCGAGCGCAGAGGTCGGCTCGTCGCAAATGAGAAGCTTCGGCTTGTTCAGCAGTGCTTGCGCGATGCCGAGCCGTTGCTTCATGCCGCGGGAAAAGCCCGCGATGCGGTGCGTTTCTTTGGAAAGACCGACGAGAGAAAGCAATGCGTCCGTGCGCGATGCGTTTTCCTTTTGGCTCATGCCGGTGATCTCACCGCAGAAGCGCAGATATTCCTTCGCCGTCATAAAGGAATAGAATTCGGGCACGTCAGGAAGGTATCCGACGTAGCGGTTGGTATCGGTTTTGCCGTAAAGCACGCGCTCGCCGTTCACGAAGATCTCGCCCATATCGGCCTTGAGTAGACCAAGCACCGTTTTCATTGTAGTGGTCTTGCCCGCGCCGTTTTTCCCGATAAAGCCGAAAATGCTGTGTTCGGGCACGGATAGCTCCAGCCCCCGAAGCACCTCTTTATCGCCGAAGCGCTTGTAAAGCCCCTCGATGCGTAGCATCTCCATTAAGTATCCTCCTTACCAAGGAAAAAATAAAGGATCGGTCCGATAAAGGAATTCATAAGCACGATCGAAAGTGCGACCCAAAGCGCGCGCGTACCTCTCTTATAGGTCGTGTGCGTGAAAACGTGGTGAAGTGTAAGGCCGAGAACGGCAAGCTCTGCGATGATCAACGGGATCAGGAAGGGGAGAAGATCTTTTATATTAGGCATCTTTCTTATTCTCCTTTTCGGCATATACCTCAACGCAAAGTCCCTTGCGTCCGCATTTTGGGCAGGTCAGGCGGCGCATTCTCGGCGTGTGATACGCGAAGAACGCTTCCCAAAATTTCGGCTTGAATACCTCGTGACATTCGGGGCAGATGTAAGATGCGTGTCTGAAATAATAGATGGAAACGATCACACCCCACGGGATCGCGACGCCCGCCCAAACACCGAGTAACCACCAAAGGCCGTTCGTAATGCCGAGGATGATAGCGACCCATTGAAGTGCCGTCACGGGAATGCCCGACAGTACCATGGTCCAGCGCATTCTTTTCAGCTTGTTTTTCTGTTTCATCATGTGTGCTATATCACCGATAGATTCAACGGAGAAGCTCTCGATCTCCTTCACCTCGCGCTTGATCCCCTCGATCAGCGCAAGCTTTTTTTCGCACTCGGAAAGCTCCGCGCGTAAAAGCTCTTCTTGCTCCTCAAGAAGCACCGAAATGATGCTTTCGGGATTTTTCTCGGAAAACAGAGCGGAGATGCTGTTGATCGGAAGTCCCGCATCGCGCAGAAAGCAGATGATGTGCATTCTTTTGAGATCCTCTTCGGAGTAGAGCCTGCGCCCTCCCTCGGAAAGCTCGCTTGGGATCAGAATACCGCGGTCGTCATAGTATTGCACGGTTCTGACCGAAACACCCGCAAGCTTTGCGATTTCTCCCGTTGTGTAAAAGCTTGAATTTCCATTCAAATGTGACATAGCGTTCACCTCCTTCATCCCCATTATACGGTATCACGCAGCGTAACGAGCAATACCTCACGCAAGGGGATTTTTTGAGAAAATGTGTTTTTTAAACGCTTTTTATACGAAAATCAGCTGTAAAGAGCGTTTTTTTAGAGAAAGAGCGAGCGAAGACATGCAAGCCGCGATATCTTCGCTCGCTCTTCGGTTTTGTTCGAGCGTTTTGCCGTTTTGCATACGGCGCGGATCAGTTCTTCTGCGAAGCCTCGATCTTTTCCATGAGAGCCAAGCGATCCGCGTGTCTGCCGCCCTCGAATTCATTCTCAAGGAAAGCATCCACGATATCCATGGCAAGGCAAGAGCCGATCACGCGCGCGCCCATGCAAAGCACGTTGGCGTTATTGTGGCGGCGTGTCATCTTCGCGGAGTACGTGTCCGAGCAAAGGGCGGCGCGAATGCCGTTGCATTTATTCGCGCACATGGACATGCCGATGCCCGTTCCGCAGATCAGAATGCCAAAGCAGGAGTCCTTCGGCTGCTTTTGTAAATTCTCGCAAACGGGAAGTGCATAGTCGGGATAGTGGCAGGAAGCCTCGGAGTCCGTTCCGCAGTCGGTCACCTCGTAGCCAAGTGCACTGAGATGCGCCTTCACCTCTTCCTTAAGGGCGAAGCCGGCGGCATCCGATCCGATAAAGATATTCTTTCTCAGCATGATAAAATCCTCACTTTAAGTAAAGTTATTTCTTCGTTTGTTCTCTTTCAAGCCGCTCGCGCTCTGCCTGCGGAAGTCTCAAATAGGAGGGCGAGATCTCTCGGTCCGAAACCGTCTTGCCCGCATCGATCATCCGTTTGGCAACCGCCGCGCAGGAGGCGGCACTCTGTGCGCGCAGTCCTCTCGGGGTTTGCAAGAGGGAGATCCCTATACCGTCAAGGTGCTTTTTTGCAACCTCGTAGCCGTCGCCGACGAGATAGATGCCCTTTTCCTCGAAGGCCTTCAGCTCCTCGCCGAGCGCATCCAGCGAAATGGCACGATCCTCGGTGAGCCTTTCGAGCGTTTCACCGTCCGAATAAAAGAGCGCGTTATATACCTGGCTTCGTCTTGCATCCATTACGGCGGCAATGCATCCCCGAAGGCCGCGCAGATTTTCTGCCAAAGCCTCAAGGGTCGAAACCTCGGTGCAAATGAGATTCTTGCCAAAGGCAAGCCCCTTCACGGTAGCAACGCCGATGCGAACGCCCGTGAAGGATCCGGGGCCGACCGTGCAGGCAAGCGCCGTCACGTCTGAAAAGCCCTTACGCACCGAAGAAAGACAATGCTCTGCCATCGGGAGCAGAAGCTCGCTCTGCGTAAGCCCGCAGTCCAAGGAATATTCCGCTAAAACCCTTTCACCGTCCATAAGCGCCACGGAGGCGACCTTGGCGGTGCTGTCAAATGCTAAAATCATATTTCACCTCGCGATCGCATCCAGGCCGCGGATCTCAATGCGGCGGCCGCAAGCGTCATCGGTCCTCGTGATCGAGAGCGTGACGTGCGGGGAGGGAAGCGCGCCCTTCACGTTTTCGGACCATTCGATGAAAATATATCCCTCTCTTGCAAGATAATCCTCGAATCCGATCGCGTAAAGATCCTCTTCATCCTCAATGCGATACATATCAAAATGGAATACGGCGTGTGCGCCGCAGTATTCGTTTACGATGGTATAGGTCGGGCTTTTTGCCCCCTTAATGCCGAGTGCCGCGGTAAAGCCGCGCACGAATGCAGTCTTGCCGACGCCCATTTCCCCTTCCATGGCGATCAGCGCGCCGTGTGGCGCAAGTCTTGTCAGGGTATCGGCAAGCTCCATGCCAACTGCTTCGGTCTCTTTGGGCGAGTTTGTTAAGTAAACTTCCTTCATATAGTGCCTTTTGAAAACAATTATTTACAATCCGAACTCTTTTAAGTAGAGATCGGCTTCATCTCCAAGCAGGAAAGCAAGCGCTTCGCGATATTTTTTTTCTGCTGTCTCGTCGCTTTTCTTTACCTTGACTGCGCGAAGAAGTGTGTTCTTCGGCGTGTCTTGCGGATCGGTCAGCTCGCATACTTGCACGCGATAGCCGTTCTTTTCGAGGTAAAGCGCGCGAAGTCCGTCCGTTAGCGCATCGCAAAGCTTGCGCTTCAGATGCCCGTAATCGGCGGCGAATGCGAGAGCGGATTGGTTGAGCCTTGCGCTGAGATATTTTTGGCAGCAGGGCGTGGAAAGCACTGCCTTTGCCGAAAGCCTTGCCGCCGTGCTTAAAACGATATCGGTCGCCACGTCGCAGGCGTGAAGCGAGATGACGAGATGCACCTCTCCCTCACTCTTTAATTTGAGAATGTCCTCGCAAAGGAAGCGCATGCCCGAAAAAGAAAGTGCCTCGGCGGTCTTTTTGCAGGTCTCGATGACGTCGGCCTTCAGATCCACACAGAGCATATCCACGGTGCGGCCCTTCACGGCGGTGAGATAGTGATACACGGCAAAGCTCAAATAGCTTTTTCCGCAGCAAAGATCGTAAACCGAGAGCGTGCCCTCTCTGGGAAGCGCGCGGTAGATCACCTCTAAATTCTCAAGGAAGCGGTGGATCTGTCTGAATTTCCCTTGCATCTTGTCATGCACGCGGCCGTTTTTATCGCTGATGCCGAGCAGAAAGAGATATTTCTCCGTTCCGTCGATCAAATAATTTTTCTTTCGGTCGAGTGACTCTATGGCAAGCATCGGCGCATCCTTTGTATTGGCGGCAAGCTTTCTTTTGAGCTTTTCGCCGCCGAGCAAAACGGCAGTGCCGTCGCGTTTTTGCTTCAGCTCGGCATCGCCGAGTGCGGTGAGAAGATTGATCTGTGCAAAATCTGCGATCAGCGGGCGGAGCGTATCCTCCAGCTCGTCAAAGCGTACGTTTTTTTGCGAAACCGTGTTTGATGTGTGCGTATATTCAAGCGCGAGAAGCGTTTCGCTCTTTCCTTTGGCCATGCGGCCGCTGATCTTTGGATATTCTGCGCCCATCGGTCTTGAAAAAACGATTTTTTTCAGTTGATTTTTATCGAAGGCTTCGATGGTAAGCCATAAAAGCTCATTCTGCATCTTTGGGCTCTTTTTCCTTCTTCTTAAAGGAAAGCTGACGCTCGGTGCGGTTGGAAATGCGCTTGAGGTTTTCCTTGTGTGCAAAAACGATGATGCACGCGATGAGGATCGAAACCAGAAGAATAGTGGGCGGTGTCGTCATCTGGTACATACCGAAGAAGCCGTATACAAGCAAGGGATACGCGATCGCCGCGGTCACCGAGCCGAGAGAAACGTACTTCGAGGTGGCAACGAGGAGCGCGAAAATAGCGAACATGATATGGAAAAGGATCGGGGAAAGCATCAGCGCCATCGTAGCGGAAACCAGAACGCCTTTACCGCCGCGGAAGCCGTAGTAAATAGGGAAGATGTGTCCGAGCACGGCGGCAAGACCCGCGGTATACGTGCCGATGCCCATGAACATCATATAAGAGCTGTCGTAGCCCATGCTGAATGCATTGATATAGCCGAAGCCGAAAAGCACGCCGCCGATGAAAATGGCGATCACGGTCTTGAGCATATCGCCGACGAGAACGCCGATCGCCGCCTTACCGCCGAAGGTTCGGAGCATGTTTGTCATGCCGGCATTGCCGCTTCCGTACTTGCGAATATCGTCCTTATAAAAGACTTTGGAGATCACGATCGCGGTGTTCACGCTACCGAGAAGATAGCCTGCCGCAAGCGAGAGGATCAAAAATAAAAAGAAAACGAGTGCGTTGTCCGCAACAACGTCCATGTGTGTGCCGCAGAGTGCGGCAAAGAGTCCGCCACGGTTGAGTGAAAACATAATCCTCCTTTTGTGCCGATTTTCTTGGCACGCTCAAAAATTATTTCGGCTTTTTGCCTTTGGCAAAAAGCGCCGCAAGACGCGCGCGGGCTGCATCCTCGCGCCGCTTTTTTTCGTCCTTGCAAACGGAAAGATCCAAAACCTTGCCATCCTCTAAAGTAACGTCTAAAACGTCGCCCACGGCGATCGTATATTCCGCCCTTGAGAGAATGAGCGCATCGCCGCCATCGTCGGGGATGAGAACGATCCGCTCGCCCTCGTAACGGTCGGCTGCCATTCGTATCGTTTTTTTCATAGAACCTCACGGTAATATAATAATCCTTATACAGTATACAGTATTTTTCAAATAAAGTCAAGAAATATATTGCAATTGCCAAGGAATTTTTATATAATAGAAAAAGAAATAAGAAGGGGGAGTGAGCGATGCATTGGCTGGATGCACTATGTAAGGAGATCGGAATTGAGGTGTACGGTGCGCTTTCGATCGAGGATGCGGATATTATCAATGCGCGCCTTCTCGAGCGGGAGAGCTTTTCGGCAAAAAGCATTCTCGTCTTTTTGGTTCCTTATTACGCGGGTGAAACCGTGAATCTTTCGCGTTACGCCGCCGCAAGGGATTATCATATCGTTCTAAAGGAGATCACTGACCGTCTGATCGAGGGCATTCGGCGCCGCTATCCCGAAGCCCATGCCAAGGGCTACGGCGATCATTCTCCGATCGCGGAGCGTGCCGCCGCCTTGCGCGCAGGACTCGGCGTTCTCGGCGATAACGGGCTGATCATCAATGAAAAATACGGCTCGTACGTTTTTATCGGTGACGTGATCACCGATCTTTCTCCCGATGCGCTTTTTGCAAAGCCCAAAAAGGAGATCCGCGGCTGTATGCATTGCGGTCGTTGCAAGACCGCTTGTCCCACGGGCATTTTGCGCGGCGAGGGAGAGGATTGCCTTTCCGCGATCACGCAAAGAAAGGGAAGCCTCACCGATAAAGAGATCGCTTTGATGAAAAAGCACAATACCGTGTGGGGATGCGATCTTTGTCAAAGTGTCTGTCCGTATAACAAGGATCCCCACGTTTCTCCGTTTTCTTTCTTTAAAGAGGATCTCATTCCCCATTTAACGCTGAAGATCCTCGAAAATATGAGTGACGAGGTGTTCTCCGAGCGCGCCTTTGCATGGCGCGGCAGAAAAACGGTGGAGCGCAATCTCTCGCTTTTTGAAGAGTAAAGCGCATAGCTTTCGACTCTCTTACGGCTACATACACGAAGAAAAACGCAACGCACTATACCGACAAGGAATATAAAAAGGAGTACGGATGAAGAGTCCGTACTCCTTTTGCTTTATTTGCGCGCGGGACACCTGCTTTACGGCGGGTGTTCTGCGATCTTTGCTTTTTTTATGATCGTTTGCTGCTCCCAATATCAGAACAGACCGCTGATCTCGCCGTTTTCGTCGATATCGATCTTCTCTGCGGCGGGAACCTTGGGAAGGCCGGGCATCGTCATGATATCGCCCGTGAGGGCAACGACGAAGCCTGCACCCGCGCTGACACGCACGTTCTTCACCGTGATGGAGAAATCCTCGGGCGCGCCGAGCTTGGACGGATCGTCGGAGAAGCTGTACTGCGTTTTCGCCATACAAACAGGGAAGGAGCCGAAGCCAAGCTCGGCAAAGCGAGCCAGCTGCTTCTTCACCGCGGGAACGAAGGTAACGCCCTTGCCGCGGTAAACCTTCTTCACGATCGCGCCGATCTTTTCTTCAAGCGACATCTCGCTTTCGTAAGCATAATTGAAGCTTGCGCTCTCTTCCTCGCAAAGGCGAACGACCTCTTTTGCAAGCTCCTCGCCGCCCTTGCCGCCTTCTGCCCATACGTTGGAAAGCGCAACGTTCACGCCGAGCTTCTTACACTCGGAGATGATCGTCTCGATCTCCTTGTCGGTATCGGTGGGGAAGCGGTTCACGGCAACCACGCAGGGAAGCCCGAATACGTTCTTTACGTTATCGATGTGGCGCACGAGGTTGGGAAGACCCTTGCAGAGTGCTTCCACGTTTTCCGTGCCAAGCTCAGTCTTTGCAAGGCCGCCGTGCATCTTCAGTGCGCGAACGGTGGCAACGAGAACCACAGCGCGGGGCGAAAGCCCTGCCATGCGGCACTTGATGTCGAAAAACTTTTCTGCGCCGAGATCTGCGCCGAAGCCTGCCTCGGTGATCGCGTAGTCACCCATCTTGAGTGCCATCTTGGTTGCGATCACGGAGTTGCAGCCGTGCGCGATGTTAGCAAAGGGACCGCCGTGCACGAATGCGGGCGTGCCTTCAAGTGTCTGCACGAGGTTGGGCTTGATGGCATCCTTCAAAAGCGCGCACATTGCGCCCTGTGCCTTCAGCTGACCTGCGGTCACGGGCTGATCGTCATAGGTGTAAGCCACGATGATCTTGGAAAGTCTTTCCTTCAGATCCGAAAGAGAGGTGGAAAGGCAGAGGATCGCCATGATCTCGGATGCGACCGTAATATCGAAGCCGTCCTCGCGGGGAACGCCGTTCACCTTGCCGCCAAGACCGTCCACAACCGAACGAAGCTGGCGGTCGTTCATATCCACACAGCGCTTCCAAACGATCTTTCTGGTGTCGATGCCGAGCGCGTTGCCCTGATGGATGTGGTTGTCAAGCAAAGCCGCAAGCAGATTGTTTGCTGCGCCGATGGCGTGGAAGTCACCCGTGAAATGCAGGTTGATATCCTCCATGGGAACGACCTGTGCGTAACCGCCGCCTGCCGCGCCGCCCTTGATGCCGAAGACCGGACCGAGAGAAGGCTCGCGCAGAGCCACGACGGCGTCCTTGCCGATGCGGCGAAGGCCGTCGGCAAGTCCGATGGTGGTCGTGGTCTTGCCCTCACCCGCGGGGGTGGGGGTAATGGCCGTAACGAGGATGAGCTTTCCGTCCTCGCGCTTCGTTTCTTTCAGAAGGGAAAGATCGATCTTTGCTTTATATTTTCCGTAGTATTCGAGGTAATCCTCGTCCACGTGTGCAGTCTTGGCAATTTCGCCGATGGGCTGCATTTTGCAATTCTTTGCGATTTCAATGTCCGTAAGATAAGCCATTTTTCTTCTCCCTTATTACTTGAAGTACTTTACAGCGGAAGCAAAGAGCTTCATATCGTATTCACCGGGCACGTTTTTGTAAAGACCGCTGCCGATTCTCTCGGAGTGACCCATCTTACCGAGCACGCGACCGTCGGGGGAGAGAATACCCTCGATCGCGCCCATAGAGTTGTTGGGGTTGAAGTGAATATCATCGGTTGCAAATCCGTCAAGGTCAACGTACTGCGTAGCGATCTGTCCGTTTTCGGCAAGTGCCTTCAGCACGCTCTCTTCTGCAAGGAAGCGGCCCTCGCCGTGAGAGATCGGCACGTTGTAGATCTCGCCAACCTCACAGCCGGCAAGCCAAGGAGAATTGTTGGTGCAAACGCGGGTACGAACGATGCGAGACTGGTGGCGTCCGATCGTGTTGTAGGTCAGCGTGGGGCAGTGTGCATCGGTGTCAATGATCTTTCCGTAGGGCACGAGACCGAGCTTGATCAAAGCCTGGAAGCCGTTGCAGATACCGAGCATCAAGCCGTCGCGTTTTTCAAGCAGGTCGGTAACCGCCTCCTTGACCGCACCGTTGCGGAAGAATGCTGTGATGAATTTACCCGATCCGTCAGGCTCGTCACCGCCGGAGAAGCCACCGGGGATGAAGATGATCTGGGATTCTGCCGCTTTCTTTGCGAAGCTCTCAACGCTTCTCGAAATGCCCGCGGAGGAAAGGTTGTTGATAACGAAGATCTCTGCCTCTGCGCCCGCATCGCGTACGGCCTTCGCGCTGTCAAATTCGCAGTTCGTGCCGGGGAATACGGGGATCAGCACCTTCGGTCTTGCCACCTTCACGGCGGGAGCCTTTACAGTGCCCTTGGTATAGTTGAAGTGAGGGATCGTCTTCGTTGCGCTTTGAATGTTGCAGGGGAATACGCTTTCGAGCTTTCCTTCGTAAACTGCCTCTAGATCCGAAAGTGCAAGCGCGCACTCCTTATAAGCGATCTCTGCCTTCTCGGTGGTCTCGCCGATGAGAAGCCCGTCGATCTCCTCGGTCGCCTCTACGAGGAAGGAGCCGTAGGAGTAAGCAAAGAGCGGAGCAACCGTCTGTGCGGCGTCGTACTTGAAGCCGATGCCGTTACCGATCGCCATCTTGAGAACTGCCTCTGCAACGCCGCCCATGCCGAGGGTGTAGGTAGCCACGGCCTTGCCCGATCTCTGCAGGTCGGTTACGGTGTCGAAGAGAGAAAGCAGGGAAGCGGTCACGGGAAGTCCGTCACCGTCATACTCGGGAGAAAGGAGGTAAACCTTGTGGCCTGCCGCCTTGAATTCGGGAGAAACGATGTTCTGCACCTTGTCGGTCGTTACTGCGAAGGAAACGAGCGTGGGAGGAACGTCGAGTTTTTCAAAGCTGCCGCTCATGGAGTCCTTGCCGCCGATGGCAGCAATGCCAAGCTCCTTCTGTGCGCGGAAAGCGCCGAGAAGGGCCGCCATGGGCTGTCCCCAACGCTTGGGATCCTTACCGGGACGTGCAAAGTATTCCTGGAAGGTGAGATAGGTGTCCTCGAAGGATGCGCCGGTCGCGATCAGCTTCGCCGCAGATTCAACAACGGCGAGATATGCGCCGTGGTAGGGGCTCTTCTCGGAAATAAAGGGGTTGTAGCCGTAAGCCATCAGCGAGCAGTCATCCGTATGTGCCTTTTCCACGGAGATCTTGTGGACCATGGCCTGAATGGGCGTCTGCTGATATTTTCCGCCGAAGGGCATAAGGACCGTGCCTGCGCCGATCGTAGAGTCGAATCTCTCGGAAAGACCGCGCTTGGAGCAGGTGTTGAGATCTGCCGCGAGTGCGTTGTATTCCTTGCAGAAATCCTCGGAAATATCGCGTACATGTAAACTATACTTGTCAGTTTCGATGGTAATGTGCTTTTCTGCGCCGTTGGAGTTCAAGAATTCGCGGTCGATATCCACGATGATCTGTCCCTTCCAGTCCATCACGAGCTTCTTCTCTTCGGTGACGGAGGCAACCACGGTGGCCTCAAGGTTCTCGCTCTCGGCAAGGGCGATGAAGGCATCCTTGTCCTCGGGCGCAACCACAACGGCCATTCTCTCCTGCGATTCGCTGATCGCAAGCTCGGTGCCGTCAAGGCCGTCGTATTTCTTGGGAACGGTATCAAGGTGAATGGAAAGACCGTCTGCCAGCTCGCCGATCGCAACCGAAACACCGCCCGCGCCGAAGTCGTTGCAGCGCTTGATCATGCGGCTTGCCGTCTCGTTGCGGAAAAGACGCTGGAGCTTTCTTTCCTCGGGGGCGTTACCCTTCTGTACCTCTGCACCGCAGCTTTCAAGAGATGCCACGGTGTGGGATTTGGAAGAGCCGGTCGCGCCACCGCAGCCATCACGGCCGGTACGGCCGCCGAGAAGGATAACCACGTCACCGGGTGCGGGGCACTCGCGGCGAACACAGCGTTCGGGAGCTGCGGCGATCACCGCACCGATCTCCATGCGCTTCGCGGCATAGCCGTCGTGGTAGATCTCGTCAACAAGACCGGTGGCAAGACCGATCTGGTTACCGTAAGAGGAATAGCCTGCCGCCGCGGTGGTAACGATCTTTCTCTGGGGAAGCTTACCCTCCATGGTTTCGGAAACGGGCTTCGTGGGATCGGCTGCACCCGTTACGCGCATTGCGCCGTAAACGTAGGAACGGCCGGAAAGCGGGTCGCGGATCGCGCCGCCGATGCAGGTTGCCGCACCGCCGAAGGGCTCGATCTCGGTGGGATGGTTGTGGGTCTCGTTCTTGAAGAGAAGGAGCCAAGGCTCTGCTTTGCCGTCCACCTCGACCGTGATCTTCACAGTGCAGGCGTTGATCTCTTCGGATTCGTCGAGCTTGTCGAGCTTACCGATCTTCTTCAGATACTTTGCGGCAAGCGTGCCGATGTCCATGAGATTCTGGGGCTTGGTTCTGCCAAGTGCCTCGCGGGTAGCGAGATAATCCTTGTAAGCCTCCTCAAGAAGCGGATCCTCGAAGGTAACCTTGTCGATCGTGGTGAGGAAGGTGGTATGGCGGCAGTGATCGGACCAATAGGTATCGATCATGCGGATCTCGGTGATGGTGGGATTTCTCTTCTTGGAGATAAAATACTGCTGGCAGAATGCGATATCGTCGATATCCATTGCCAGACCGTAGTCCTTCACGAAGGCGGCAAGTCCGTCTCTGTCGAGATCGATAAAGCCGTCAAGCGTCTTGACTGCGGTGGGGATCTCGTAAGCGGTAGCAAGCGTCTCCTTCTTTTCAAGCGAAGCCTCTCTTGCTTCCACGGGGTTGATTACGTACTTTTTGATCTTTGCGATATCACCGTCGGAAAGATCGCCGTAAAGAATGTAGACCTTCGCGGTGCGGATGGTGGGGCGCTCGCCGCGGGAAATGATCTGAATGCACTGTGCCGCGCTGTCCGCTCTCTGGTCAAACTGACCGGGCAAAAATTCAACGGCAAAAACCGTCGCGCCACAAGCGTCGAAATCATCGGATACAATGTCGAGCTGCGGCTCGGAGAAGACCGTGCTCTTGGCATAGTTGAAAAGTGCTTCGTCCAGATCCTCTGCGTCGTAACGATTCAGGATACGAACGGAGGTAAGATTATGGATCTGGAGAAGATTTTTAAGGTCGGAGAGGAGGGATACGGCCTCGTGCGCGAGTCCTTCCTTCTTTTCTACGTAAACGCGATAAACCATTATTTTCCCTCCTTGGCGGCAAGCGCCTTCTGTCCGATATCCTTGCGGCAGTAAGCGTTTGCAAAATGAATTTTCTTTGTGAGCTTGTATGCATCCTCGATTGCATTTTCAAGCGTATCCGCGGTGGCGACGGCACCAAGCACGCGCCCGCCCGCAGTGAGAAGCTTGCCGTCAATAAGCTTTGCGCCCGCAACGTAAACGAGTCCATCCTCGGGGAGCGTGATCTCAAAGCCGGTCTCATACTTTCCGGGATAACCCTCGGATGCCATCACCACGCAGCAGGCGGCACCCTTCGAGAAGCGAACCATGTCCTCGGTCAGCGTTCCGTTCGTGGTGGCCTCCATGATCTCGAGAAGATCGCTTTCGAGAAGAGGAAGCACGACCTGCGTTTCGGGATCGCCGAAGCGGCAGTTATATTCGATCACCTTTGGGCCGTCCTTGGTGAGCATCAGTCCGAAGTAGAGGCAGCCCTTGAAGGTGCGTCCCTCCGCTTCCATGGCACGGATGGTGGGGAGGAAGATCTTCTGCATGCATTCCTTTGCGATCGCATCGGTGTAGTAGGGGTTGGGCGCGATCGTTCCCATACCGCCGGTGTTGAGGCCCTGATCGCCGTCAAGCGCTCTCTTGTGGTCCATGGAGGAAACCATGGGCACGACGGTCTTTCCGTCCGTAAAGGAAAGGACCGAAACCTCGGGTCCCTCAAGGAACTCCTCGATCACGATGCGGTTGCCGCTCGCGCCGAACACCTTGTCCTCCATAATGTCGTGGACCGCCGCAATGGCCATTTCTCTGGTCGTTGCAATGATAACGCCCTTGCCGAGCGCAAGTCCGTCCGCCTTAACGACGGTGGGGATCGGCGCGGTCTCAAGATAGCGGAGTGCATCCTCGGGGTTCTCGAAAACCTCGTAGCCCGCCGTCGGAATGCCGTATTTTTTCATAAGATTTTTGGAGAAGACCTTGCTGCCCTCAATGATGGCGGCCTTCGCCTCGGGGCCGAAGCAGGGAATGCCGATCGCATTGAGAGCGTCCACGCAGCCGAGCACCAAGGGATCGTCGGGTGCAACCACGGCGTAGTCGATCGCATTCTCTTTGGCAAAAGCGGCGATCTTATCGATCTCCTTCGCGCCGATGGGAACGAGGGTGGCATCCTTTGCCATACCGCCGTTGCCGGGAAGTGCAAAGATCTCGTCCACGTGCTTGCTTTCCTTCAGCTTTTTAATAATGGCGTGCTCGCGCCCGCCGGAACCAACAACTAAAATTTTCATAAATTCGCTCCTTAGCGTATTCTCAAGAACAAGGTACGAGCCCCGATGCAAAATAAAAGATTGCCGCGGGGCTGGAATATTTAATGGTGGAACAAGCGCATGCCGGTAAACGCCATTGCCATTCCGTATTTGTCGCAAACCTCGATCACAAGATCGTCGCGGATCGAGCCGCCGGGCTGCGCGATGAAGGAAACGCCGCTTTTGTGCGCTCTTTCAATGTTGTCACCGAAGGGGAAGAAGGCGTCCGAGCCGAGCGCAACGCCCGAAACGGAATCAAGATACTCTCTCTTTTCCTCTGCGGTCAGAGGCTCGGGGCGCTCGGAAAAATACTTCTGCCAGATTCCCTCGGCGCAAACGTCCTCTTCGTTTTGATTAATATAGCCGTCGATCACGTTATCTCTGTCGGCTCTTCCCATACCCTCGCGGAAGGGAAGTGCAAGCACCTTTGCGTGCTGGCGCAAAAACCAAGTATCCGCCTTCGTGCCCGCAAGGCGCGTGCAGTGGATACGGGACTGCTGTCCCGCGCCAACGCCGATGGCCTGTCCGCCGTATGCAAAGCAAACGGAGTTGGACTGGGTGTATTTCAGGGTGATGAGAGCAACGATCAGATCGCGCTTTGCCTCCTCGGGCAGGCACTTATTGGCGGTCACCACGTTTTCGAGAAGCTTACTCGAGATCTCGAAATTGTTTCTGCCCTGCTCGAAGGTAATACCGAACACCTGCTTTTTCTCCACGGGAGCGGGAACGTATGCGGGATCGATCTCGATTACGTTATAATTGCCCTTCCTCTTGGTCTTGAGAAGAGCCAGCGCCTCGTCGGTATAGCCGGGCGCAATGATACCGTCCGAAACCTCGCGGGCGATCAGCTTTGCAGTGGTCACGTCGCAAACGTCGGAAAGTGCGATAAAGTCACCGAAGGAGGACATTCTGTCCGTTCCGCGCGCTCTCGCATAGGCGCAAGCAAGCAGGGACGCATCAAGGTCCTCGATATCGTCAACGAAGCAAGCCTTTTTCAGTGCCGCGGGCAAGGGAAGACCGAGGGCGGCGGAGGTGGGGCTCACGTGCTTGAAGGAGGTAGCGGCAGGAAGGCCGATAGCTTCCTTCAGCTCCTTTACGAGCTGCCAGCCGTTGAAGGCATCAAGGAAATTGATATATCCGGGATTGCCGCAAAGAATTTTGATGGGAAGCTCGCCCTCTTCCATATAAATGCGAGAGGGCTTCTGGTTGGGGTTGCAACCGTATTTCAAAGCCAAGCTGTTCATTTTTTTCCTCACAAGGTGTTTTTGTTGATCATTCTCTCGGTGTAAGAGCCGTCCGAGAGATTGACGTAGCGAACGTAGAGCGAGATCTTATTATTCTCGTCAAGGTTCTGCCAAATATCGTTTGTCAGAGCGTCGATGTCCGAGGGGATCGAGATCCTTTCAGGCTCGCCCTGGAAGGTGGGGATCGGATTTCCGTCGGTCACGTAGGTGTGAATGAAGTGTCCAAGCCCTGCCTTCGTGGGATATTCGAAGGTGTAGCGCGAGCAGTCGCTGCCCTCGGCATCCAGGCTCTTCAAAATGCTCATTTTGTAGTTGAAGTCGCCGCCAATGAAGTTCAGAATACCGCTGATACGGGGGGTGAGGTTGGGCGCATCCGGCTCAAAGGCACGGGAGCGAAGGGCCTTTTCAAAATCCTTGCCCTCGGCAAGCCCCTTATAGATGGTATCGGTCTGGTCACCGTTGGTAACGATCAGCTGATTCTTATAGCTACGCAGTGCGGCGTAAATAATAAGGCTCGGGTCCTCAACGCGCGATGCATCATATGGCTCGGTGTAAATATCGCCGTCCTTATTCGTGAAAACGCGATTGCGGCTGTTTTCGCTGCGGCCCATGATAAAGTATGCGATCGCAGCACTCTTTCCGTCCTCGCTCTTGCCGATCACAATGCCACGGCCAACGTAAGGGTTGCCCTGAATACGATCACCGATGGACTTGATTTCGTAAATATTCATTGTCATTTCTCCGTTTTTTCATCTCTGATGCGTTTTGCCACCATGGCGGTAGCCTTGGGAAGAAGGATCCATTCCGCTTCTTCCATCACACGCTTTTGAAGAATCTCAGGGGTATCTCCCTCGCGGATCTCAACTGCCTTTTGCAGAAGGATCTGCCCGCCGTCGGGTATCTCGTTCACGAAATGAACCGTAGCCCCCGTCACCTTCACGCCGTAGGAAAGCGCGGCCTCATGCACGCGCAGACCGTAAAAGCCCGCGCCGCAGAAGGAGGGGATCAGGGAAGGATGCACGTTCAGTATGCGCGCGGGGAAGCGCGCAGTGAAATTCTCGGAAAGGATGCTCATAAAGCCCGCAAGCACGATCATCTCGATGCCGTGGCTTTCGAGGGCCGCAAGGATCTTCGCTTCAAAGTCCTCGGCGCTCTTTGCTTCCTTTCGGGAAACCACCGCGGTCGGAATAGAGGCGGCCTCCGCTCTTTTGAGCGCGTAAGCATCCGCACGGCTGGAAAGCACGAGTGCGATTTCGCCGTCGGGGATCTTGTTTTCCGCCTGTGCATGGATTAGTGCCTGCAGATTCGTGCCGCCGCCCGAAACAAATACGGCTATTCTCGTTTTCATTATACGAGAACCACGCCTTCCTCGGACTCGATGATCTCGCCGCAGATGTAAGCGTCCTCGCCGTTTGCCTTGAGGATCTCAAGTGCCTTTTCGGCATCCTCTTTCTTAACGATCACGCTCATGCCAACACCCATGTTGAAGGTGTTGAACATATCTCTTTCGGGAATGCCTCCAACCTTTGCGATGAGGTCGAAGATGGGAAGGATGCGAAGATCCTTGCGGTAGATCTTTGCACCGAGGCCTTCGGGAAGGCTTCTCGGGATGTTCTCGTAGAAGCCGCCGCCCGTGATATGGGAAATGGCACGAACGGTGCACTGCTCAAGAAGCGCGAGGATGGGCTTCACGTAGATCTTGGTGGGGGTGAGAAGCGTTTCTTGCACGCTCTTGCCGCCAAGCTCTGCAACGGGAGCGGAAAGATCGTTTTCGCCAACGCCGAATACCTTTCTCACGAGAGAGAAGCCGTTGGAGTGCACGCCGCTGGAGGGAAGTGCGATCACAACGTCGCCCACCTGCATGCTCTTCGGGTTGAGGATCTTCTTTTTGTCAACCACGCCGACAGCAAAGCCTGCGAGGTCGTATTCGTCCACAGGATAGAAGCCGGGCATCTCGGCGGTCTCGCCGCCGATCAGAGCCGCGCCGCTCTGTACACAGCCCTCGGCAACGCCGGAAACGATTGCGGCGATTCTCTCGGGAATGTTCTTGCCGCAAGCAATATAGTCAAGGAAGAAAAGGGGTTTTGCGCCACAGCAAATAACGTCGTTTACGCACATTGCCACGCAGTCGATGCCCACGGTGTCGTGCTTGTCCTGAAGGAAAGCAAGCTTCAGCTTGGTTCCAACGCCGTCCGTGCCGCTCACCAGCACGGGCTGCTCCATGCCCTTCACGTCGAGCTCGAAAAGGCCGCCGAAGCCGCCAACGTCGGAGCAAACGCCGCTCGTCATGGTTCTTGCAATGTGGGCCTTCATCAGCTCAACGGCCTTATAGCCCGCAGTAATATCCACGCCGGCCTTGGCGTAGCTTTCAGACATAGAATTTTTCATTTTCTTTATTCCTTTCCGTTCCAACAATAAGTACAAAGTTCCGAGGGGTCGATGCCGATCGCCTTCGCGATTCCGTCAAGCGACTGGAATTCAAGTGAATCAAAATGGAGTCTTTTGCAGATAGCGGCGCGCAGCTTTTTTCCTCTTTCGGTGGTGGTATCGCAGTATTCATCGATGTGAGAAAGACCCTCCTCGCCCTCAAGGTCAACGATCGTGCGCCGTGCGAGCAGATCCATTTCTGACCTGCTCGGTGAGAAGTTCAGATATTTGCAACCGTACATGATCGGCGGGCATGCCGAGCGGATATGCACGCTTTTTGCACCGTTCTGATAGAGAAAGTCCACCGTCTCGGAGAGCTGCGTACCGCGAACGATCGAGTCGTCTACGAAAAGAAGGTTTTTATCCTTGATCAGTCCGTGGACGGGGATCTGCTTCATCTTCGCGATCTTTTTTCTCTCCTTTTGGTTGGAGGGGATGAAGCTCCTTGCCCATGCGGGGGTGTATTTAATAAAGGGCCTTGCAAAGGGCTTTCCGCTATAATGTGCATAGCCGATGGCGTGGGGTGTGCCCGAATCGGGAACGCCGCAAACGTAGTCCACGTCGGGAAGCGTTCCGTTTCTCTTTTCTGTCTCCGCCATGATCTCTCCGTTCTTCACGCGCATCATCTCCACGTTTATGCCCTCGTAGGTGGCCGTGGGATAGCCGTAATAGGTCCAGAGAAAGGCGCAGATCTTTTTCTTTTTGCTTCCCTCGTAAAGCACCTTGGCTTCGGTGGGGGAAAGCTCGAGGATCTCGCCGCTTGAAAGCTCCTTATAAGGCTCGAAGCCGAGCTTTTCGTATGCGAAGGATTCAAAGGAAACGCAGAAGCCGTCCTCGTTTTTGCCGACGGTGACGGGTAAGCGCCCCGCCTTGTCTCTGGCGCACACGAGGTGGCCGTTTTCAAACAGGAGCAGAAGGCAAAGCGCGCCCTCAATGGCGTCTTGTGCATAGCGGATGCCTTCCTCGATCGTATCCTTTTCCTCGATCAGTGCCGCAAGGATCTCCGCGGAGTTAATGCGGTTTCCGCTCATGCCCTGGAAGATCACGCCGCTGCGGGAAAGAAGTCTCTCGGCAAGTGCATCGGCGTTGGCGATCATGCCAACGATCGTGATGGCGTAGGTGCCGAATTTTGAGCGTATCAGAAGCGGCTGGGGATCCTGATCGCTGATACAGCCGATCGCCGCCTTGCCCTCCATGCGCCCTGCAATGTTATCGAACTTCGTGCGAAAGGGAGAGTTTTCGATGTTGTGGATCTCTCTTTGAAAGCCGATCGTTTCGTTTACTGCGGCCATGCCGGCACGTGCCTTTCCGAGGTGAGAATGATAGTCAACTCCGAAGAACACGTCCTGTACACAGTCGTAATTTGCGGTTATACCGAAAAAAGCCGCCCATGCTAACCTCACTTTAATGGTATTTTCTGAAAAATCAAGCAAAGAAAAGCTTGGAGAGCGTCATGGGATCGATGTACTGGCCGTCCTTATAAACTCTCATGTTACCGGAAGCGATCTCGTCGATCAGAATGACTTCGCCGTCAGCGTTGTAGCCGAACTCGAACTTGATATCGTAGAGGATAAGGCCCTTTGCCTTGAGATCGTCCGCAACGATCGCGGTGATCTTCTGGGTCATCTCCTTGGTTGCGTCGTACTGTGCGTCGGTCATAACGCCGAGTGCGATAAGACCGTCCTTGGTAACGAGCGGATCGCCCTTTGCGTCGTTCTTGAAGGTCATCTCAACGTATGCGTCAAGATCTGCGCCCTCTTCCACGTAGTCGCTGTAACGGCGGTAGAAGCTGCCAACGGCCTTGTGGCGGCAGATCACCTCGAGACCCTTACCAAAGGGCTTCGCGGGAATAACCTCCATGGTGGTATCTGCAAGATCCGCGCTGATGTAGTGGGTCTTGATGCCTGCGGCATTGAGCTTTTCAAAGAAATAGATGGACATACGGAGGTTCACGTCGCCAACGCCGTCGATCTTGAGACCAACGGAGTTCTCACCGGGATCAAACACGCCGTCCTTGCCGGTGCAGTCGTCCTTAAACTTGAGAAGATAGTTGCCGTTGTCGAGTGCGAAAACGTCCTTGGTTTTTCCGGTGTAAACAAGTTTCTTTGCCATTTTTCTTTACCTCATATATAAAAATTTTAGAAATCAAAATTTATTGAAGCGCTCTTCCACGCCCTTGTTTTTCTCAAGAACGGTAGCGGTATCCTTTTGGCGCTTTTGCTCAAGCGCCGCGGCAAGGCCTTCGTCCTCGATGGCGAGCATCTCGATGCAGAGAAGTGCCGCGTTGGCCGCGCCGTTTACCGCCACGGTGGCAACGGGAATGCCCGAGGGCATCTGCACGGTGGAGAGAAGGGCGTCAAGACCTAAAAAGCTCGTTCCGCAAACGGGAATGCCAACCACGGGAAGCGTCGTATTGGCAGCGATCGCTCCGGCGAGATGTGCCGCCATGCCGGCTGCCGCGATGATCGCACCAAAGCCGTTCTTTCTTGCTCCCTTGGTGAATTCTGCCGCCTCAAGCGGGGTTCTGTGTGCAGAGAAAACGTGTACCTCGTAGGGAACGCCGAAGCTGTCCAACGTGTCGATGGCCTTCTGCACTACGGGAAGATCGCTGTCACTTCCCATTACGATCGCGATTTTTTTCATAAGAATCTCCTGTTTGAAAAATTAAAAGGGCGCACTTATAGCATCCCCATAAGTGCGCCCAGACGGTCGGCAAAAACTTCTCCTTTGTTTCTCTGTGGTGATCCACTTGTTCCGTCAGTCGCAAAGGATGTGATTCGTATTCAAACGACAAGAAAATTATAACACAAGCAAGGATAAAAGTCAAGGGATTTAAAAATATTTTTTAAACCGCGCTTTATATATAAATATTCATGCGCCCGTGAGAAGGCCGGCGCATGAATATTGCTCAAAATTTCTTCTAAAAAGCGTTGACAACACGTGTCGGGTATGGTAAGATGAAGTGGAATAATGAAGAAAAAAGTTTTTTCGCTTTGTTTAGCCCGCCTTTTAAAGCGTTGGTGCGAAGATGCTTTGCATCTTTGTCGCTCTGTGCAAAAAGGGGCGGCCTGCCTGCGCTGTGCGTAAAAAATGTTTGCTTTTTAAGTATCTCTGTCGGGAAATGACGGTGCTATACGCTATATATTATAAGGAAAAGATCAACGCTTCCGTTCATGGGATTCTGCTTCTAGGATGCGCTCCGTGAAGATAAAAAAGACGCGCGTTCACCTTGGTATCGTTTGGAATGCGGCTTGGTATCCTCTCCCTCACGCGCCCGCTTTGCTCCTCGATGTATCTTTTCGTCCGGAGCGCGCGATCGCGATATGGAATAAATACGGCAAAAGTTTTTCCGCGAAGCGGGGAATACTTCTATCGTCGCGTGCCGCCGATCTCGGATCCCTCCATTATCTGAATTTTGGCAACTATAAAAAATTTATATAAAGGAGAAAAACATGAAACTCGTGTACAATGTCAAGGACAAGCCCTCTATCCCGCGCACGATCGTTTTTGCTTTGCAGCAGGTGCTTGCGATCTTGGCGGCAACCATCGTCGTTCCCGTCATCATTAACAGCAACACCGCGGAGCTGGCCGCGAAGGGTGAAATGACCTTCGTTTCCGGTATGTCCCAGTCTGCAGCCTTATTCGGTGCAGGCGTCGGAACGATCGTGTATCTGCTTTTCACAAAGTTCAAGAGCCCTGTATTCCTCGGAAGCTCCTTCGCCTTCCTCGGATCGATGACGGCGGCGTTCGCCGGTGCGGTCAGCGCATCCGTAGGCTATCTCGGTCTGATCATCGGTGCGATCCTTGCAGGTCTCGTTTACGTCGTGATCGCGATCGTCGTTAAGCTCGTAGGCGTTAGCTGGATCAACAAGATCATGCCTGCCGCTGTCATCGGCCCGACGGTAGCGGTTATCGGACTTTCTCTTTCCGGTAATGCGATCGGAGATCTTATGAAGGGCGGCGTTGGTACCACAAATTCTTACGTTGCGCTCCTTTGTGGTCTGGTAACGCTGGCGACGGTGATCGTTTGCTCTGTGTACGGAAAGAAAATGCTGAAGATCATTCCTTTTATCATGGGTATTCTCGCGGGCTATGCCGTGGCTGCCGTATTCACCGTGATCGGTCACCTTGCAGATGCGCCGCAACTTATCGTTATCAACTTCAGTCTTTTCAAGGATATGGCGTGGATCCCCGATTTTACCTTCGTCGAGGCGTTCAAGGGATTTGATAGCCTCACCGGCTCTTATTTCCTCACCGTTCTCGTAGCGTACGTTCCCGTTGCGTTCGTTGTATTTGCCGAGCATATCGCAGACCATAAGAACATCAGCTCTATTATCGAGAGCGATCTTCTTGAGGATCCGGGCCTTGACAGGACGCTTCTCGGTGACGGCGTAGGCTCTATGGTCGGTGCGTTCTTCGGCGGTTGCCCCAATACGACCTACGGTGAGTCGGTTGGTTGCGTTGCGATTTCCGGTAACGCTTCCGTGATCACCATTGTTTATGCGGCGATCATCTGTATCATTTCGGCGTTCTTTGCTCCGTTTGTGACGTTGCTTGCAACCATTCCTTCCTGCGTGATGGGCGGCGTATGCATGGCGCTGTACGGCTTTATCGCGGTATCCGGATTGAAGATGATCCAGAACGTGGATCTCGCTGATAACCGCAATCTTTTCACCGTTTCCGTGATTCTTATCGCGGGTGTCGGCGGTATGGTTCTTTCCTTCGGAAAGGTAACGATCACCTCCGTTGCTTGCGCTTTGATCCTCGGTATTCTCGTAAATATTCTTGTTAATATTAAGAAGGATTCCGGTGCAAAGGAATAATGCGTCATAATTGATAAAATCGCGTATATGTAAACAAAGATTTGCATATACGTGATTTTTTATTAAAAAATCTCCCAACAGGGAAATCCTGTCGGGAGAAATGATATAAAATGAAATTACTTTACTTTGCGGTTTCTTTCCGCGACAACGGTGATGGATTTGATCACCTTTGCGGGAGAGATCCACCAATCTCTGCTGAACACGCGCATGAGTGTCCAGCCGCGAGATTGAATGAATCTCGGTCTGTAAACGTCGCGTTCAAGAAGCGGAGCGTTGGTTTCAAAGGCATCGGTGTCGAGCTCGATGCCGACAAGATACCGATCGGTCGCCTCGTCATAAACTGCAAGCGAGATGTGGCTGTTTTTGTTTCCGAGTCCGGTCTTTACTTTGTAGCCGAGCTTTTCAAGCCGCTCCTTCATTTGCTCTTCAATGGAGCGAACGGAGGTCAGCGCGGGCTTTTTCGTGTCTGCTTGATTCAGTCGGGCGAGGATGGCGTACATCTCCTCCTCATCCCCCTTGGAAACGGCGCGCACGTAAAGCAGATATTCCTTGAGAAGCTTCGGGCCGAGATGCTTGGAATTTTCGATCTTCAGCTCCTCGGGCTCAATGCTGGTGACGACCACGATCTTGGACTTTGCGCGCGTGATCGCAACGTTCAGGCGGTTTTCGCCGCCCTCTGCGGAAAGAGAGCCGAAGTTCGTATAAAGCTTGCCGCTTTCGTTGGGTGCATATCCGATGGAGAAGATGATGATATCTCTTTCGTCACCCTGCACGTTTTCGAGGTTCTTGACGAAAAGGCTGATATCCTCGCCGTTTTCCTTGCGGTTGCTTTCCTTTAAAATATAAGAGCGGAATTCGGGGTCCTTCGCCGCTTCCTTGTCGATCATATCCGCGATGCAGGTCTGCTGATCCGAGTTGAAGGTGATGATTCCGATCGTTTCCTCGTTTTTGCGGGTCTTGAATATGTTTTTGAGGATGGAAACGACCTGCTTTGCCTCCTGCTCGTTGTGGCGGTTCACCCAAAGACCGTTCACCTTGTAGCGCTCGATCGGTCGGTCCTTTTTGTTCTCGGAAATGTTCGGCGCGATCTGCAGGCCGCCGTTATAGAAGGCTTCGTTGGAGAAGTCGATCAGCTCTCTGTGGCGGCTGCGGTAGTGATAGGTCAGATTTGCGCTTTCATAGCGGGAAACGGCAAGGTCAAGCAGGCTATCCACCTCCAGGGCCGCCTGCACGGAAAGATCGTCCTGCAGCTCGGGGTCTGCACCCATGTAGCGCTTCATGAAGGTCTGCGAGGGGCGCAGCTGCTTCGCGTCTCCCGCAACCACGATGTTCGTTCCGCGGAAGATCGTCGGGATCGTGCTTTCAATAAATACCTGCGATGCCTCGTCGAAAATAACGAGATCGAAAAGATCCTTCTTCAGCGGGAGCAGGGAAGAAACGTTTTCGGGAGAGAGAAGCCAGCAAGGGAAGAGCGAAAGAATGAAATCGCTGTAAAGCTCCATGCATTTGCGAATGGGCCAAAACTTTTGCTTTTTGGAGATCTGATAGAGATAATCCTTGTTGTTTTTCGCGTTGTTGTAAAGGTTTTCGTATTCCTTGCTGTTCTTTCCGGAGCAGATGCGGTTGGCAATGCCGAGCTGCTGCTCCTTTAATCCGTAGATCGCGCTCGTAATATTATTGAAATCGAGAAGCTTTGCCAGCTTATTCTTATATTCCTCCTCGCAGATCGTGATCTCGTGATAGATCCGAACGAGCATCAGCGAGCCAAGAATATCGTTGTAGCTTTGAAGGCTCTTGGAATTTACGTAAGCGAAATCGAGAACCTTCTGCATATTTTCGTTGAGCGAGGTCAGAAGGGTGTTGATATCGCGGTAGGTCAGATAATTGTCCAGCGCTTCGCGCACGAGGCGAACGTAGGAGGTGTTTCCGCGCAGGATATTGTCGATGACCGCGAGATATCCGTCGGGCGTCAGCACGCGGTGCAGGCAATCGTATCCCGCAACGGAGTGCTCAATGGCGCGGATCGTTGCGAGGATCTCGTCGCGGATCTGCTCGCGCTTCGCTTTTCCGAAAAGCGCGCTCGCGCCGCGAAGCTTTGCCGCAAGCGCAACGATATCCTTTAGCTGCTTTTCGTTCTGCGCCTCGTAGTAATATGCAAGCACCTGGCGGTAGTAGGGATATTTTGCGGTGTTGAAAAGGCCCTTTTTGGATCGGCTAAGCTCCTCAAGCTGCCCCTTAACCTCGCTCAGCGTGTTGATATCCAGATCCGAGCGCATGTAATCAATGATGGGATTTTGCTCCTTGTCCTGCAAAAAGTTGTAATACAGCGTTCCCACGTTTTGCTCGCGCACGGCGTCGAGTGCCGTGCGAAGCTGCTCGTAGGACAGGGCGAGAAGCTCGGGGGACTGCACGAGCTTTTTATAAGTTGCAAACTCCGTGGAGTTCTTTGCGGGGATATAGGATGCGTTGTACATCTCGGCAAGTGAGAGGCCGAACGCGCGTTTTGTGTTTAAAATGTCAAATATAGTTTGCAGCTCGGCGGTATACTTGTCGATCTGATCCTGAATTTTGTCATATTGCTTCTCGAACGACTGCACGTCCATCAGGCTATCGATCATATCCTTCTGGTGCGCCTCCAGACATCTGCGGTAGAAGTCCGCCTTTTGCTTGGATTCATCCGTCAGATACATTGCCTTTTCATTGAGGCTGCCCAAACGGTTGAAAACAACGTCGAGTGCCGCCTTTTTCTGGGAAACGACGAGCACGCTTTTGTTTTTGCAGATAGCGTCGGTGATGATGTTTACGATGGTCTGCGATTTTCCCGTGCCGGGAGGTCCGTAGATCACCATATTTCCGCTGTGCTCCACCTTGCGTACGACCTCGGACTGTGCAAAGTCGAGCATCTTGACGTTATAGCAATGCGGATCCTTCTTCTGCTTTCCGCTGCGCTTTTTTCTGCGCTTTTTCGGAGAAAGAAGCTCGTCGATGGCATCGGTGGTCAGCTTTTTCTTTTCAAGAAGCGAGTAATCGTTATAGATCGAATTGGAGAGAGGGAAGCGGCCGAGAACGGCGCCGTAACGCACGGAAAGCCCGCTGTGTTTGGAATCCGGCTCCTTGAATCTCTGGTAGGTGTAAATATTTTTGGAATTCGTGCATTCGATCTTAATGCCGGATGCCTCGAGATATGAGATGATCGCCTTGACGGAATTGAAAGAATCCAGGTTGTCGAATTCCAGCTCCAGCTGGTCGATCGGAAGCTTCTTTGCCTGCGCGTAGGCAAGAATAAGCGCGGGATTTATGCGGATCTTTTCGTTTTCGTTGATATAGACGTGCACCTGTCCCTCGTCGGGTATATCGATGCGGGCGGGGATCAGAAGAAGCGGTGCCTTGATCGTCGTTTTCGAGCCGCCGTAGCTGATCGCTCCGAAAACGAAGGGGAAACCGATGTAAAGCTCGTAGCGTCCGGTCTCTTTTTCGATCTCCTCGATCTCTCGCTTAAGCTCCTTCAGCTTTCCGATCTCGCCTTCGATCGCGTGTGCGCTTTCGTCGCGGGCGATCTTTTCGTTTTTCAGCTTCGCCTTTTTTGCATCCTCCTCGGAAAGTGTGGAGGTATCCACGGTTTTTTTGCGGATATTTTCGTTTGCGCCGAGGTTTTCAAGCAGCTCGCGCTTTTCTCTTTGCGAGATCAGCGTAAGGGGAAATTTGTTCTGCGAAAAAATGAATTCGTTGAACTCTGCGATCTTTTCCTCACGTCCTTCGAAAATTCTTCCGATATCGTAAGCACCCTTGCGTACGATGCTCTTAAGATAGAGGCATTTATTATTTCCGCTGATCTCGATCAGCCGCTCTTTGTAATAAGTATAAATGCTTTTCGCCATGAGTCCTCTCCTTTCGCATGTTTATAGTAGATCTCCCAAACAAAAGATTACATTATATCTCATTAATTATATCACGGCGGCAAGAAAAAATCAATATTTTTCAGAAAAAAGCAGAAGAAAAAAATCTTTTTTTTCAGCGGGTGCAAACGCAGGTGAAAAAAAGAATTTAATTGTGCAAACAACACAAAAAAGCGGCGCAAAATTTGCCATATTGATGGGTTGATTTTTTACTATTTAAATGTTATAATATACATGTGTATAAATATAATCTCGTCAGATATGAAGGAGAACACGAATGAAGAACTTTAAAAAATTTACAATCCTCCTGTTGTCGCTTGTGATGGCGTTTTCCTGCTTGGCGATTTTTGCCTTTGCCGAAGATGACGGTGAAGCTGCAAAGATCAAAGAGATCGGATCGCTCGTTGAGTATTACAACGAAGAGGGAATTTTCGTTTGCGATCCCTTTGCAGAGGGTGCCGCAGGCAATACTCTCGAATTTGCAGAGGACAGCGCCGGTGCGTATACCGAGGTGGACGGTAAGACCGTTTATGCTGCAACGCTTGACGGAAAGAACGTGCTTTATTCCCCCGAAATCACCGTGCCGAGCGAGGCCGAAGGCCTTGTAATCATTTTTTCCTTCCGTGTAAGTGCAGGTAGCGCCGACAAGGGTTATCTCGCTTTTGAGTTCTCCGGCTCTTCGAAGACTGAGGATGCAACCGATGCACAGAGCCTTCTCGTCTTTGATTATAATGAAGGAAAAGCATATTTTGCTTCTATGAGCGCGAATGTGATGCTTTCTTCCCAGGAGATCGAGGGCTTCGTTCCCCAAGACGGTGCTTGGTGCACGGTTTCGATGATCTACGATCGCGCGGAAAACGCCTTTACGGGTAAGGTCGGCGTTGAGGGCGGCGAGGAATATGCGTTTGAGTATGCGCTTGAAGGTATGATAGAGCTGGCAACGCTTCAGCTTCGTAACCGTAACATCGGTAATGCGGGTGTTAACGTAGCGTGGGATCTTCTTGAGGTTTACGAGGGTACGTTCTTCCGCTCCAACCTTGAGGGTGAAAGACAGAAGTTCCTTGACGAAAAGCTTTACACCTACATGCAGGCGTACGAAACAGCCTCCGATGCAGTTAAGACCGCGATCATCGAGAGCTTGGTTGAGCTGATGGAAAAGGGCTACGCTCCCGAAGCAGGCTCGGACACCGAGACTTATTACAACGATACCTTCGTTAACGTGATCGAGAATTATCATTGGGATAACTTCGTAGCAAAGGTTTCGGCCTTTGATACCTCTTTGAAGTATGATGAGCGCGTTGCGGCCTTGAATGAAGCCAAGGCGCCTGAGGCGGCTTATCCCGTAAGACCCGTTAATGTTACGGAAGCAGATTACGAAGCCATCATCGCTAAGTATGAGGCAGAGGCGGACGTGCTTGGTGTGATCGGTGAGCATTCGCAGGCTCTGATCGATCTGGTTCCGGCTCTCAGCAACCCCGAGAACTATAAGGCGCTTCTTGATGCGCTGCTTGCCTTCGAGGCAGAGAGAGAATATCTCCGTGACGAGAACGGTGTTTACGTTGAATCGTATTTCGGTCTTGCGTATGCGATCGAGATCTACGAGAATGCGCTTGTACGTTTTGCAGATGAAAAGAAGTTTGCGATGGAATTCATTGCCGCTGTTGATGCAATGCAGGTCGTTCAGGATACCAACTTCGGTCAGCTCTACGATGCGTACAGTGCAGCACGCCGTCTTATGGCAGATGATTCCTTCAATTTCGTTCGTGATTCGTATTTTGCAGAGCTCGTCTTTGATACCGTGGACGGTAAGGATGGCGTTTGGTATGACGCTCGCTTCTATGCATTCGATTCCGTAGCAGAAAACGGTAAGAGCGCAGCCTTCACTGTTGACGGCCAGCCTTACACCATTACTCTTTCTAACTACACGCTCATTCTTGAGAGTGAGGGAATCACCCTCGTCTTTGGTTCGGGTACCGAGCTTGATGGCACTTGGACACTGGTGCAGACGGTTTTGACCGCGTACGATCTGTTTGAGATCCGTAAGGTACATATCGAGAACGGTGCAGCTGCTTGCCAGGCGCTTATTTCCGATATCAGCGTTGCACTCGTTGCCCAGGGCTATGACGTGCGCGTAGAAAAGCGTGCGGAGATCCTTGCAAAATATGCAGACGTTCTCTTCAAGTATGAAGAGGGCGGTATGTACTTCGGCTTCGAGGGTGTTGCCGATGCTCTTGCGGCATTCGATGCATTCTGCGACAGGATCGATGCATATAAGGCTCTTGCAGATGAATACATCGCATTGGTTGAAGAGCTGAAGGTTGCTCCTGATTACGCCGCCGTTCTTGCTTTGATCAACAAGCTGACTCCTATGTACGCTGCTGTTAACGAGCGTGGCTTTGAGGGATATGAAAACGAGGTCTCCAAGGTTCAGGATGCGAACAATATCTACAATGCGAATAAGAGCATAATCGTAGAGGCAGAGAGCAATGCGTTTGAGTTTGTTGCAAAGGTAAACGCTGCCGCTGCTACCGACGATCTGAACGCCCGTCTCGTTGCTCTTCGTGCCGCACAGAAGCTGTTTGCAAAGCTGAAGGACGGTGCGACCGGTGTTGCTGAGGCAAAGGCTCTCTTTGCAGCAGAGAAGGCAAGCTATCTTGCAGATGCATCCGCAATGAATGAATCTGCGAAGGAGCAGGGCGAGGCGCTTGTGGGCATCGCACTTGCAAACGTTAAGTTTGCCGCTCCCGAAAAGCTTGTGTTCATCGTTAAGAAGGTTTACGAGCTGTAATTTAAGTTTTTTATAAAGCGCGAGGGGCTGCCGCATTTGTGGCAGCCCCTTCGTAAAGGAGTAAGACTATGAAATCATATCAAGAAACGCTTGCCTCGGTTGGAAAGCAGCTGGCAGATCGCGCAGATGCGGCATATAATCAGCATCATAACGGCACGGTCAACGTGCCGAATCGCAAAGAGGTTATATCTATTATAAAGGATCTGCAGAGCCTCATGTTTCCTTCCTATTATCAAAGAGAAGAGAATCGCATGAAAAGTCGCGACGAGATCCTTTACGCGGTTTTTCATGCCTTAAAGCGTCAGATCAGCGCATCCTTCTCCTTGGAGGATAAAAATAATATTGTGGATACGGAAGCGATGGCGCTTTCGTTGCTTGAAAAGCTCCCCTTGATCCAGGAAACGCTCTATAAGGATATCGAGGCGTTGTATGAAGGCGATCCTGCGGCAAAGAGCCGCGAGGAGGTCGTGCTTTCTTATCCCGGCTTCTATGCGATCTCCATTTTCCGTATCGCACACGAGCTTTATCTTCTCGGGATTCCGTATCTTCCGAGAATGATGACGGAATTTGCACACGAGAAAACGGGTATCGATATTCACGCGGGCGCAACCATCGGCGATTATTTCTTCATTGACCACGGTACGGGTATCGTTATCGGTGAGACCACGGTGATCGGCGAGCACGTGAAGCTTTATCAGGGTGTCACCCTGGGTGCCAAGAGCTTTGAGCTGGATGAAAACGGAAATCCCGTGAAGGGAATTAAGCGTCATCCGAATATCGGAAACGGCGTGATCATCTATGCAAATGCAACCATTCTCGGCGGCAGAACCTTCATTGGCGACCGTTGCGTGATCGGAGCAAACGTGTGGTTAACGCATTCGGTAGAAGAGGGAAAAACGATCGCGTACAACGAGAAATAAAGTGTGGGATCAGTTTATGAGGACACCGATTTTTTGCTATAAGGGCTTCGTTATGAAGGCCATCAGCTTTTCGATCGATGACGGGAATCTATCGACGGATGAAAAGTTTTTGCGTATCGTGAACCCATACGGCATTCGCGGCACGTTTAATCTATGTCACACCAATAGCCTTTCCCCGGAGGAATATAGAGAATTTTATAAGGGACACGGCATTGCCAACCATTGTATGAGGCATCCGATGGTGTTCTGCGAAGGGCGGGAATATCGCATCTCTCCCGAACCGCTGACAGATACGAACGGGAATGAAAATCTTTTGTATCCGACAAAGGATGCCCGCATATTTCACTGCTACCCTCATACCTGGCGCAAGTATACCGATAGAGAGACCTATTACGAGCTCTCCGAGCAGTCTCGCGCGGCGCTTCTTGCCGTGTTCGGTGCATCCGCCGCGAAGGATTTTGTCTGGCCGTTCGGCGAGCAGTCCGATCCCGCGCTTTTTGAAATGCTGAAAAAACGGTATCGCTCGATTCGAAAAACCGGCGTGATCCTTGATTCTACCGGATTTTCCTTGCCGGAGGATCTCTATGCATGGAGCTATAACGCCGCGCAAAAAACGCTCCTCGATGCCGCCGCGCTCTATGAAGCGTATCCCGATGACGGAACCTTGAAGTTCTTTTCCTTCGGCGTGCATTCCGTGGATTACGAAACGGACGGCCGCTGGGACGATCTTCGCACCTTCTGCGAGCGCATGGGCAACCGCCCCGACGTCTATTGGTACGCGCCCATCGGCGAGATCTTCGATTATGCGGAAGCGGTATCCGCCGTCCGCATCACGGATAGAAAGATCGTCAATCCAACGGATGCGAAGATCTATATGCTTCTTGACGGTGAAAGGACCGTTCTTTCGCCGCACAGCGAATGCGTGCTTTGATTTTTTAAAATCGCACGCGGATGCTTTGACATGCGCGGTGAGAAAAAGAAGCACGCGCCGTAAATCAATACGAAAACCGAACAGAAAACAAAAAAAGAACGCTTTACTTTTCCGATACAGGGAATCGCAAAGCGTTCTTTTTATTCGTTTTCGGGTATTTTACCCGCATCGGGATAGCGCCCGTGAAGCGCAAAGCCATCGACCTCGCTTTTGCACATCGCGTGAAAAATGCGGTGTCGCAGTCCTTCGTTTTCGCGCTCAAGGGTATGTAAAAGTTTTTTCATGTTTTCTCTTTCGGTCGCGTGATCCTCGGGGCAAAGGCTCGTCAGCACGGGAAGCTCTTGCCGCCTTGCAAAATAACGCACGTCCTTTTCCTGCGCGTAGATCAAGGGGCGGATCAAGGTGATCTTTCGGTTGGAAAGATAGGATCTCGGAGAGAAGCACCCGATCCTTCCCTCGAAAAAGAGATTCATCATGAAGGTCTCCACGGCGTCGTCATAGTGGTGTCCGAGCGCAACCTTGTTGCATCCTGCATCGACTGCCGCCGCGTGCAGACTGCCGCGCCGCATTTTTGCACAAAGAGAGCAGGGGTTGGATTCCTTTCGCACGTCGAAAATGATCTTTGCGATCTCGGTTTTTTCAATGATGTATTCCACGTTTAAGGACTCGCAAAATTGCCGGATCGGGGAATAGTCGCTGCCCTCAAAGCCCATATCCACCGTGATGGCAACCACCTCAAATTTCTTCGGGTAGAAAAGGCGGAGTCTTGCGAGCGCACAGAGGAGTGCGAGTGAGTCCTTTCCTCCGCTGACGCCGACGGCGATCCGATCGCCATCGTCGATCATTTTATAGTCATCAACCGCTCGTCTGACAAAGCTGAGCAGTCGCTTTACTTCATTCATCCGGGAACACACCTTCCTTTTTTTGCATAGGATATTAGAAACAGGCGAAGGAGAAGGAGCATGGCAATCAAAATATACATCGACCAAGGCCATAACCCCGCGGGATTCAATACGGGCGCGGAGGGGAATGGGTATTACGAGCAGGATATTACTTACCGCGTGGGGCGACTTTTATACGACCGTCTGGCGGCAAACCCTGCATTCGAGCCGCGTCTTTCAAGACCGACGGAGGGGACGATCCTCGGAACGTCCAACAATACCAGCCTGCGCGTCCGCGTGGAGCAGGCAAATGCCTTCGGCGCAGATCTTTTCATTTCCATTCATACCAATGCCGCCGAAAATCCGTCCGCCACGGGCACGGAAGCACTCGTGTATTCACCTGCTTCCACCGTGGCGATCGACGCCGCGGAGCAGATCCTAACGCAGCTGAACCTGCAAACGGGGCTTCGCAATCGCGGGATCGTATATCGCCCGGGGCTATACGTGCTTCGGCGCACCGCAATGCCCGCAATCCTCATCGAGCTTGGATTTATCACCAATCCTCGCGATGCCGCGTTGATGGTTGAGGATCCGGAGCTTTTTGCGGAAGGGATATATCGCGGGATCCTTGCTTATTACGGCTTACTTTAAGCGGATCTCGTCCAGCGTAAGATAGCCGTTTGCCGCCTCGGGGCTGGTGGCGATGAATTCATAGGATGCGCCGCAGTCGGGGCACACCACTTGGATGCCGTCATCCGTAAAGCGGAAATCGTAAGAGCCGCGGCCGCAAGGGCAGGTGGCCTTGCCCTCTGCCTCCAGCTCGCGCACGAGAAAACGGATCGTGTCGTAGATCACGGGATCGGGAAGGATCTCCTCGTCGTTCATATCCTGTGGCTGGATGTCCGAAAGCGAGTCCGCCTCGAAGGCGGAAAGAAGGGTGGAAAGCTTTTCGCTCTCCTTTTCGATCGCCGCGTTCAGCGCCTCGCGCTCTCCCATCAGCGCGGTTGCTATATCCGGGCTGTAAGGACAGCCGAGCGTGAAAAGCTCGCGTTCCAAAAAAAGCGTGGGAGCTATGGTGTAGGCGTGTGCCTTTTTGCAAAGTGGGCAGGGAACGGAAATGTTGACCTTTCCGCCCTGTGCGCGAATATCTGCCGCGGATTTTCCGCAGGAGCAGCGCAGGCGCAAAAGATCGCCCGAAAGCGCAAACTTACCCATAAGGGCAAGCACGCTGTCCCCGCAGTCGGGGCATCTGTAAGAAAAATACGTTTCCTTCATTCTTTCATCACCTTTATGCGTCGTGATAGATCGCCGTACACTCCGCAAAGGAGCGCATGGTCGCATCTCGAAGGGCAAAGGCCTTTTCTTGGCCGTAAAGCACGCGAACGAGCTCGATACCGAAGGCGAACGCAACGCCCATGCCCTTCGCGGTGGTCACGCATCCGTCCGTAACCACACCGGCACTTTCCTCGATCCTTGCGCCGAGAAGCTCTTTTTCAAAGCCGGGGAAGCAAACGGCGTGCTTTCCCTCGAGAATACCGCGCCTTCCGAGAATCATGGGAGCGGCGCAGATGGCGGCCAAGCGGCCGCCCTTTTTCTGTATTTGCTTTATGGTCTTATCCACAAGATCCGAAGCATCGAGATTGGAAGCGCCGGGCATTCCGCCGGGCAGGATCAGCATATCGGGAAGGGCGGGATCCGCCTCGGCCTCGGCAAGATCGCAGAGGATTTTGATGCCGTGCGCGCCCAGTGCCGTTTTTCCTTCACCGATACGGACGGTATAGATCTTTGCACCGGCGCGGCGCAGAAGATCCAAGGGTGCAAGCGCCTCCACTTCCTCAAAGCCGTCTGCAAGACACATATAGATCATAAAATATTCCTTTCGTTTTATCAGTCGAGATCGCGGCGGGCGAGCATTTCATGCCATTCATCCATCGTGATCAGCACCTCTCGCGGCTTCGGGCCGTTTGCCTCGCCCACGATACCGAGAGATTCCATAACGTCGATAAATTTTGCCGCCTTTCCGTATCCGATCGAAAGCTTTCGCTGGATAAGCGAGGTGGCGATCTTTTGGTTCTTGATGGCAACGTCCACGGCATCAAGGAACTTCTGATCGTTCAGATAGCCCTCGCCGCCGTCCTCGCCGTCCTCATCGCCCATGTCGGAATCCTTCTTCTTGGAGCACTTCTTGGCCGCGCGGTTGATCTCCTCGATGGCCTGCTCGTCGTAGGAATTGCCCTTGCATTGCTTTTTAAGGAATGCCATAACGGCCTCAACCTCACCGTCCGTAACGAATGCACCCTGCACGCGGATGGGATCGGAGAGTCCGACGGGGTGGAAGAGCATATCACCGTTGTTGAGAAGCTTTTCCGCGCCCGCTCTTTCAAGGATCGTGCGCGAGTCTACGCTTGCGGAAACCTTGCAGGAGATACGGGAGGGGATATTTGCCTTGATAACGCCCGTGATAACGTTAACGGAGGGTCTTTGCGTACCGATGATCAGATGGATGCCGGCAGCTCTTGCCTTCTGCGCGATGCTCATGATTAGATTTTCCACGGGGTCGCGCACCTGGATCATCAGGTCGTTCAGCTCGTCGATAACGATAATGATCTTGGACATCGGCTCGCCGAGCGAGGGGTTTTCCTTCACCTTTGCGTTATAAGCCTCAATGTTTCGAACGCAAAGCTTCTCGATCATATCGTAGCGCTTTTCCATCTGCTCCACAGCCCACATCAGTGCGCCTGCCGCCTGCTTGGGATCGGTAACAACGGGGATGAGAAGATGGGGAATGCCGTTGTATACGTTAAATTCAACCTTCTTGGGGTCAACGAGAATGAGCTTCACCTCGTCGGGGCGCGCCTTGTAGAGCATACTGATAAGAATCGCGTTGATACAAACCGACTTACCCATACCGGTCGCACCCGCAACCAGAACGTGCGGCATCTTTGCGATATCACCGAATACGGGATTGCCCGTAACGTCCTTACCGATACAAACGCTGGTCTTGCTGGGCTTGGAAAGAAATTCCTCGCTCTCGATCAAATCGCGCAGGCGCACAGTCTGGGGCTTTTTATTGGGGATCTCGAAGCCGATGGCACTTCGCTCGGGAATACTTTCCATACGAACGCCCTTGGCGGCGAGTGCCATACATATATCGTCGAAAAGATTGGTGATGGCGTTGCTCTTAATGCCCTTGGCAGGAACGACCTCGTAGCGTGTCACGCGCGGTCCGCGGTCCACGCCCTTGATCGAGGCAGTCACGTTGAAGGATGCGAGTGCATCGATCAGCTTTTCCTGACGTTCCTGGATCTCGGCAAGCACACCGTCGTCCACCTCGTCCGAGCCCCTTGCCAAGAGGTCGAGGGGGGGGAGCTTATAGTCGGAATAATCGGGGCGAAGCTCCTTGGCGATCACGGTGGATGTGGGCGCGGCCGCGCGTTCTCTGAAGCTGTTGAAGGCGGCACTCACGTCGGTGGCGTTATCAAAGGGAGGTGCGTCCTCTTCTGCAATATCGTCCTGCGCGCCGTCGGTGACGATGCCGGCAGCCTGCTCGGTTACGTTGTCGGCATAGAGCGTTTCGCCCGCTTCCTCTCGTAAGAAGGAGAAGCGGTTTCTGTATTCAATAACCTCGGGATTTTGCTCTTCGGGCGGAATCGGTGCGGGATCCTCTCCCGAGATCTCCTCTTCGGGGGCAGAGAAGAGCATTTCGCGCTCGGTCTTTAAAGCCTCGGGGGTGGATGCGGCGGGAGCCTTCGGTGTATCCTCTACGGGCGCGAAGGGACGAAACTGTGCGCCATTTTCGCGGCTTTCTCCGTTGCGGTGCGTGGAGTATTCGCCCACGGTGGGGTCGCTTTTTTGTGCATGGCTCGGCTCAAAGGAAAATTCTATGCTCGGCTTCGTCTGCTCGGTGGGTTGCGCGGGGATATTCAGCGTAGGCTGTGCGCCCTGCTGCATCGGTGCATACTGTCCGCCGTAGGGAGGCTGATAAGCGGGTGCGGCGGGCGTGTAGGGCGGTTGCGCGTAAGGATTTTGCTGCGCGTAAGGGTTCTGCGCGGGATATCCCTGCATCGGAGGATATGCGGGCGGTGCATAAGGATTCGGAGCCGCATAGGCGGGGGCTTGTCCGTACCCCCCGGCAGGATAGCCCTGGGGCGCGTAAGGATCTCTCGGATATGCGCCTTGCGGCGGATAGGCGGGATTTTGCATCGTGGGCTGCTCGGGCTGCGGCTGATATGCGGGCGCAGGCGTATAAGGTGCCCTCTGCTGCGTCGGATCGGGTGCGGCATTCGGAGCGAATGCATGCGTTTTTTCTATCCGTGTAACGAGCTCGTTTTCCACGCGCGGTGCCTGCCCGTTCATCACACTCGGGCTCTGCTCGTGAAATTCCACCGTCTTTTTCGGTTCCTCTGCGGCAAAGGTGCGCGTATTAGGCGCGGGCGCATCCTCGGGCGCATATGTGACCTTTGTGGCGGAAAGCGGCGTTTCCACGGTCTTTTCCGTGGCGGCTTCGGTGGTGCCGGCTTGCTCTGCGGTGCTTTCCTGCGCGGCGGCTTTCCGGGTCTCAAATAGCTTTGCGCGCTCCTCCATTCTGCGTCTTTGCTCTTCCATCAGCTGTTTTTTCTTTTTCTCAAACTCGATGGCGCGTAGTCGCTTTTCCGCTTCCTCGGGCGTGGTGGGGAAGGCCTCCTCCTCGGTTTTGAAGCCGGTGCTCTCCGCTTCCGCGGCGCGGCTGGATCGCTTGGAGGCAAGTGTCGTGTTCATTGCAATATTAAAGGGATCGAAATCTCTTGTGAAGACCGCATCGGCACTGTCGGTTGCATCAAAATGCGATTTGCCTTCGCTTGCCGCAGCAGCATTTGCGTCCGTTTCATGCTTGTCCGCAAAGGGCGCATCGTAGATCACGCCCGCATCCGAGGGCGCGTTATACGGCGTGCGAAGGGAAGAATTCAGCACTTCCTCCCGCTCCGCCTCTGCCGCCTTCGCATTTTCAAAAGCGGCGGCAGCCTCTTGTGCGGCGCGGAAGCTTTCACGCGCGTTTTCTTTCTGCGCGTTTTTGGGATAAACACGCTCGTGAAGCGTGGGGTTTTCTTCCAAGGAGCGGCGGCTCTTTACCTCAAGAATACCAAGCTCGGGGATCGAAAGCTCCTGCATTCCGTTGTCCACTGCGAAATAATCGTCGTCCGAAAGCTCGTTGCCTATCTCCTTTAAGGCCTTGTTTTTCTTGTTCTCCTTTGCCTGTGCACCCTTCGTTTTCAGATGCAGTATCTTCTTTTCAACAAAGGAGAAGAAGGTCATGATTGCCGTCAGAACCTTCAAGCCGATCAGCGCAAATGCGTTTTTGCCCTTTCCGAAGAAATAGGTAACGTAAAGTGCCACCACCGCAACGGTCAGGATAACGACGCCGACAGGGCCGATGATCTTAATGAGACAGAAGGCGACGATGCTGCCGATCAGGCCCGCACCGCTCTTGCCGTCGGTGTAATATTTCGTGAAGGTAAAGGGAAGATCTGCGCCCCAGTTGCGGATGACGTAGATCAGCGTCGATGCGCCGACGATGGCGATCGCGGAGAAGATCAGGCGCGTCAGTCTGCGGCCGTAATGCAGATCGGAGTAATAGAAGCCGCCGTGCAGTGCGATGAGAAGAGGAAGGGCGTAAGCGGCGTAGGAAAAGAGACCGAGCAGAAGGCCGGATATGAATTTGCCGATCGCACCGGTGCTTTGCGTCATAAAGCAAAGCGTCAGAAACACGGCGAGTGCAAAAAGAAGGATCGGAACGCCGCGTGCAAAGCCGCTCGGGATCGGAACGGCGTGGTTTTCGCTAATGGGAGCTTCGTTTTCATTATGTATATTGTTACGGTCGTTACTTGTCTGGTTCTGACTCATTTTCGCTCTCCTTTGGGATTTTAAACACTATATATAATATTATATAATAAAACAAAGCGGATTGCAAGGGCTTCGGCTAAAAATATTTTAGAAAAATATTTTACATTCGACAAAACTCAAAAAAGGGTGAATATATATTGACAAAACGGGGGTTTTCTGCTAAAATATAATAAAATATAACCGCGGTGTTTATTGCCGCATAACGGAGGCACTATGAAGATCTATAACTCCCTCACCAGAACGAGAGATGAGTTCGTTCCCAATGAAGCCGGCAAGGTCGCAATGTACACCTGCGGACCTACGGTATATCACTATGCACATATCGGAAACCTTCGCTCCTACATTATGGAGGATATCCTTGAGAAGTATCTTTCCTATGCGGGTTACGCCGTGAAGCGCGTTATGAATATTACGGACGTCGGACATCTGACCAGCGATGCCGACGAGGGCGAGGATAAGATGCTCAAGGGCGCGAAGCGCGAGAAGAAAACGGTTATGGAGATCGCGAAGTTTTATACCGATGCGTTCTTTGCCGATTGCGAGAAGCTTCGCATTAAAAAGCCCGAGGTCGTTGAGCCTGCAACGGGCTGCATCCCTGAGTTCATTTCCATGATCGAAGCGCTCCTTGAAAAGGGGTATGCGTACGCCGCAGGCGGCAATATCTATTTTGACACCTCGAAGCTTGAAAAGTATTACGTATTTAACGACTTTAACGAGGAGGATCTCGAGGTCGGCGTGCGTGACAGCGTGGAGGAGGATACCAACAAGCGCAATAAGGCAGACTTCGTGCTTTGGTTCACCAAATCGAAGTTTGAGGATCAGGAGCTGAAGTGGGAGTCTCCCTTCGGTCTCGGCTATCCCGGCTGGCACATTGAGTGCTCCTGCATTGCAAGAAAGCACCTCGGCGAGTATCTCGACATTCATTGCGGCGGTATCGATAATGCGTTTCCGCACCATACCAACGAGATCGCACAGAGCGAAAGCACCTTTGGTCACAAGTGGTGCAACTATTGGTTTCACGTGCATCATCTGAACACCCAGGGCGGTAAGATGAGTAAGTCGAAGGGTGAGTTTTTGACGGTCTCGCTTCTCGAGGAGAAGGGATACGATCCGCTTTGCTACCGTCTGTTCTGCCTGCAGTCCCATTACCGCAAGAACCTCGTGTTCTCCTGGGAGAACCTTGATAACGCCGCCGTTGCATATCGCAAGCTCGTGAACCGCGTTGCCGCGCTGAAGGACGAGGGAGATATGGACGAGGCCGCATTCGCAGAGGCAAAGGCAAAGTTCTGCGAAGCTTTGGATAACGATTTGAATACGTCCCTTGCTGTGACGGCGCTGTATGACGTATTTAAAATGAAGACCTCGGATAAGACCAAGCTTGCCTTGATCGCGGACTTTGACCGCGTACTCAGCCTGGATCTGATCGCCGCGGCTGCAAAGCAGAGAAAGCCCGAGGCGGCAGACGCTAACGAGGCAGACGTTTCGGATGAGCTTCGCGCTTATATCGAATCGCAGATCGAGGCGCGCCGTGCGGCAAAGGCGGAAAAGAACTACGCAGAGGCCGATCGTATCCGCGTCGCGCTTGCAGAGCAGGGCATCACGCTGATCGACACCAAGGAAGGAACTCGCTTTACCGTTGCGAGCAAATAATTTTTAAGGAATTTTGTTAAAAGGAGGCACGCCGTGTACGAAAATGCAAAAGCCGTGACTGCATATTTGCACGGCGAGCTTGAAAGGGCAGCCGAAATGTTCCTTGAGGGAGCACGCGAGGGCGATATTTTCGGCGCGTTTAATTATGCGTACTGTCTTTGGCGCGGTATAGGCGTGGAGAGGGATGCGGCATCTGCGCGCTCCTTCTTCAGCTTTGCATCTGAGCTTTCGGGTGGTGACGCGCATTATAATCTCGCGATCCTTTATATGCACGGAGAGGGCGGCAAGCGGGATTACCGCAAGGCGTTTTCTCACATGCAGACCGCGGCGGAGCTCGGCTGTGTTGAAGCGATGCTCTATCTTGGTAACGCCTATACGACGGGGACCTTGTTTGAGCCGGATATTATCGGTATCAGTCGCATTCCGTTCCATACGGCGGAATACCGCACGGCGACCTATTATCTCGAAGGAAGCATAGAGGAAGCCGAAGCGGATGAGGAAGCGCGCGTGCGCGTGGTGAGTGCCGATGCGGGAGAGGCGTTTTATTGGTTTTCCCGTGCCGCGCATCACGATCCCACCTATGCCGAGGCCTTGGTTGCCAAGGGGCAGTTCCTGTATGCGAAATGCTATCTTGACGGCTTCGGTACGGAATATAACCGCGAGCGCGGTCTAAAGCTAATGCTTCTCGCCGGGGCAAACGGATCGCCTGAGGCGACGGGATTTCTCGCGGAGCAGGGCGTTCCCGTGGCACTGCTTGAAGACGTTCGTAAAAAAAGAAAAGGATAAACAGGGAGAAGAAAAAGGCTTCTTTCCCAAAAAAACTTATAACGAAAAAAAGAGACAGCGAATCGTTTTTTTGGTCGAATCGTTATCTCTTTTTTCATTTTCGTTTAGAGTTATGAGGCTTGTAAAGCAAGCGCTTGCGCGTCTTTTTGCTCCGTTATGAATTTGTTTTTTCTCGATTTTTTCTTGTGTTGAAAAAAACTTTCTATACCATGCAGGAAAGCGCAATTCATTATGTAAATATCGCAATAATGTAAATAATAGTTTAAATTTAGCAAGGAAACAAGGTTAAATTCGAAAATTTGTCCTTGTTTTTTATGTACTGTTTTCTTCGTTTTTTTGCAAAAAAAGAAAAGCATTTGCTCGCCTTGCGCCTTGCATCCATATATTTGAGAGAATGAAAGCCATTCGCTTTTTCTATGCATGCGCCTCGCGCACAGAGAGAAATATGCCCTCACCTTTAAGCTCTGCGCCTTTGCCTTGTGCCATAGTTTTCATGCAAACGGTGTTAGAGAAAAGAGAGGCGTTAGAGGGAAACGCAGCGTTTAGAGGAAAACGCAGCGTTAAAAAGAGCAAGGTGCGAAAAAATAAAAGATCCGCAAACGCGAGCTTGCGGATCTTTTTTGGTGCCGGTAGTCGGGGTCGAACCGACATGGTATCGCTACCACCGGATTTTGAGTCCGGCGCGTCTGCCAATTCCACCATACCGGCAGAAAATGCGGCCGCTTTTGCAACCACGAGGCATATTATACCACATTCATGCGAAAAAATCAAGGGATTTTCAAAAAAAAGCGAAAAAAATCCGAAATGGGTGTAAAAATTCAAAAATACCTCTTGTAACGGCTAAAAATATATAGTATAATATTTTCAATATAGTGTCAATAAAGTGAAAGAAAGGAGAACTTGCGTATGATGCTTGAAGAAGAGGCTTTTGCGCCGTCCGAGGTGCTGCTTCGGAATATTTCGCTTCTTTCGCAGGAGCAAAGCGTTTTGCAGGAGCGAAGGATCTGCGAGCTTGCCGCCGTGGCGGATGCCGCATCGGAGTATCTTGCTTCCATGGATGCGGGCGGTATGCCGCTCGTGGATGCGCTTTCTCTCCTTTTTTTCGAAAGCGCGGATGCGCCCCGCCCGCCTGCCGATGCGATAAAGGAATGCGTTCCATCCCTTTTTCTTCACCTCGGCATGCTTTCCGTCTTGGATAAGATCTCGCTCACTCTGCTTCTCGGGGAGTGCTTAAAAAAGCGAGACCTGCGCCTCACGGAAGCGGATTTTCTTGCACCGTCGGCTGCGCCCGAAACCTTTACTTATGTGAAAAACCTTTACGCCGACGAGGCGTACGACGTCTTCGCGCAGGACTTTTCCGATCCGCGCATCTTTTATTCCGAAACACTCAAGGATGCGGTCGCGGCCGTTGCGGAGGGAAGAGCGGGGTACTGTCTTTTGCCACTCGAGGAGAAGGGCGGTGCGCGTCTTGCCACGGTTTCCGAGATGCTCTATCGGAGCGATCTGCGGATCGCATCGGTCACGCCGGTGTACGGCTACGGCGAGGAAAACGATCTGACGTACGCCTTGATCTCGCGCGGATTTAGGATCCCCCCCGTAGAAAAGGATGACGACCGTTATCTTGAATTAAGGATCCCGAAGAACGCTTGCCCCCTTTCCGAGCTTATGGTTGCTTTGGAGGGCTTTGGCATCGAGGTGTATCGCATCCATTCCTTAACGGTGTCTGTCGAGGGCGAGAGAAAAGCCTTCTATTCGCTCGTTTTCCGCGCGGAGGGCAAGGATTTCGTTCCTCTTTTGACCCACCTTAGCATCTTTTTCAAGGATTTTACGCCGATTGGCATATATGCAAGTCTTGAAACCTAGAATATAAGGAGAATGTTTATGAAGCATATCGAATACAAAACCCAGGGGACCTGCTCCCGCGCGATCGTTGTTGACGTTGAGGACGGCGTGATCCTTTCCTGCAAATTCATCGGCGGCTGTTCGGGCAATACGCAAGGTGTTGCTGCCCTTGTCAGGGGAATGAAGGTGGAAGAGGCGATCGAGCGCCTTTCGGGTATTCAGTGCGGCCCGCGCGGCACGTCCTGTCCCGATCAGCTCTCCCGCGCTCTCCGATCCGCGCTGGAAAAATGATCCCTTTTTAAAGGAGGATCTATGGAATTTTACGAAAAGGAGTATCGCCGCTTTTTAAGCAGCGATACTTTGACAAAAGAGGAGCGTGCAGAACTTCTTTCAATAGAAAACGATGAGGAAGCAAAGGCCCTTCGCTTTTCCGCACCGATGGAATTCGGCACGGCGGGGCTTCGCGCCGCGATGTATATGGGACTTGGGTGCATCAATCGGTTGACGGTCATGCAAGCAACGCGCGGCCTTGCCGCTCTCGTGAAAAAGGCGGGGGGAGATGCGCGCGGTGTCGTGATCGCATACGATAGCCGCAATCATTCCGAGGAATTTGCGCGTGTCAGTGCCGAGGTGCTGGCGGGCGCGGGTATCCGCGTGTATATCTTCGACGCTCTTCGTCCAACGCCGGAGCTTTCCTTTGCGCTCCGTCATCTCGGCGCGATCGCGGGCATCAACATCACCGCATCGCATAACCCCAAGGAATATAACGGATATAAGGCGTATTGGGAGGACGGCGCACAGCTTTCTCCCGAGCAGGCGGCCGTTGTCAAGGAGAGCATGCTCGGCTTTGACGTTTTGGACGATAGCGGACGTATGGCCTATGCCGATGCGCTCGCAAGCGGCCTTGTCACCGTGCTGACCGAGGATTTTGACGAGGAATATCTTCGTGCCGTGCTTCAAACGGCGGTTTGCCCCGATGCCGTACGTGCGGTTGCGGAGGATCTTTTCGTGGTCTATACGCCCTTGCACGGCGCGGGATGCCGTCTTGTGCCGCTCGCGTTTTCGCGCATGGGGCTAAAGCATCTTTATACGGTGGATGAGCAAATGCAGCCCGATGGCGATTTTCCTACCGTCAAAAAGCCGAATCCCGAGTATGCCGAGGCGTTTATACTTGGCACGGCCCTTGCCGACCGTGTTGGCTCGGATCTCGTGATCGCAACCGATCCCGATGCCGATCGCGTGGGCGTTATGGCGCGAAATGCGGAAGGGAAGTTTGAAACGGTCAGCGGCAATCAGATGGGCGCGCTTCTGCTGGATTATATCATAAGAAAGAAAAAGGCGCTCGGCACGATGCCGAAGGCTCCCTATTGCGTAAAAAGCATCGTATCCACGGATATGGCGGCGCGCATTGCCGAGGTGCACGGTGTCCGTCTTTACGACGTTTTGACAGGCTTTAAATTTATCGGCGAGGTCATTAAGAACAATGAGGAAAATGGCAATACCGATGGCTTCCTTCTCGGCTTTGAGGAGAGCTACGGCTATCTCGGCGGCGCGTACGCGCGCGATAAGGATGCCGTAGAGGCCTCGATGCTCATTCTTGAAATGACGGCGGATTATAAAAAGCGCGGTATGACGCTGATCGATGCGCTCGAAGCTCTTTATAAGACTTACGGATATTTTGCCGAAGGCGTTGCGGATATCTATATGGAAGGCCTTTATGGTATTGAAAAGCGCCGCCGCTTGATGCACGCCTTAAGAGAAACACCGCCCAAAGCCTTTGGCGGCCAAGCGGTTTTCCGTATCGGTGATTACGCGAAAGGGTATTTTGAAGATCTTTCCACGGGACAGAGGGAAGAAACGAAGCTCCCCGCATCGGACGTTTTGTGCTTCGCTCTTGAAAATGGGGATAAGATCATCGTTCGCCCCTCGGGTACGGAGCCGAAGGTGAAATTCTATTTCCTTGCGCGCGGAGAAGACCGCGCCTCGCTTTCAAAGAAGCTTTCGACGTATAAAGAGGATGCGCTTGCCCTTGTAAATTAAGCAAAGAAGAAGGAAAAATAAAGTGACGGAAAAACAAAAGCATATAAGAAACTTTTCTATCATCGCGCATATCGACCACGGTAAGTCCACGCTTGCGGACCGCCTTCTTGAAAAGACGCAAACGGTGGCATCCCGTGATATGGAGTCCCAGATCCTCGACAATATGGAGCTGGAAAAGGAGCGCGGCATCACTATCAAGGCAAGAGCCGTCAAGCTCAATTATACCGCCAAAAACGGCGAGACCTATGAATTCAATCTGATCGATACCCCCGGTCACGTGGACTTCGGATACGAGGTTTCGAGATCCTTGCAGGCTTGCGAGGGTGCGCTTCTCGTCGTGGATGCCACGCAGGGCGTCGAGGCGCAAACGCTGGCGAACGCCTACCTTGCGATCGATAACAATCTCGAGATCCTTCCCATTATCAATAAGATCGACCTCGCATCGGCCGACGTGGAGAAAACCCGCTCCGAGATCGAGGATGTGATCGGTATTCCCGCAGAGGGCTGTCCCGCTATCTCGGCGAAGATGGGACTGAATATCGAGGACGTGCTGGAAAAGGTGGTCACCGATATCCCCGCGCCCGCGGGTGATGCATCCGCACCGCTTCGCTGTCTGATCTTTGACTCGCATTACGATCCCTATCTCGGCGTCGTCGTATACATTCGCGTGGTGGACGGTACGGTGCGCGCGGGTGATGCCATTCGCCTGATGTCCACGGGTGCGACCTTCGAGGTGTTCGAGGTCGGAACGCTCCAGCCCTTCGGTATGCAGAAATGCGACTCGCTCTCTGCGGGTGAGGTCGGTTATATCACCGCCTCGATCAAGGCGGTCGGCGATACGCGCGTGGGCGATACGATCACTACGGTGGCGGACGGTGCAGAGGAGCCTCTCGAGGGCTTCCGTGACGTGCATCCCATGGTATATTCGGGAATCTATCCGGCGGACGGTGCAAGATACGGCGATCTGCGCGAAGCGCTGGAAAAATTGCAGCTGAACGACGCTTCTTTGGTATTCGAGCCGGAGACCTCGATCGCGCTGGGCTTTGGCTTCCGTTGCGGCTTCCTCGGTCTTTTGCACATGGAGATCATCGAGGAAAGACTGGAAAGAGAATTCAATCTCGATCTGATCACCACCGCGCCCTCGGTTATCTACAAGGTAAAAATGCGCGGCGGCGAAACCGTCATGATCGATAACCCCTCGAAGTTCCCAAGCCCTGATGCGATCGACACGGCGTATGAGCCGATCATGAAGGCAACGATCATCACGCCCACGGCGTACGTTGGCGGCATCATGGATCTTTGCCAGGATCGCCGAGGCAACTTTATTGATATGAAGTACATCGATACCGAGCGTGTGGAGCTGCATTACGAGCTTCCCTTGAACGAGATCATATACGACTTCTTTGATGCCTTGAAGAGCCGCTCCAAGGGCTATGCATCCTTGGATTATGAGCTGAAGGATTATCAGCCGTCCCGTCTTGTCAAGCTTGATTTTCTTTTGAACGGCGAGCTTGTGGATGCGCTCTCCTTCATCGTCTTTGACGAGAGAGCCTACGGCCGCGCAAGAAAGATCGCGGAGAAGCTGAAGGAGAATATTCCGCGCCAGCTCTTTGAAATTCCCATTCAGGCAGCCATCGGCTCGAAGATCATCGCAAGAGAAACCGTAAAGGCCATGCGTAAGGACGTTTTGGCGAAGTGCTACGGCGGTGATATCACGCGAAAGAAGAAGCTTCTCGAAAAGCAAAAAGAGGGTAAAAAGAAGATGCGTAAGCTCGGTAGCGTAGAGGTCACGCCCGAGGCGTTTATGGCAGTTCTCAAGCTCGAAGATGAATAAGGATACGTTAGGTCTTTATCTGCATATCCCCTTTTGCGTGCAAAAATGCCGCTACTGCGATTTCTGCTCCTTTGCATCCTCGGAGGCGCAGAGGGAAGCATACACAGAAGCACTCCTTTCGGAAATACTGCACGCGCCCGAGGATATGCGCGAGGTAAACAGTATATTTTTCGGCGGCGGTACGCCCTCGCTTCTTTCGGAGAATGCGTTTAGCCGTATATTTTCCGCCCTGCAAAAGCGGTATAAGATCTCGCGGGATGCGGAGATCACCGTGGAAATGAATCCGGGAACGGTGACGGGGGAAAAGCTTTCGGCGCTTCAGTCGCTCGGCGTAAACCGCGTCAGCATGGGACTTCAGTCCTCGCATAACGAGGAGCTTTCCGCGCTCGGCCGCATTCACACTTATGAACAGTTCCTCGATAGCCTTTCGCTCGTGCTCGCATCGGGGATCGAGAACGTCAATATCGATCTGATGTATGCGATCCCGCACCAGAGCGTGCAAAGCTTTAAGGAAACGCTTGCGCGCGTCATCGCGCTTGCTCCCTCGCATATCTCCGCATATAGCCTGATCATCGAGGAGGGAACTCCCTTTTTCCGTGAGCGGGAGAGCCTTTCGCTACCCTCGGAGGAGGAGGAAGCCGAGATGTATGCGCTCGCATGCGAAATGCTCGGCGGTGCAGGCTATCGGCATTACGAAATATCGAATTACGCAAAGGAAGGATGCCTCTGCCGCCACAATCTGCGGTATTGGCAGGGGGGCGATTATCTCGGCTTCGGTCTTGCGGCGCATTCTCTGTACCGCGGAGAGCGCATGGCGAATACCGAGGATTTTCTTGCATACCTTAAAGATCCCCTTTCCTACGAAAGCAGAGAAAAAAGAGATAGCGCTGCCGAAGCGGAGGAATACTTGATGCTCGGGCTTCGCACGTCCTTCGGCATCTCGCCCACAGAGTACCGCGCGCGCTTTGGTAGAGATCTTCTCGTGGAGAAAAAGGAGGCCCTTTCGCTTTTTTCAAAGCATGGACTTCTCTCGGCTTCAGAGGAGCGGCTGTGTTTGACACAAAAGGGCTTTTATCTATCGAATACGATCCTTTGTGAGCTTTTGTGATTTTTAAAACGGTTAAATTTTTTATTGGTATTGACTTTTGCCTTCGTATAAGGTAAAATAAAAATACAAACACTACATTCGAGAAAAGATTGGAGATAAAACAATGCAGGATAATTTGAATAAGGATCTCGCTCCCGATGAGGAGGAGGTAATCGTTTACACCTTGACCGATGAGGATACCGGCGAGGAGTGCGATTACGAGCTTTTGGCAGAGGCACAGATCGACGGTCAGCTGTACTACGCAATGGCTCCCGCAGATGACGAGGAGGCAGAGGAGTACGTGATCCTTCGTGTCAACGAGCAGGGCGAGGAGCTGATTTTCGAGAGCATCGATGATGACGATGAGTTCGATAAGGTAGAGGACTACTTTAACGATCTTTTCTTCGGCGAAGTGGACTACGATAAGGAATAATTTTTAAAAATTCAACCTGCGTGGTGCGTGATATTGCGGTATTTGGACCTACGCATTTATTTAGGGAATCCGGACTTCTGCTGACGGGATGCAGGTCTCCCGCCCGGGGCTGTCTTCGTACCCCCCGCAAGCGGACGTTGAAAGCGCAAAGCAGCAGAGAGGATACCCACCTGTACAAACAGGGTTAAAAATTGCTTTACACGGCCATGCGGGGACTTAGAGCGATGCTTCTTTCGGAAGCATCGCTCTAAAACTTTTATTGCCCATCGGGCAATAAAATCTTAACTTTCGCGTAGCGAAATCAAAACGCTTGGCGAAGCCAAGCTCTAAACGTTTGCGAAGCAAACTCATAACGCGATTATTTTCTATTCGTCAAAGCGTATAGCAAAAAAAGAACCGCTCGAATTTCGAACGGTTCTTTTTCACTTATTCACTTGTATCAGTTCTTTGCGAATTTTCTCTGCGTAAGCTTCACAAGCTCAACGATCGGGATAACGACGATACCGAAGGCGATCGCGATCAGATACTCCTTGAAGCTTACGCTTGCAAAGCCGAAGGCGTTTGCAAGGAAGGGGATCTCACAAACCGCCGTGGTGGCAAGGAGAGAGCCGAGACCAGCAAAGAGAAGGATCTTGTTCTGCGAGTCAAGCTTAAAGATGCTGCCTCTTTGCGAGCGCATATTGAAGCTGTGGAAGATCTCTGCCATGGACATCGTGAGGAATGCCATCGTCATACCGTGGGCGCTGTTTGCGATCTCCCAGCTGCCGCTCTCAATAAAGTGACCGACGAAGTAGGAGAGGACCGTAAGGATGGTAACGAGCACGCCCTGATATGCGATATCCGCTCCCATGCCGCCGGAGAAGATACCCGCCTTTGCATCGCGGGGCTTGCGGCGCATGATGTTCGGCTCTGCCTTTTCGGTTCCCAAGGCAAGAGCAGGGAAGCAGTCGGTGACGAGGTTGATCCAAAGCAGATGCACGGGCTTGAGAATGGTAAAGCCGAGAAGCGTTGCGAAGAAGATCGAGAGCACCTCGCTCATGTTCGATCCGAGAAGGAACTGGATCGCCTTGCGGATGTTGTCGTAAATGCGTCTGCCTTCCTCAACTGCGCCGACGATGGTGGCGAAGTTGTCGTCGGTCAGCACCATATCGGCAACGTTCTTGGTAACGTCCGTACCCGTGATACCCATGCCGACGCCGATATCCGCGCTCTTGATGGAGGGCGCATCGTTTACGCCGTCACCCGTCATCGCGGTCACGTAGCCTGCCTTGCGCCAAGCGTTGACGATGCGCGTCTTATGCTCGGGCTGAACGCGGGCATATACGCTGATCTGCATGAACTTTTGCTCAAATTCCTCATCGCTCATATCGTTCAGCTGTGCGCCCGAGATCGCATAGGTGCCCTCGGTGATAATGCCAAGCTCCTTTGCGATCGCAACGGCGGTATCGATATGGTCGCCCGTGATCATGATGGGGCGGATGCCTGCGCTTCGGCATTGAACGATCGCATCCTTTACCTCGGGACGAACGGGGTCGATCATGCCGCAAAGACCGACGAAGCAAAGATTTTCTTCAAGAAATTCAGGCTCGTAGCTTTCGGGCGTGCCGTCCCATGTTCTCTGTGCGAGGGCAAGCACGCGGAGTGCCTTATCTGCCATGGCCTTGTTTGCGGCAAGAATGGAAGACTTGTATTCCTCGGTCATGGGAACGGCTTTTCCGTTTTCAAGGTAGTACGCGCATTTTCCGATCACGACGTCGGGCGCGCCCTTGGTGTACTGAATATATGCGCCGTCTGCGGTATGCACCGTGGACATCATCTTTCTGCCCGAATCGAAGGGGGCTTCGCCCGCACGGGGGAAGAGAGCCTTGAGATCGTATTTTCTCATGCCGAGCTTATCGGCCCAAACGACGAGTGCGGCCTCGGTCGGCTCGCCCGTCACGTTCCCGTCTCTGTCGATCTCCGCGTCACAGCAAAGTGCCATGGCGGAGGCGATCTTCTTCTCATCATCGCCGAAGTGATCCACAACGGTCATCTTGTTCTGGGTCAGCGTACCCGTCTTATCGGAGCAGATGATTTGTGCACATCCGAGGGTTTCCACCGCGGTCAATCGGCGGATGATCGCATTTCTCTTCGACATATTGGTAACGCCCATGGAAAGAACCACGGTAACGACGGCGGCAAGTCCCTCGGGAATGGCCGCAACCGCAAGGGATACGGCAACCATGAAGGAGGGAAGAACCGTCTCGTTAAAGCTGAAATTGCCTGCGCGGATCACCTGAACGCCGAACACCACGATACAAATACCGAGCACGAGCCAGGTCAGGATGCCCGACAGCTGATGCAGCTTTCTCTGCAGAGGGGTATCGCCGCTTTCCGCTTGCTGCAGTGCGCCCGCGATCTTGCCCATTTCGGTATCCATGCCGGTGGCGGTCACAACGGCGGTGCCGCGGCCGTAGACCACGGTTGAGCCCATGTAGAGCATATTCTTGCGGTCACCGAGCGGAACGTCCTTTTCGCCCTCGCGAAGGTTGATGATGTCAATGAATTTGGTGACGGGCACGGACTCACCCGTAAGCGCCGCCTCTTCCACCTTCAGACTTGCGTTTTCGAGAATTCTTGCATCTGCGGGCACGGCGTCGCCTGCCTCGAGAAGAATGATATCACCCACAACCAAGTCCTCGCTGTGAATGATCTGCACCTTGCCGTCACGAAGGACCTTTGAGGTCGCGGCTGACATTTCCTGCAAGGCCTCGATCGCCTTTTCCGCCTTGCTTTCCTGATAAACGCCGAGCACGGCGTTCACGATGACCACCGCCAAAATGATGATAACGTCCACGAAGCTTTCGTTTTCCACAGCGGCAAGCACACCGCTGATCAGCGCCGCCACGAGCAGAATGATGATCATGGGATCCGCGAGCTGCTCAAGGAAACGCATGAAAATGGATTTTCCCTTTGCGGCGGCAAGCTTATTTTTGCCGTTCGCTTCAAGGCGTCTTGCCGCTTCTTCCGTGGAAAGGCCCTCTTTGGAGCTTTCAACGGCGGTCAAGACCTTTTTTTCGTCTTCACAGTAAAATTTCAATTTTCAAACCTCCTGTTTTATATATTATGCCTTGCTGAAACGAAAATAAAAATGACGAGCCCTATCTTTAAAGAAAAAGATAAGTCTCGTCAATTAAGATAAAGCCAAAAAATGTGATGTTGACTTTATCGCACAATGTGCTGACTACTCCCTTATACGGAAATACTATTCAACTAAACGATATGTTATCACATTTTCATTATTTTGTCAAGAGAAAACGGTAAAAAATGTAAAAAATGTGTATTGTCGCAATTCTTTTTACAAGTATTGACATTTTTTGCGCGATACCTTATAATATCGTATGTTGAATTTTATGTGGGATCTTCATATAAAGGAATAAAAAGGAAAAACGGAAATGACAGCCCCTTATGTGAAGCGGGCAAGAAAAAAGATTTAAAATAAAAATCGTGCCGAGGGATTTTTGTCCTCGGCACGAAAATGTAAGATCAAAGCGTTTCGAGCATGCGGATATAAAAGATCAGCACGTCGTGCTTTTTCTCGGCGCGCACGGCGACGGTCTCGAAGGAGATCTCTTTTTTCGGCAGCTCCTCGATCACGAGGTCTGCCTCGGTTGCATCCAGACCGAAAAACACGAGAATGCGGCGCACGGTTTTTTTATTGCCTCTCGTTTTTTCACGGAAAAGATTGATCCTTCCCGCATATTCGCTTGCGAAGGGAAGGGCGGGCTTGCTTTCGTCGTTTTCGTAGAGCTCGACGGTGAGCAGCTTTTTTGCCGCAAGCGTAAGCACCAGCGTCTTGCCCTCCTCGATCGTTGCCCGATCTCTCGATGAGAAGCGGCCGAGCTGGCGGATCTCGTCCTCGGAGATGAGCACCGCGCGGAAGAAGTACACCGCGATCAGGAAACAGACGGCTCCGATCAGAATTTCCAAGGGATAAAACTTCACGATAGAGGGCGCGCTGTCATGCACGGAAATAACGATACCGAGTAAAACGAGCAGAGGGATTTCGGTTAAGAAAACACGCAGTCGCGTGCTGAATAAAAATATCTTTTTCATTTGGACCTCGAAGATTTATTTTCTTCATTTTAACATAAAGGAAAATGAAAAACAATGGCTAAACTGTAAATCTTCGGTCGCTTTGCGCTTTTTGAAAGCGGGCCGCCTCGGATTGCGGTGCGGCAGCCCGCTTTCATCGGAATGCTTTAGATATATATTCTCTTAAAATCCTTCAGCTCTCGGTAGAGTCTGTCTATATCTGCCATACGGTTCAGGTAGGAAACGCTGATGCGAACGGCACCCTTCCCATCGGTCAGCGCCTTGTGGACGAGCGGAGCGCAATGCAGTCCGCTTCGCACGGCAATGCCGCGACTGTCAAGAAAGGATGCGATCGCGGATGCGGATGCTTTTTTTGAGGTGAAGGAAACGATCCCGTGCCCCTTTTTATATAAAACCTCAAATTCCTGCAACGCATCGAGCCGTTCCACGGTTTTTTTTGAGAGGTCTTGTATTTTTCTTTGCACGTTTTCAATGCCGACCTTTAAAATAAATCGCGTTCCCGCTTGCAGAGTAGCGATGGCGGGCGTTGCAAGCGTCCCTGCTTCCATTCTTTCGGGCAAAAGCATCGGCATATCCGCACTTAACGAATCGCTTCCGCTGCCGCCGTAGGAAAACGGCGTGTAGTTTCCCTCTGTGACGAAAAGCGCAAATCCCGAGCCCTGCAGTCCGAAAAGTGCCTTGTGGCCCGGAGCGCAGAGAATATCGCAAATGGAGCGGTCCGCCGTAAGCGGCAGATGTCCCACCCATTGCGCGCCGTCTAAGATCACGCGCACCTCGGGGTGTCTTTTGCGAAATTCCTTTAGGGCAGAGAGAGAAACGCATTCGCCCGTCACGTTGGAGCAAAGCGAGAGCACGAGTAGATCGGTATTTTCGCGCATTGTCCCTTCCATGGCGGTGAGAATATCTCCCTCGGCACGAAAAACACTGTGCGAGCATCCCATGGCGGCTAGCGCCTCGATCGGTCGGATCACGGAGTTGTGCTCGCGGTCGGAATAGATCGCGTGCTTGGGGGGCGGATTCAGCGCGCGGATCGCCATGTTGAGTGCATGGGTCGCGTTTTGCGTAAAAACGATTCGCTCGGGATAAGGAAAAGAAAAAAGCTCGCAAAGCGCCTCTCTCGCGTCAAAGATCTCTTCTGCGGCGAGAAGGGATGCCTTATGAGAGGCGCGGCCGGGATTTCCAACCGCATGGGAAAGGCAGTCCCGTAATTTTTTATAAACGCATTTCGGCTTTGGAAAGGTCGTGGCGGCGTTATCAAGATAGATCATATTCCTCACCCCGCCACCTCTCGAAAGCGATATTGGCCTTTTTCAATTCTGCCATGGCTTCAAAGAGATGCCGCCTTTCAAAAACAAGCGCGTGACGGCAGCCGCGTCCCGTAGCCGTTGTGTTGACCTTTTTGAGTGAAGAGCGTATCCCTGCGGCCAAAAGTGCCTTTCGCGCCTTGATCGCGTAGGTTACGGAATCCACTAAAAGAACAGCGGTATTCATTCTCTCACTTCCTCCTTGCCCTACGAAAAAGGTAGGACAGTAACAGTATATGAAAAAACACAAAAAACGACAGGAGACCATTGTTTATGAGAAAAATCCTTATTTTCGCATTGTTGATCGGAGCTGTTCTTTCGCTCTCCTCATGTGCGAAAAAACGTACGCCCTATATCGGTGAAAACGGAAACTGGTGGATAGGGAAAAACGATCTCGGCGTCAGCGCAAGCGGCGTCGCGGGAGAGCGAGGCCCTATGGGTGAGAGCGGAGAAAAGGGAGAAAAAGGAGATACGGGAGCCATCGGTCCGAGCGGCCCGCAGGGCGCGCAGGGAGAAGCGGGTGAAAAGGGCGATCCCGGAGAAAAGGGAAAAGATGGCGCCGCAGGTGTCACGCCGCATATCGGCATCAACGGCAATTGGTGGATCGGCGAGGTGGATACGGGCGTTTTCGTCGGTGCGTACGCAGAGAAATGCAGTGACGGTCTTGTGTTTGAATTTCAAACCCTCAGCGGGAAAGCGGGCGCAGTCGTTATAGGCTATCGCGGCACGGATACGGAGGTTATAATACCGAATGCGTTTTCCTCCGTTCCCGTCATAGGTGTCGAGGCATCCGCCTTTGCGGGCAATCGGGAGATCACCTCGGTCCGTCTTTCGGCCAATACCGTATATCTTGCAAAGGGCGTGTTCGAGGGCTGCGATGCGCTGATCGGCGTGGACTTTAACGGAGCACCGATCCAGACGATACCGGAGCGTGCATTTGCCGGTACTTCTATTAAAAATATCCAACTGCCAAACGGTGTTAAAACCATTGAATCACTTGCGTTTTCTTCCGTAATGAATACTATTGTTTGCATTCCGTCAAGCGTTTCTTATGTTTCAGACTCTTTTTCCGAATCCGCATACCTTTTGTTTGCATCGGATCTTCTGCCGATCGGACTCGAAAGGATCGCAAGCGGCGAAAGAAAGGTGCGCTATATGCTCGGCGCAGATATTGCCTCCGCTGTGTATGATCCTGAAATGAAAGCGCACCTCGTCATGGAAAACGGAGGATATACCCTTCTTTCCTGCATGGCGGATTGCACGGGCGTTTTCACTTTCCCCGACTTATATAACGATACCCCTATTCGCCGCATTTGCGAGGGCGCACTGATCTGCGCGCCGTCTGTCACGGCTCTTGTGCTCGGCGAGGGCGTAACGCGGCTGGATGCCTCTGCTATCGTGAGCGAAAGCGGCCTAAAGTCGGTATATTTTCCGAGGTCGCTTACCGATTTCAGCGCGGCATCGCTTTCATTAGAGGCGGAGTTTTATCTCTTCGGCGCCAAGGAGGTGCCGAGCGGATTCTCGAAGGAAAGATCCTTTGCGGGCTTAAATTCAAGCGTTGTCGGATCGAGCGAGAGCTATTTGTACGCCCTTCATCCGAGCGGCGTATCACTTCTTCGCTTTTTCGGTAACGAGCCAGAGCTGTCGATCCCTTCTTCTATTGAAGGAAAGCCTGTTACCGCTATCAAGAGCGGTTTCTTTGAGGGGTATTATACGAGCGTGATCCGCATTCCCGATTCGGTGCATACCGTGGAAAAGCATTCCTTTCATTTCGTACCGCACGATGGAATCTATTATCCCTGCACCTTCTATTTTGCCGCAAAGGATCCGACGGTGCTTTTTTACGATCGGGATTTTCTTCTGACCGATCCCTTGGACGGCACCGAAAGGTCCGTCTTCTTTAACGGAGTGCCCGCTTGGCAGTTCGGGTGGGGGTGATTTTTTTCCCCTGCGTCGGGACACGCAAAAGTCCTTGACAAATATATAAAAAGGTGATATAATACATAAGTATAATTATTTAAAATCGTAGGAGGCGCACATGGCAAAAAGTACGGGGAGACCGACAGAATATAATAATGCCAGCATAAAATCCCTCAAGGGGGCGGACCGTGTCAGAAAGCGCCCTGCGGTTATTTTCGGATCGGATGACCTGGAGGGCTGTCAGCATTCCTTTTTCGAGATCCTTGCCAACTCCGTAGACGAGGCGAGAGAGGGTTACGGTGACCGCATCATCGTGAAAAAATTTCTCGATCTCTCTATCGAGGTGGAGGACTTCGGGCGCGGTGTTCCCCTCGGATATAACGAGAAGGAAAAGCGCTATAACTGGGAGCTTGTTTTCTGCGAGCTTTATGCAGGCGGTAAGTACGACAATAACAACGCGGGTGCGGCGTATGAGTTCTCCCTTGGCTTAAACGGTCTGGGTGCAACGGCAACGCAGTATTCGAGTGAGTATATGACGGTTGCCTCGTATAACGGAACCACGCTTTCGTCCATTCGCTTCAAAAAGGGCGAGCCGAACGGCTCTTTGAAGGAGGAGCCCCTGCCCGCAGGCGGTAAGCGCCGCGGCACGATCATTCGCTGGCTCCCCGACCTTGAGGTATTCAAGGAGATCGATATTCCCATAAGCTTTTTGGATGCCACCCTTCGCCGTCAGGCGTTCGTAAACGCGGGCATCCGCTTCATTCTTGAAAACGAGACCGCACCCGGTAAATTCGAGAAGACCGAGTATTTTTACGAAAAGGGAATTGCGGATTATATCGCGGAGGTGACCGACGGGATATCCACCACGCCGATCACGCTCTGGAAGCTGGAAACGCAGGGTAAGGACAGAGAGGACCTCCCCGAGTATAAGCTGAAGGCCGAGATCGCCTTCTGCTTCTCCAAGAGCGGTTCTGCCGAGTATTATCACAACTCTTCCTTCCTCGAATACGGCGGCGCGCCCGATAAGGCGGTAAAAAATGCATTTACCTACGCCATTGACAAGTATATCAAGGCGCAAAATAAGTATTCTAAAAACGAGTCCCGCATTTCCTTTGCGGATATTGTGGACAACCTTACGGTGATCGTGAACTCTGCGTCAACGCAGACCTCGTACGAGAACCAAACCAAGAAGGCGATCACCAACAGCTTTATCCAGAAGGCTTTGACGGAATTTCTCAAGGATCGCCTTGAGATCTTCCTTACCGAGAATTCGTCTGCGGCGAGCGTGATCGTAAATCAGGTCATCGTCAATAAGCGCGCAAGAGAATCGGCGGAGAAAACCAAGATCGATATCAAGAAAAAGCTGACGGGAACGATGGACGTTTCCAACCGTGTGGAAAAATTCGTCCCCTGCCGATCCAAGGATCCTTCTCTGCGGGAGGTCTATATCGTAGAGGGAGATTCGGCTATGTCGAGCTGTAAGCTTGGCAGAAATGCGGAATTTCAGGCGATCATCCCGGTCCGCGGTAAGACGCTGAACTGCATGAAGAGCACCTATGATAAGATCTTTGCCAGTGATATCATCGTGGATCTTTTGAAGGTCATCGGATGCGGCGTAGAGGTAAAAACGAAAAAGCACGGAGATCTTGCTGCCTTTGATTATAATCTTTTAAAATGGAATAAAATAATCATCTGCACCGATGCGGATGAGGACGGATTCCAGATCCGTACCCTGCTTCTCACGATGTTTTATAGGCTCTTGCCCACCTTGATCGAGAAGGGAAAGATCTTTATTGCGGAATCCCCCCTGTTTGAGATCACCGCGGGAAGCGACACCTATTTTGCATACAACGAGCAGGAAAAGATCGATATTATAAAGAAGCTCGGCGATAAAAAGTACAATCTCCAGCGCTCCAAGGGACTTGGCGAAAACGAGCCGGATATGATGTGGCGCACTACGATGTGCCCGCAAACGCGCCGCTTGGTTGCCATCACGCCCGCCGATGCGGAGGCGACAGCGAAGATGTTTGACGTCCTTCTCGGTGATGCGCTTGCAGAGCGTAAGGAGTTTATTCGTGAAAACGGCCACCGTTACATAAACGACGCCGACGTTTAAGAGCTTATAAAAACAGTTTCTATATACGAAAGGGAAAACTTATGGCAAAACTTGAAAAAAGCAAAGCATTCGAGGGCGTAAAGGGTCCTCTTCTCACCATCGTTATGGACGGTGTGGGCATCGCGCCCAACAATGCGGCAAACGCCGTTTTTGCGGCACATACGCCGACGCTTGACATGCTGATGGCAAACTATCCCACCCTTAAGATCCGTGCACACGGTACGGCAGTCGGTCTTCCTTCGGATGACGATATGGGCAACTCCGAGGTAGGCCACAACGCGCTTGGCTCGGGACAGGTGTTCGCGCAGGGCGCAAAGCTTGTATCGCAGTCGATCGAAAGCGGCAAGATCTTTCAATCCGACGCATGGAATGCGCTTGTCGGCGGTGTAAAGGCAAATGCATCCACCCTGCATTTCCTCGGGCTCTTCTCCGATGGTAACGTGCATTCGCATATCGACCATCTGAAGGCTCTCATCGAGGGCGCAAAGCGCGAGGGCGTAGCCCGTGTTCGCGTGCATATCCTTCTCGACGGCCGTGACGTCGGCGAGACCAGTGCGCTGGATTATATCCTTCCTTTCGAGGATTATCTTGCAGACCTTCGCTCGGATTCCTTCGATATTGCCATTGCGTCCGGCGGCGGCCGTATGCAGATCACCATGGACAGATACGAGGCGAACTGGGGCATGGTCGAGGCAGGCTGGAAAACGCACGTGCTCGGAGAGGGAAGAGCCTTTGCATCTGCCGCCGAGGCGGTTGAGACGTACAGACGCGAGCTTAAGGTGATCGACCAGGATCTTCCTCCCTTCGTGATCGCGAAGGACGGAAAGCCCGTCGGCACGGTCGAGGATGGCGATAGCGTGATCTTCTTCAACTTCCGCGGTGACCGCTCGATCGAGATCTCCAAGGCGTTTGAGGGCGGTGCGGATTTTACAGTGTTTGACAGAAAGCGCGTACCATCCGTTCTTTATGCAGGTATGCTGGAGTATGACGGTGACCTTCATATCCCCTCTCGCTTCCTTGTAAATCCCCCCGAGATCACCAACACCATGTCCGAGTATCTCGTGGACAGCGGTATCAATTCTCTTGCGATCTCCGAAACGCAGAAATACGGTCACGTAACCTATTTCTGGAACGGAAACAAGTCCGGCAAGTTCTCGGAGGAGCTTGAAACCTATATCGAAATTCCTTCCGACGTCGTTCCCTTTGAGCAGAGACCTTGGATGAAGTGCGCGGAGATCACCGATGTGCTCATCGAGGCACTTGAGAGCGGTAAGTATAAGTATCTGCGCGTGAACTTCCCGAACGGCGATATGGTGGGGCACACCGGCTCCTTCCTTGCGACCGAGTGCTCCATGGAAGCGCTCGATCTTCAGCTTGCAAGAATTCTCAAGGTCGTAGATAAGCTCGGTGGCGTGGCACTTATTACCGCGGACCACGGCAATGCCGACGAGATGTACGAGCTTGATAAGAAGAGCGGCGAGCCTAAGAAGAATAAGGACGGCTCTTTGAAGGCAAAGACCAGCCATACTCTCAATCCCGTTCCCTTCATTATCTATGATAACTTCCATAAGGATGCATACGAGGTGAAGCTGGGCAGAGAGGATTTCGGTCTTTCCGCCGTTGCCGCAACCACCGTGAACCTTCTCGGATACGAAGCACCCGCTATTTGGGATGAGTCTATGATCTCTTTGAAATGATCTTTCTTCATAAAAGGGGAGCGAAGGCTTTGGATGCCTGCGCTCCCCAAGACTGTATGAAATGATGGACTTTTTGCTATCCTAACGCATAGAATGCATATAAAACCCGCTATGACGGATAGTTTTTTTAAAAAAACCGAAAATATATCAAAAAAGCACAAAAAAATTCATGATTTGGAAATATTTATCTGTTACAATACAGTGCGCTTGATTTTCCGGCGAAAATAAAAACACAAACAATCAGGAGATAGATCATGCACCTTGAGAACCTTGCGGTGAAGCATAAAGCGTTCGGAAACGGAGTGATTCTTGCACAGAGCGAGAAGTATATCACGGTTCGCTTCGCGACTGCAGAGAAAATTTTTGTTTATCCCGATGCCTTTGAGAAGTTTTTGACTATGGAGGACGGTTCGGTTCCCTCCGAGATCCTTGAGGATCTGGAAGCCAGCCGCGCCGCAAAGGATAAGGTACTGAAAGCAAAGCGTGACGAGAACGTTCGTTCCATGATGAAGGGTATCGTGATCCCCGGTAAGGAGATCGTGATCGAGAATAAGGATGACGAGCCGCGCGAGGAAATGGAAGAAATTTGATGAAAGAGAGAAAAGCGAAGCCACGTTGGTGATTTCGCTTTTCTTTTACAAAGACTATGATATTATACGGTTATCTTGCTTCGCTTTTGTACGGCGGTCTGTGCCTTGCGCTCGGACTTCTTTTGTACAAGCTTGGAATGAATAAAAAATACACGAGAAAGCTCGTCCATATCCTTGTCGGATTTGAATGGGTGATCCTTCATCATTTTATGGGGAATTCGATCCATTTTCTCGTTGTATGTCTGCTTTTTACGGGGCTTCTTTTCATTTCGCACGTAGGGCATCTGATGCCGATGATCTCCTCCGAGGGTGAAAACTCCTCGGGCACGGTGTATTACGGCGTTTCTATGTCGGTCATGGCGCTCGTTTCGCTTTTTATCCCCGAAATGATGCTCCCCTTTGGTGCGGCGGTGATGATCACTTCGTTTGGAGACGGATCTTCCGGCATTTTCGGTCAGCTGATCAAGAAAAAGAATCCGCGTATCTTTGGGAATAAGACGCTCATTGGAACGCTTGCGGGATTTTTTGCATCCTTTGCCTCTCTTTATCTTTTCGCGCTTGCATACGAGATGCCCCTCAAGTTGTATGAGATGCTCATGGTTGCCCTTCTTGCGGTGCTTCTTGAGCTGATGACGGGGAAGGGGCTCGATAATCTCAGCGTCCCCTTCGGATCGCTCCTTCTTATTTACGCCTTCCTTTATTTTCCCGCGGTAGAAAATTATCTTTGCCCGATCCTTTTGACGCCGATCGTCATTTTGGTAGCATCTGCAAAGAATGTCTTGACGCGCGGCGGCATCGTGTGTGCTGTGATCGTAGATATCGTTATTTCCGTATCTTTTGGCAATTTCGGTTTTCTTGCGCTTCTTGCATTCCTTGTTCTCGGCGTTCTTTCCGATAAGGTAAAGAGTGCGGGAACGAAAAAGAAGAGCGAATGCCGCACCTATTTTCAAGTCCTTGCCAATTCCGCGCCCGCCGCGATCTGCTCGCTTTTCTATTGCATTCGTCCCAATCCTATCATGCTCGTGGCATTCCTTGCTTCTATGGGAGAGGCACTTGCGGATACGCTCGCATCGGGTATCGGCGCGAGGGATAAGCACGTTTTTGATCTTTTCCGTATGAAAAAATGTGAGGTCGGTGTGAGCGGCGGTATGTCCGTGCTCGGAACGGTCTCTGCGGCGTTCGGAGCGTCGCTTATGATGCTTCTCGGCTATCTTTTCGACCTTCTTACAGTGCCTCAACTTGCGATCGGTGCTTTAGCGGCATTCCTCGGATGTATCTTCGATAGCTTCCTCGGCTCGTGGGTGCAGGGCAAGTACCGCTGTGAAAAATGCGGTGCTATGACCGAAAGGGAAATGCATTGCTCCGAAAAGACGACGCTTGTGCGCGGTCTTCGCACGGTGGATAACGATATGGTGAATCTCTTCTCGAATATCTTTGCCGCCGTAGTCTCCATCGCGGCGTACTTCCTTTTCTTATAAGAGAGAACAAAAGAGCGGATGCCCTGTCGGAGCATCCGCTCTTTTTCTTTGCGACTAAAAATATTACGGTGCTTCATAAGCAGTGAAAAGGCTTTTTCGTACGTGCTTTTTCTTTGCATTTACCGTGAATCCCGGGGACCTTCCTGCTTTTAGAGTTAAAAACGCAAGGATACCCCGCGATTGTAAACGTTGGTTAAAATTTAAAAACGCTTCTTGAAAAAAATGAAAAAAGATGCTATAATAGTTCGGAATGATGTATATTATGTATTCTTCGGAGGAATAGAATGAAAAAAGGAAACGTTTGGGCACTTCTGCCCATCGGAGTTTTTGTTGCGCTGTATCTTTCGCTCGGTATCATTTTTGAATACGGAATGAAGATCTCCATGGGCTTTTACAACGTGCCCATCGTCGTTATATTTCTTGTGGCGCTTTTGGTTGCTTGCCTGCAGAACAGAAGCCTCACCTTTGATAAAAAGATCGAGGTCATGGGGCATGGCGTCGGTGATAAGAATATGATCACGATGCTTCTCATCTTCCTTCTCGCAGGTATTTTCGTCGGCGTTGTCGGCAGAGAAAGTGCGGAAAGCGTTGCGTACTTCGTGCTTTCCATCGTTCCGCCGCGATTTGCCGTTTGCGTGATCTTCCTCGTCAGCTGCTTCGTTTCCACGGCGATGGGAACCTCGGTCGGCACGATCACGTTGCTCACGCCGATTGCGGTCGCCATTGCATCCACCTCAGGCTTCTCGCTTGCGCTTTGCGTAGGAACGGTGATCGGCGGCTCTATGTTCGGTGACAACCTCTCCTTCGTTTCGGATACCACGATTGCCGCCTGCGGCGGTCAGGGATGCGCGATGCGCGATAAATTCAAAACGAACTTTGCGGTGGTTTTACCCGCCGCGATACTGACGATCCTTTTGATCCTCTTTCTTTCGCTTCGCGCGGATATCTCCCCGATCGTCACGAAGGATTATAAGCTGATCCGGATCGTTCCGTATCTTCTCGTTCTGATCAGCGGCATCGCCGGCATCAACGTGTTCGTCACGCTGATGATCGGTATCGTCACGGGTAGTATTATCATGCTTTCCACCGGCGCGGTCGGTTTTTCGGGCCTCATTGCGGGCATGGGAAGCGGTGCATCCGGTATGTTTGAGACCGCTATGGTCGCACTTTTAGTTTCCGCGATTTGCGCTTTGATCCGTGAAGCGGGCGGCTTTGAGGCGCTTCTTTCCGGCATCCGCCGTGTCTTCCGCGGTAAGCGCGCAGGTCAGCTCGGTATCGGCCTTTTGGTCGGACTCATGGATATCGCCACGGCGAATAACACCGTTGCCATCGTTATGGCAAACCCGATCGCCTCCGAAATGGCGAAGGATTACGGTATTACCAAGCAAAAGACCGCTTCTATCTTGGATACCTTCTCTTGCATTTTCCAGGGTGTCTTGCCGTACGGCGCGCAAATGCTCGTTGCGCTTTCCTGTGTTTCAACCATGGGATTTGAGCTTTCGGCATTCTCCGTGATCGCGCATCTCTTCTATCCGATGCTCCTGCTTTTAAGCGTGCTCGTCTTCATGTTCGTAATTCCCGAAAAGAAGATCGAGCAGTAAAATAAAAAACGACCGCCGCGGCGTGCTTGCGGTAGAGCAGTATGAAATTGAAAATACCTACCGACAGGAAAAGGACGAAAAATTGCTGAAAGAGCCCAAAAAAATAAAGTCTGAC
>JAFVQL010000017.1 GCA_017504785.1 Clostridia bacterium | reverse complement strand
CAGTTTCGAAGTAGCGGATTTTTTCATAGACGAGCCAATTTTTTTGAGAAATATGCGGATATTTAAGAAAAAATCGGCGAAGTATAGGGGAAAATCCGCACTTCCAAACCTTATGTGTTCGACTCTCTTACGGCTAACCCCAAGAAAAAAGGTAGAGGTACTGTTTTTTCAGTACCTCTACCTTGCTTTTATGCAAACGTTCAGGGTATCGGGGCCGAAAACCAAAGGCTTTCTCCTTTATTACCGTTTTTTTGTTTGGTATCGCCGCGTCGTTGCTCACCGTACACTCGTACGCCTCTCTCTGCTCGGCAGGCGATCTCTCCTCTAAATCAAGCGCCTTTCCTTATATTTCCGACTCCGAAAGCGCGAGGGCCTCGGAGAGGGCTTCCTTCATTTCGGCAAAGGTGCTTGCCGTGTGGATCTTGCCGCGCAGGGCGGCTGCGCCGCGCTGTCCTTTCAGATACCCCGCGATCTGCTTGCGCCCCTCCACAACGGCAAGGGCCTCGCCCTTTTGCTCGATGGAGAAGGAGAGCTGGGAAAGCGCTGCCTCTATGCGCTCGGCAAAGGTCGGCACAGGGCAGGGAGCACCCTCGAGGGCGGCGGCGATCTCGCGGAAAATAAAAGGATTTCCCACCGCGCCGCGCGCGACCATCACGCCGTCTGCCCCCGTTTCGCAGAGCATTGCAAGTGCATCGGCTGCGGTATAAATATCACCGTTTGCAATCACGGGGATCTTGACGGCTTCTTTTACGCTTCGGATAATTTCTCTGTCGGCAAGACCGGAATACATCTGCTTGCGCGTGCGCCCGTGCACCGCGACGAGCGATGCGCCCGCGGCCTCTGCCGCCCTCGCGCATTCCACGGCGTTTTTATGCGCTTCATCGATGCCGGCGCGGAGCTTGACGGTGACGGGGATCGAGATCGCGCTTTCTACCGCACGCACGATATCAAAAATAAGAGAGGGGCTTGCCATCAAGGCACTCCCCTCGCCGTTGCCGAAAACCTTCGGCACGGGACAACCCATATTGATATCGATGGCCGCGGGGGCGCATCCGCCCGAGACACCCGCGGAAAGCCGCTTTGCCGCCTCTGCCATCACGGCAGGATCGCTGCCGAAGATCTGAATGGCGCAGGGGCTTTGGCTTTCGGGGAAGTAGGCCAAGGCGCAGGTCTTCTTATCGTTATGAAGCACCGCCTTGGCACTGACCATTTCCGTCACGAGATATTCCGCACCGTAACGCTTCGAGATCTCGCGCATACCGTAATCGGTATAGCCCGCCATCGGCCCGAGAAGGAGGCCGTGCTTCAGCGTCAGGTTTCCTATCTTCATGGTTTCGATCCTCGAGTTACAGATGCAAAACTCTGTCCTTGATCTCGGAGGTTCTGCCCTGGTTCCAATACTGCGTTCCGATGTAGCCGCAGGTTCTTCTTGCAACGTTCATCTTCGACTGATCGCGGTTGTGGCAGTTCGGGCATTCCCAAACGAGCTTGCCGTCCTCATCCTCGCAGATGGCGATCTCGCCGTCGTAGCCGCAAATCTGGCAGTAGTCGCTCTTGGTGTTCAGCTCGGCGTACATGATGTTGTCGTAGATGAACTGCATCACGCCAAGGACCGCCTCGATATTGTTCTGCATATCGGGCACCTCTACGTAAGAGATCGCGCCGCCGGGGGAGAGGGCCTGAAACTTCGCTTCCAGCGTGAGCTTATCGAAGGCATCGATCGGCTCGGTCACGTGTACGTGATAGGAGTTGGTGATATAGTTGCGGTCGGTCACGCCCTTGACGATGCCAAAGCGCTTCTGCAGGCACTTGGCAAACTTATAGGTCGTGCTCTCGAGGGGCGTTCCGTAAAGCGAATAGTCGATATTCTCCTCGGCCTTCCATCTCGCGGTGTATTCGTTGAGCTTTTTCATGATCTCAAGGCCGAGTGCCTCGCCCTCCGGCTCGGTCAGCTTCTTGCCGTTCAGCGCGTAAACGCACTCCCAAAGGCCGGCATAGCCGAGAGAAATGGTGGAATATCCGCCGTGCAGATACTTGTCGATCGGCTCGCCCTTCGGAAGTCTTGTCAGCGCACCGTACTGCCAGAGAATGGGCGCGGCGTCGGAAAGCGTTCCGCTCAAGCGCTCGTGGCGGCACTGCAAAGCTCTGTGGCAAAGATCCATTCTTTCGTCAAAAACTTCCCAGAACTTCTCCATGCTGCCGTCGGCGCAAAGACCGATATCCACGAGGTTTACGGTAACGACGCCCTGATTGAAGCGGCCGTAATACTTCGGATTTCCGTCCTCGTCAACGTAGGGGGTCAGGAAGGAGCGGCAGCCCATGCAGGTATAGCAGTGGCCCACGCCGTTTTTGTCCTTCTTGTTCTTCAGCATGATCTTTTCGGAAATGTAGTCGGGCACCATGCGCTTCGCCGTGCACTTGGCGGCAAGCTCGGTGAGATAGTAGTACTTGGAATCGGGGGTGATGTTCTGCTCCTCCAAAACGTAGATGAGCTTGGGGAACGCGGGCGTGATCCAAACGCCTGCCTCGTTCTTAACACCGCGGTAGCGCTGGATCAGCGTTTCCTCGATGATCATGGCAAGGTCGGCCTTTTCCTGCTCGTTCTTTGCCTCGCCGAGATACATAAATACGGTAATGAAGGGAGCCTGTCCGTTCGTGGTCAGAAGCGTTACGACCTGATACTGAATGCACTGCACGCCTCTGCGAACCTCATCGCGCAGTCTTTCCTCCGCGATCTCTGCGATCAGCTTTTCGTCCGTCACGCCGGCGCGGCCGAGCTCGTCCTTCACCTGCGCGGTCAGCTTCTCGCGGCTGATCTGCACGAAGGGAGCGAGGTGCGTAAGGCTGATGGACTGGCCGCCGTACTGGTTGGAGGCAACCTGTGCGATGATCTGCGTGGCGATATTGCAGGCGGTGGAGAAGCTGTGGGGCTTCTCGATCATCGTGCCGCTGATCACCGTGCCGTTCTGGAGCATATCCTCGAGGTTCACGAGGTCGCAGTTGTGCATGTGCTGCGCGAAGTAATCGCTGTCATGGAAGTGGATCAGGCCGTCCTCGTGTGCCTTCACGACGTCCTCGGGAAGGAGCAGGCGGCGCGTGATGTCCTTCGAGACCTCGCCCGCCATGTAGTCTCTCTGCACGGAGTTGACGGTGGGGTTCTTATTTGCGTTTTCCTGCTTGACCTCTTCGTTGTTGCATTCGATGAGAGAGAGGATCTTTTCGTCGGTGGTGTTGGCGCGGCGCACGAGTGCACGCTTATAGCGGTAGGTGATATAAGCCTTTGCAAGCACGAAGGCACCCTTTGCCATCAGCTCGGTCTCAACGAGGTCCTGCACCTCCTCCACGCTGACGGAGCGGTGGAGCTTCGCGCACTGCTCTTCTACGCGCAGGGCGATGGTATCGATTTCCGAATCGGTGATTCTTTCGTATTCTTCAACCGCGTCGTTTGCCTTTGCAATGGCGGCGGCGATCTTCGCTCTCGTAAAAATAGCCTCGGAGCCGTTTCTTTTGATCAGTTTCATTTTTAGCGATCCCTTCGTTAGATTTTTCGTGATGGTTTTTTTGGGTATAGGCGAAAAAAGGGGCGAAAGAAATAAAGTCTTTCACCACTTCCGAATGTCTATGCACGGCAAGGCAAAACGGTGCCTGCCAAGGGGCAAAAAATGATTTTTGCCGATTTTCTCCCCCGATATCGGGGCAATTGCGTACCACTATTATACACCATATCTTGTGTGCTTGTCAAGAGGTAAATGCTATATATTGTGTTTTTGGCGTTTTGAACAAAAAAACGGCGATTTCGCGCCGACGCCGAAGCGCCTTCCGAAAAAGCGCGCCCTTTTTTCTTCCTTGCTCGCTTTTTTTTGAAAAGGGGAATGCGCCCATATACCGCATAGGAAAACCGAGGAAAAGCGTATGGCGCGCTCCCCCCTTTTTCGCTTTTTTTCGCTTATCCTTGCGCTTCGTCACTTTGCACATGGGGTGGTTTTTTTCGCGCCGGATGAAATATTCACAAAAGATTTCCAACTTTTATATGGGGCGTTTATAATAGCACTCTATAATATAATCAGAAAATGTATTGAAGAAGGAAAAAAAGAATGCTTAAGCTAAAGAACATTACGAAGGTGTACGTAACGGCGTCGGAGCGGGTGGTGGCTCTGCGCGACGTGAATATCTGCTTCCGCAAGAGTGAATTCGTGTCCATTCTCGGACCCTCCGGCTGCGGAAAGACCACGCTGCTCAATATCATCGGCGGCCTCGATCATTATACTTCGGGCGATCTTTCGATCAGCGGGCGAAGCACGAAGGGCTTTAAGGACAGGGATTGGGACGTCTACCGCAACCATCGCGTCGGCTTTATTTTTCAGAGCTATAACCTGATCCCGCACCAGACGGTGCTTGAAAACGTGGAGCTTGCGCTGACGATCGCGGGCATCTCGCGCGATGAAAGACGCCGCCGCGCCAAGGAAGCGCTCGATCGCGTAGGACTGAAGGGGAAGTATTATCAGCGCCCCAATCAGCTTTCGGGCGGCCAGTGCCAGCGCGTTGCGATCGCGAGAGCGCTTGTAAACGATCCCGAGATCCTTCTTGCCGACGAGCCGACGGGTGCTTTGGATACGCAGACCAGCGTGCAGATCATGGATCTGATCCGCGAGATCTCCAAGGAGCGTCTGGTCGTTATGGTCACGCATAACCCCGAGCTTGCAGAGGCGTATTCCACGCGAATCGTCCGCCTTTTGGACGGCCGTGTGGTCGAGGATACCAACCCCTTCTCCGAGGCGGGCGACAGAATGGAGACCTCTCTGTATCGCCGCTTTGACCGCCAAAAGCGCGGCCGCCGCGGCGGCAAGGAAAAGGCGAAGATGTCGGTCTTTACGGCGTTCCGCCTTTCGGCAAAGAATCTGATCTCCAAGAAGAGGAGGACCGCGATGGTCGGCTTCGCCGGCTCGATCGGTATTATCGGCATCGCGATGGTGCTTGCACTTTCGGCGGGCATTAAGGGCTACGTTGCGTCCATGCAGGACGATATGCTTTCGGGCAACCCGATCTATATTGCCGAAACGGCGTACGATTTTGATGCCATCACCGATCTTATGTCCTCGATCGATTTTGAAGAGATCAAGCAAGAGGACGGCAAGGTCTTTATCAACTCCATGCTTGAATACGTTGCCAAGATGCAGGATACGACCGAGGCCGTGATCCTTAAAAACGAGATCACAAAGGCGTATATCAGCTACGTTTCGGCCATGCCCGATTCGTATTACGCGGATATGATCTTCGGCTACGATATGGATCTTTCCAACAGTATCTACACCGCCTTTACGGATGAGGCGGGCGAGGAGAGAAAGCTCTCGATCAGCGCCTTGACCGCGCTTTATACCTCGGTGTTAAACAGAACAGAGTTTAGTGAATATGCATCCTTTATCTCGATGCTGATCCCCTCGTTCAAGCAAGCACCCTCGAACGGAGCCTACGTGACCGATCAGTACGACGTGCTGGCGGGCGAGCTGGCGAAGGAGGCGGGCGAGATCATGCTCGTTTTGGATGCCGATCGCCGCGTTTCGGATCTTTTGCTTGCAAGACTTGGCTACTATTCGCAAAAGCAGTTTATCAACATCGTGCACGAGGCGACCGAGAGCGAGTCCTACGATGAGGCAAGCAAGAAGGAATACTTCACCTACGAGGAGCTTCTCGGCAAGACCTTCACCTTCCATGCAAACGATGCGATCTTTACGAAAAACGAAAACCCCATGACCTCCATGCTCTCTCCCTTCGGCTACGATCCCTTTGCTACGGACGTAAACGACGAGGACGCGCTTTCTCTGAAGGTCGTCGGCATTCTCCAACCGAAGGAAACGATCTCCTACGGCTGCATGACCTCGGGCATTTACTATACCGAGGCTCTCTCGGATTATATTCTTGAGAAGAATATGGATTCTAAGATCGCCGAGTATCTGCGCTCCACCGACGGCGAAACCATCCAGAGCATGGCAATGGGCACGATGAAGACCGGTATTTACTACGATCTTTCCTTCACCTACGAGGGAGAATCGTATACCGACACCGTTTTCGTCGGTCAGGATGCATCTGCCGCAATGATGCTGGGCGGCATGAGCGGTATGGGTAGCGCGGGCGGCTCCGGCAGCGCGGGCGGCATGGGCGGCATGGGCGGCACGGGCGGCATGGGCATCCAGTCGCTATACGTGCTTTCGCTTCGCAACGTCGGCGGTAACGATCTTGCCAATTCCGTGATGATCTATCCCAACAACTTCGAGACCAAGGATCAGGTAAACGCATACCTTGACGCATGGAACGAGGAAGGGGATATCACCGTGGACGGCTCCGTGCTGAAAAAGGCGGACAGAAGCGACGTGACCTACACGGATACGCTCTCGCTCGTTATCGCCATGATCAACACCATGATCGATATTATTTCCTACGCATTGATCGCCTTCACCTCGATCTCCCTCGTGGTTTCCACGGTCATGATCGGTATTATTACCTACGTTTCGGTCGTGGAGCGAATCAAGGAGATCGGCGTTATCCGCTCGATCGGCGGCCGCAAGAAGGACGTTTCCCGTCTGTTTACGGCGGAGACCTTCATTCTCGGTCTGCTTTCGGGTGTGTTCGGCGTCGGCGTGACCTACGGTCTTTCCGTGATCATCAATATCATTCTGAAAAAGGTGGCGGATATTCCCGCCATTGCGAAGCTTCCCCTCGATCAAGCCCTGCTGATGATCCTTCTCAGCATTGGTTTGACCCTGATCTCGGGCGTATTCCCCGCGCGCTCCGCGGCGAAGAAGGACCCCGTGGTGGCACTTCGCACCGAATAAGACGCATCTTTTTATACACCGCTTGCCTCGGTATGCTTTTATGCCGAGGCAAGCACTGTGTTTTCATAAAAATACGCCCCTTGGGCTACCTACTATAAAGCAGTTTTTGTGCACGACCTTGCCTGCAAGGTATAGTGTGTTATACAATGTTTTTGTTTTCGTGTGGTAAAGAAGTGATGTTACTCACTTCATTCGTAATGATGTATTGCGCCGTCGGCGCAAAATGATGTGATGTTTGCCCATTACGCCGTCAAGCGTAACATCACTTACGCAGTAAACATCATTGCCGAAGGCAACATCATTTGCCCGCAAGGGCAAACATCGTTCGGCTGACCTGCTTTATCGCAGGTCGCCGTTTGCGGAGGCGGTAAATTTCAAATAAGCTTTTTCGGAGTGTGCCGCCCTTCGGCACCGATCCGTTCTTGCCTCGGTGCCTTCCGCGGCAGAGCGGCGAGGCGTTTTTAAAAATTTCGCTTTGCCGCGCTTTTCATTGGCGCTTTTCGCGCGGTATGCCCGCCTTCGCCGCGCCCCCAAAAAAAGGAGGGAAGTGCATGACTGCAATGCAAAAAATAAAAAAAGGCGCGCTTGCCGCCGTGCGCCGATTCTCGCTTTGGGAGCGCATTCTATTGGTCGGCTCGCTTCTTTTGGTCGCGCTCTCGTTTTTTCTTTTTGACGGGACGGAGTACTTAAGGCTTTTTGCCTCTCTTATCGGCGTGCTTGCGCTGATCCTTTGCGCGAAGGGGTATCCCTTGGGGCAGATCTTCATGATCACCTTCTGCTTGCTCTACGTCATCATCTCTTATTCCTTTTCCTATTACGGCGAGATGATGACCTACCTTTTTATGTCGCTTCCCATGTCGCTTTTTTCCCTCGTGTCTTGGGTGCGCCATCCGTATGCCAAAGGGCGCGCCGAGGTCAAGGTCAACCGTATCGGGCGCGGGGAGGTTTGTTTGCTTGCCGCCTTGGCCGGGGCGGTCACGCTCGCGTTTTATTTCATTCTTGCATATTTTGAAACCGCCAATCTTCTCGTCAGCACCTTCTCGGTGGCGACGAGCTTCGTCGCCGCGTATCTGACGCTGCGGCGCAGCCCCTTTTACGCCTTGGCGTACGCCTTGAACGACGTGGTGCTGATCGTTCTCTGGATCTTGGCGGCGGCAGAGGATATTGCCTACGCCTCGGTGGTGGCGTGCTTCGTCGCGTTCATCGCAAACGATCTTTACGGATTTTTTCATTGGCTCTCCATGCAGAGGGCACAGGAAGGAAAGGAATCTTGCATTGGATAATCAGACAAAAAAGAAAATGACACCCGAACAGCGTTATGCGACGATGCATCCGTGGCGCCTCTTCTTCGTTGTGGCTCTTCCGGGCATGATCAGCATGTTTGCCATGTCGCTTTACAGCGTACTTGAGGGCGCTTTCATCGGGCAAACGCTCGGCGAGGGCGCATTCGCCGCCGTCAATATCGCGTTCCCCTTGGTATTTATCAATTTCTCGCTTGCGGATCTGGTGGGCGTCGGAGCTTCTGTGCCGATCTCCATCGCGCTCGGCAAGGGGGATCAAAAGACCGCAAACAACGTGTTTTCCTGCTCGATCCTATTGATCGCCTTGGCGGCGGTGCTGATGGGCGGTATCATGTATTTTGCCGCCGAGCCGCTGTGCCGCATGATGGGCGCGACGGATGTTCTGCTCGCAACCTCGATGCGCTATCTTCGCACCTTTGCCCTCCTCGGACCGCTGACCACGCTCTTTTTCGCGATGGATAACTATCTGCGTATTTCGGGCTACGTAAAGAGCAGTATGGCGATCAACGTCGGGCAAAATCTTTTGACGGTCGCTTTGCTTGCGCTCTTTCTCTTCGGCTTCAAGACCGACGTTGTCGGCTCTGCGCTTGCGACCTGCATTTCCATGTGCATTGCCGCCGCGGTCGCTATGGTGCCGTTCCTTCGCAAGAAAACGGTATTGCGCTTCGCGCGCCCGCACTTTCATCTCTCTATGCTGAAGCAGATCCTCGCCTGCGGCTCGCCCGTTTTTTTGAGCAACATTGCGGGCCGCGTGACCTCGATCCTCATGAATATCTCCTTGATGCGCCTCGGTCTCCAAATACTCGGCGAGGGCGGCGGCACGACTGCGGTTGCCGCGTACGGCGTTCTTATGTACGCAAGCGATCTTTGCTGGCCGCTTCTGTACGGCATCAGCGATTCTCTCTCTCCCTCGATCGGCTATAACTGGGGCGCGAAAAAATACGACCGCGTGAAAAGAATTGTGCGCTGCGGCTATATCGGCACGGCGGCGGTGGGCCTCGTTTCCACGGCGGTGATGTTCTTCGGCGCGCCCTTCGTTGCCTCGCTCTTCGTCAGCGGGGAGGATGCCGTTCTTCTTTCGGTCGCTTCGCATGGCATTCGCCTTTTCTGCTTTGCTTATCTCTTCCGTTGGTTCGGGGTGATGACGCAGAGCTTCTTCTCCGCGATCGAGAAGCCCGTGCTTGCCACGGTGATGGCGGTTTCGATCGCGCTCGTCTTCCCGGTGCTTTGCCTCGGCGCGCTCTGGAATCTCGGGCTGGACGGACTTTGGCTCAATTTCGTCGGCACGAATATTTTGGCGGCGGTCCTCGGCGCCGTTCTCCTGTTCTTTGTTTTTCGCAAGATGAAGAGCAAGGAAGCCGAAGCCGTCTGACGAAAATGCGTGTTATCCAAAGCGCGGTTATACGGAGAGATCGGCACTCACTGAAAAAATCCCCCTTCAAGCAGGATAGAATGCTTGAAGGGGGATTTTTTATTTAATAATGGCGTTTTATTGCAGGTCGACGTTGAGGAGCGGCTCGTCATCGCCCTTGGGAATGTTTGCGGGGGTATTGAAAATGGTGTTAAGAGCGGACATGCAAAGCGAATGGTCGTAGTTTGCTTCCATGTCTAACTCGTAGAGGTTGAAGGTGTCCCAAAGCTCTTGGAATACCTTTTTTGCCTCATCGTCCTTGCCCTGGCACTTAAAGATCAGTGCCTTTGCAAGATAGCGGCAATACTGGATATGTCGCTCGATCAGGCGCACCGAGACGGTCTGTGCTCTTGCGGGCATGTCGTAATGCGCTTGTACGGTCTTTTCGGCCTCGTCGCAGATCGCCTCCACCTTCGCAAAGGATTCTACGAGGGAGGGGTTATAGAACTTGCTGATCTCCATATTAGAGGAAAGCTCACCCGAAAGATAGCGGATGTCGATCGCCTTCTCGATGCCCTCGAGGTAAGCGTAGAAGTCGCGCCAGTCCTCGCCGAAGGCGGCAGAGAAATATTCCTCCTTGATCTCTTCGTAGGAAAGAGAGGTGTCGTAGAGGATGCGGGAATAGAGATAGAAGGGGAAGCCCGTGGGGAAGTAGGAGCGCTGGCTTCCGTCCTCCAAAACGCCGTTAAATCCTTCTGCTTCGTAAAGCAGGGTATCCTCTAAAATACGCTTGGAAAGCGCAAGCGAGGAGGGATCGCGGTACTGGGGGATCCAGAAGTAGTATTCAAAGGAGAAGGATGAACCGGAGAATACCTTGCGCCATGCGCGGTTGTAAGCAAGGTAGGCGGAGAGGGATTTGGGGAAGATGTTGTTGTTGCGGTTGTAACGAACCACCTCGGTCTTCTCGATCGGCTGGTCGAGGGTCATCGTGTAGGTGCGGGTGATGGGCGCGATCATGAAGGTGAAGCGATCGGGATTTTGGATGTGCTCGGTCTCGGGCGGGTAAAGCGTGTCCACGTAGCCGATCAGCACGATGCGGGTCTTCATGCCGAGGCGCGTCATTTCCGCATCCACCTCGTTGAGCATCGTGATATACCAGTCGGTAGCCGTCTTCTTCGCGCAGTTTTCGCATTCGCAGTGGTTGTTCGAGCCGTCGGCGAGCCAAAGGTGCAGATAGTCGACGTTCGTGCCACGGCGCGCGTAGTCAATGATGTAGTCCACGACTCTCTTTCTTGCTACGGTATTGGACATGCAGAAGTTCGTGTAGAGCGGGTAGCCGTTTCCGTTCGGATCCACGAACTTAGGCCTGAAGAAGCCGCGCTTGCCCCCGGTCAAGGCGAGGCAGTCGATCGCTTCCTTCGGGTAGAGCGACTCGCTTCTCATATCAAAGGCGGAGGAGTTGATGCCGAAGGGCTCAAGGGTAAAGCCGTGTCCTGCATCGTGGAACTGAATGCCTCTCTTTGCCATTTCCGCCTCGCAGACGCGGCGGTACTGCAAAACCGCTTCGTCGGTCAGCTTTTCGGGCTTACGACGGGAGTTTCTGAGATGGCCGTAATACTGATTGTAGTATTCCGAGGGGATGAGGAACTGGATCATATAGCAGTTCTGTCCCACCTTCGGGCCGAAATCGATCGTTTCGAGCATGGCGCGGTGGCTGGTTGCGGCTTCGTTCACCTGTCCGCGGTAGCGCATCGAGGGCTTGTGGCGGAACTTCACGGGCGCGATCTTCTTTATGGGTATCATCTCGCCGTCTGTGCCGGGGAAGAGGAAGCGGCAGCCGTTCTGTCTTAAGTATTCGTAAACCGCAAGAAGCACGGAGCGCGCGTTGTCGCCCGCGATGATGCCGCCCTCGCAGTCGGTGTCCATGTAAAGAATATCATCAAGCTCGCAGTCTGCGGCATCCGATACGTCCAGTCCGAAGGTCTGCATCAGGCCGAGGCGGAAGCCATCCTTTGCATCGGGCTTATATTCGATCGTGATCTCGCCGTCCATCGGCATCATCATTCTGAGGTATTTTTTGAGTTCCTCTGCGGCGAAATCAATGACGGGACTTGCACAGATTTTGTGAATTTTCAGCATGGTCTTCTCCTTTTGTAAATGTAAAGAATTTATGTAAATTTTATCTCAAAGCGAATTTCGGAGCGCGGGGCTTCCTTGCGCGCCGAGGCTTTTAAAAACGAAAGGGCCTTCGCGGTGCTTTTGGAAAACCGAAGCGCAAGATCGCGCGGCTGCAAAAAGGCGGCCTCTGAAAGCGCTTGCATCCTCTTTTGGAAAAAATCTTTTCTTCTCGCAAAAATCCTTGGATCTTGGCGCAAAGCCGCGCAGATCAAGGTTAGTATACCACGCTATAAAATAAAAGTCAACCGTTCGTGCGAAAACACGTAGAAAAAAATAAATATACGCTGTTTTTTTACAGGACGCACCCTTGCCGCCGCAGCTTCAAAATGCAAACGAGGGAGTGCCGTGAAACCCTTGACCGTAGTTTTTTCGGAAGAAAGCTTCAATCAAAATCTGCGAAAAAAGCACCGCCCTCAAAAAAAACTTGATTTTTTTGTCAAAGAATGTTATAATGAATGGAATGCAAACAAAAAGGAGCTGCCATCTTGCGGCGTAACGAATATGAAAAAAGATTTAAGCAAGGAATTTAAAAGGCGAAAAATCCAAAAGCCCTCGCAGCCGCTCGCGTTTTTCGTTATGCATATTATGCGTTTGATCTGCCGTCGGCGTAAGGTTGCGTTTGTATATGATGAAGAATATCGCGCGCTCGAAAAGCAGCAAGCGATCTTCCTTTGCCAGCATAAATCCTCGTTGGATTATATCTACGTTTTCGCAGGGCTTGGCCGCCTCGACGTGCACGTTCTGTGCGGTTATCAAAATATTTTCCAACGCTTCGTGTATACCTTACTGAAAAAGCTTGGGGTGATTGCCAAGCTTCTTTATCAGCCCGATCTTTCTGCCACCGTGCAAATGCTTCAGGCTGTACGTATCGGAGACAGTCTTGTGATCTTTCCCGAGGGGATCCAATCGACAAGCGGCTCCTGCCATCCCATCAACCCCGCAACGATGGATCTGCTTGAAAAGCTGCGCTTGCCGGTGGCTCTTATCACCACCGAGGGCTCTTATTTTGCAAGACCTCGTTACAGCTCCGACGTGAAGCGCGGAAAAATAACCGTTCGCTTCCAAAAGCTTTTTGATAAGGAAGACTTCGATACCCTTTCGCACGACGCCCTTTACGAGCGGCTTCTCGAGAGATTCCGCTATAACGAGTTTACCGACCGAAAGGAAAAGGTCCCCTTTTATGGAAAAAAGCCGAATATCTATGGGCTTGAAAATATCATTTATAAATGCCCGCACTGTGAAGAAGAGGCGTGCTTTTATACCGAGGGCGATCAAATGATCTGCCGCCATTGCGGCTTTGCCGTTTCGATGGACTGCTATTACGACATTCACGAAAAAGAGCATCCCCTGCCCTTTGCGAATATCGACGAGTGGTATAAATGGCAGAGGCACGTCTTGGCGAAGGAAGTGCAGAGCCCCGACTTTATGCTCGAGGCGCGCGTGGAATTCAGAAAGATCAATACCGAGCGTCTTGGGAAAAATTACTCCTTGGTCCATATCGGTGATGGCGTTTTGACACTCACGAACCGGGGGCTTCGCTACGTGGGAACGGAAAACGGAGAAGAGGTCGATCTTTTCTTTGAAGCGAAGGCGGTGTTCTCCATGACGATGTCCTTGCAATACGACTTTGATATTTATTATAAGAATAAGTATTATAATTTCCGTCTCACCGAAAACCAAAAGCTGATGGCGAAATGGATGATCGCCTCCGAGGAGATCCACAATTTGCACGATGCGGCTTGGAAAAAGGTCAGTGACGAGGTGTACGGCTATGAAAAATAAAAAGGAATGCCTGATCCTTTCGATCACGCTTTTTTTCCTGATCGGGATCCTCGCATTTTCGATCTTCAACTGGGAGATCATCTCCTATTTATTTAAGCAGGTGGTAAGCGGCGCCTCGATCGTGAAGGAATACGTGCTTTCGCTCGGCGTGCTCGGCGTGATCGCGATCACCCTCGTTATCGTGATGCTTTTCTTTTTCCCGATCATCTCCTCGCTCCCCCTGCAGCTGGCATCGGCTGTCAGCTACGGGCTTCCCTTGGGCATTTTGCACGTGTCGCTTTCGGTGTTTCTTGCCAGCCAGCTCGCGTTTCTTTTCACGCGCAGCGCCTTCTTTTTGAGCTCTGAAAAGCAGCGCCAAAAGCATCTTTTGATGGAAGAAAAGATCCAAACCAGCAAGCGGAGCATCTATGTTTTTCTGTTTCTTGCTTACCTTGCGCCCTTCGTTCCCTTTATGTTGATCCATACGGTTGCCGCAAGCAGCGGTATGAAATGGTGGAAGTATGCCTTGATCACGCTTCTCGGCCCCTTGCCCGATGTCGTGATCACCCTTTGGGCGGGCGTGAAGATCACCACATCGACCTCGCCGCTGACCTCATATATCATTCTGATGGTTATCATCGCTTGCGTCGTTGCCTCTATCGTCTATAAGGACAGGATCGTTGATTTCATTTTTGCACCAAAGGAGAAAAAAGATGACTGATAAAAACGAGCGGTTGAATAACGATATTAAATTCAGCCTAAAAAGCTTTTTTTCAATATGTGCGATCCTGCTCGCTATTATGATCTTCGTCGGCATCTTGACCTACGTGATTCCCACGGGACAGTACGCCTATGACGAAAACGGCGAGATCATTTCCGATTCCTTTTCGTTCATTGAAAGCGAAACGCGCCTGCCGGTATACCGCTGGTTCAGCGCGCCGATCGAGGCGCTGATCATCGGAGAGGGAAGTTTCAATATCATTCAGATCATCGCCGTGCTTTTAGTGCTCGGCGGCACCTTTAAGGTGCTGGATCTTACGGGCGGTCTTTTCGCCATACTGAAGCTTCTCATCGATCGGTTCTATCATAAGCGCTATCTTCTGATCTGGGTCGTCACGCTGTTTATGATGCTTCTTTCCACCTTGTTTGGCTTGCAGGAGGAGCTCCTCATTCTCTTTCCGATCTTTCTCTCCTTCGCAAAAGCCATGCATTGGAGCAAGCAGCAAGCCATCAGCTTGATCCTGATCACCACCGGGGTCGGCTTTACGACAGCACTTTTAAATCCCTTCACGGTCGGTATTGCATCCGATCTTGCAGGCGTTAATATTTTGGACGGAATTTTTTATCGCTTCTTCATCTTCGCCGTTTTGTACGTGGTTACCTCGTGCCACCTCGTTTTTATGGCAAAGCAAGACGAGCGCATGCTTGCAAAGGAAGCCGATACGGAAGAAGAATACACGGCACTGACCAAGGATGAGAGTCGTGCCTACATCGCAAAATCGAAGGCCATCCTCTTCCTTTTCCTTGCGGCGATCCTCGTGCTGGTGATCGCATCGGTCATTCCCGCGATCGCGGATCTCGGGATCTCGATGGTGCTGATGGCACTGGTGTTCGTCAGCGGTACCTTTATCATCGGAACGCGCGCGCTGGGAAGCGCGAAGGAAACCGCGCGCGGCTTTTTCGGCGGCGTGCTCGATATGCTGCCCTCGATCGTCATTATTCTTTTGGCGTTCAGCGTAAAGTACATTGCCGAAAACGGAAATATTTTACATACGCTTTTCTATTATTTCCAAACGTTTACGGCGTCGCTTTCGCCTTATATCACGGTGATCCTGCTTTACCTTCTGGTCCTTCTTTTTGAGTTCTTTATTCCCGGCTCTTCCGGAAAGGCTTTTCTGATGATTCCTCTGTTGACGTTGGCACCCTTGCCCGGCATCAGTAAGAATATCATTATTTTAGCCTATTTGTTCGGCGACGGTTATACCAACGTGCTCTTTCCCACGTGTGGAACGCTCGTGGTGGGCCTCGGTCTGGCAGAGGTCAGCTATATCGATTGGATCAAGCGCACGGGCCTTTTCCAGCTGCTTCTTTTCGCCCTCTCGATCGTATTTCTGCTTTTAGCCGTCCTTTTGGGCGTATGATCCTTTTTCGGTTGTGTCCGAAAAAAGCGCTCGGCACGCACCCCGCAGCGGGGTGCGCTCGCCGAGCGCTTTTCTATTGCCAAAAAGTTCATTCTTGCACTTTTCTAATGTCAAAGATCCATTACTAAAAAGAAGGCGAGAAGGAACTGAAAAAGCGGGATAGAATTGCAAGGTGGTGCAATATCTATCCCGCCTTTTTTGTTGGGCGCGGTAAAGGATACCGGCCTCTATAAATGCAGAAAATGGAAATAACTGTTTACAAATTCCGTCAATCGATGACTCTCACGCGGATCATATCGGGGATCGCATTGAGAACGGAGACGGCAGCATCCGAAACCTTTACGCCGCTTTCGATGATGGTGTAAGCGAAGTCGCCCTTTGCGCTGTTGGAGAGGTTTTCGATGTTGATGCCCTCTGCGGAAAGGATCGCGGTAATCTTCGAAAGCATGCCGGATACGTTGCGGTGGCAAAGGCAGATGCGGCTGATGCCGGTGTGGGGAATAGAAACGGCGGGGTAGTTCACGGAGTTGTGGATGTTACCCGTCGTGATGTATTCCACGAGTGACTGCGCCGCCATGATGGCACAGTTGTCCTCGCTCTCCTCGGTGGATGCGCCGAGGTGGGGGATGTTCACGGTGTTTTTAAGGCCGACGGTCTCGGGGATCGGGAAGTCCGTGATGTAAGCGGCAACCTTACCGCTCTCCAGTGCTTCCTTGATGTCCGCCGCGTTCACGAGGTCTGCTCTTGCGAGGTTGATGATGCGAACGCCGTCCTTCATCTTTTCGAGGGTTTGCTTGTTGATCATGCCCTTGGTCGAGGGCGTGGAGGGAACGTGCAGGGTGATATAGTCCGCCTCCGCATAGATATCGTCGTAGCTCTCCGCCTTGTGAACGGCGCGGGAGAGGCTCCATGCCGCGCCAACCGTCAGATACGGGTCGCATCCGACAACGCGCATACCGAGCGAATGCGCCGCATTGGCAACGAGACCGCCGATCGCACCCAGACCGATAACGCCGAGCGTTTTTCCAAAGACCTCATGGCCCGCAAACTGCGCCTTGTTCTTTTCCACGCTCTTGGCGAGGTTTTCATCGGCCGCGTTCGCCTTCACCCACTCGATACCGCCGACGATGTCGCGGGAAGCGAGCAGGAGCGCCGCGATCGCAAGCTCCTTAACGCCGTTTGCGTTTGCGCCGGGGGTGTTGAAAACAACGATGCCTTTCTCGGCACACTTTTCAAGCGGAATGTTGTTGACGCCTGCGCCCGCTCTTGCAATGGCAAGAAGGGAAGCGGGAAACTCGGTTTCATGCAAGGATGCGGAGCGCACCATCATTGCGGTGGGGTTCTCTGTGTTTTCGGAAACGGTGAATTTCGTTTTATCGAAAACGCCCGTGCCGACCTTGGCAATTTTGTTCATCAACTGAATATTATACATTGTGCTCTCTCCTGTATTACGCTTGGATCTTGGGGTTTTCCGCGGCAAATTTCTTCATAAAGGCAACCAGAGCCTCCACGCCCTCGTAGGGCATTGCGTTGTAGATGGATGCGCGCATACCGCCAACCGAGCGGTGGCCCTTCAGGTTCTTGAGGCCTGCGGCGGCGGCTTCCTTTGCGAACTTCTTATCCAGCTCCGCGTCACCCGTTACGAAAACGACGTTCATCATCGAGCGGCATTTCTTATCCACGGGCGCGGTATAGTAGTTCTGGGTGTCGAGGTAATCGTAAAGCAGGCTTGCCTTCTTCTCGTTGCGGCGCTTCATTTCCTCAAGGCCGCCGATGGAGAGGATCCATTCGAACACGAGCTTTGCCATGTAGATCGCAAAGCAGGGAGGCGTATTGTACATAGAGCCTGCCTCGACCATTTCCTTATAGTCGAGCATCGCGGGGGTGTCGGGACGGGCGTTGCCCACCAGATCCTCGCGCACGATCACGATCGTAAGTCCTGCGGGAGCAACGTTCTTCTGCGCGCCTGCGTAGATCAGGGCAAACTTGGATACGTCGATCGGCTCGGAAATGATGCAGGAGGACATATCGGCAACGAGCGGAATGTTACCCGTGTCGGGAATATAATGGAACTTCGTTCCGTAAATGGTGTTGTTAAAGCACATGTGCACGTAGTCTGCATCGGGGCGGAAGTCGCTGCGCTTGGTCTCGGGCACGGTGGAGAAGGTGGGCGTTGCGCCGGCAGAGGAAGCGGCAATGGCAATATCGCCGTACTTCTTCGCCTCGAGATACGCCTTCTTCGAGAACTGGCCCGAAACGATGTAGTCAGCACATTTATGATCGGAAAGCAGATTCAGCGGCACGGAAGCGAACTGCGTGGAGGCGCCGCCCTGCAGGAAAAGCACCTTATAGTTTTGAGGGATGTTCATGAGCTTGCGAAGGCCTGCCTCAGCATCTGCGAGGATCGCCTCAAATTCGGGCGTTCTATGGCTCATTTCCATCACGGACATGCCGCAGTCGCCGTAGCAGAGAAGCTCTGCCTGTGCCTTTTCAAGCACCTCGAGGGGCAGCATGGAGGGACCTGCGGAAAAATTGTACACTCTGTTCATTTTCATTACCTTCTTGTATATCGCATAAGCGAATATTATTTTGATTAAAATATATTATACTCCACTCTAAAGATTTTGTCAACGAAAAAGCAAGTTTTTTCTTGTGAAAAGAATAACAAATATTCATTCTAATAACGGAAATTTTTGGTCTTTTTCCGCTTTTTTTAAAAAGAAAAAGTTTTTTTCAAAAAAATATTGACAAAAGAGAAAACCTATGATATAATATTTCAGCGAGGTTTGAGGGTTTACCTCACCGCAATATGGCGGAATAGCTCAGTTGGCAAGAGCGTCCGGTTCATACCCGGCAGGTCGTTGGTTCAAATCCGACTTCCGCTACCATAGGCTGGCGCGTTGGTCAAGCGGTTAAGACACGGCCCTTTCACGGCTGTAACATGGGTTCGATTCCCGTACGCGTCACCAGCGCAAAAACACCACCCGAATAGGGTGGTGTTTTTTGCGTTTGCGCCGCATATGAGGAATCGAACCCACTCGCGCATAAGCTACAGCACGGCTTTCCTCTTTGAATATTCATAGCGCATATAACCCACCTTCGCAGTATGCGCGAATCGGGTTCGAAAAATAGCCTCGCCGTCTCCCGCGGAGACCTCGCAGGCGAGGCGTCTACCCGTACGCGTCACCAACGATAAAAAAGCACCACGATGCGTGGTGCATTTTTTGTTTTCGCTCCGAAATTTTCGGGATATATCCCTCTCAAAATTGACGTAAAAACGTGGGATTTTTGGGTTAAAAACTCGCTACAATCGCCGAGAAAAACTCACAAGGCTACCTTGTATCACCATGAGTTTTAACGCCCACCAAGCAAAATTTGTTATAACTATTCTATCATAAAACTCGCTATTTATAAAGAGTGTAGATGTGCCTGTACGTGTACATTTGGATTGTTTTTACACCAATAAAACGCTCAATATTCTTCTTTGGTTTAGGCATTCAAAATTTTGCAAAAAAACAAGATCCGGGGAGTGACAGACCTTGTTAATTGTGTGTGGTTATTGTGGTTTAAATTTCAGCATCAATGAACGATATTCTTCTTCAAATTGTGCCTTTGATTTCTCCGAGCGGAAGAGCCTTCCGCCCTTTCCCAAAGGTCTTACGTAATCATCACCATTTTTGTAGATTCCGTATTCATCGTAAATTTTGAATTTCAAGGCTTCAAATTTTGCGAACTGTGTGGTCTCAAAGGTATGAGGGGAGATCCAAAGCTTTTCAAGATTTGGTATATTGATAAGATTATCAATATTTCCGTCAGAACACATTGCACATTCGAGTGCAAGCGCTTTTAAATTTGGAAGCTTTGTCAAAGGATAAAATGAATCAACATAAGAAAGCTTGTCGAGTCTTGACATTAAAGTGCTTATTCCGAAATATTCAAGACTTTTTGCCTCGGATATTTCGTTAAGATTGGTTAACCGGGTGTTTGAGACGTATTCAAGCACCTTTAATTTCGGTGTTTTTGTAAAATCCCAAAAATGCAGAAGCTTTGGAGCATAATCTATTAAAACGCATTCAAGATTTGGAAACGCTTCAAGTCCTGCAAGTGTTTCAAGCCTGAAATCCGCAAAGCTGATCGCCTTTATTTCTTTGGGTATTACCGAAAGGAGATCTTCAAATTCGCTCTTCTTTGATATTTTATATCTGCACCATACGGTGTCGCTTTCGGAAATATTATCGGTGTATTTGCCGATGCCAAAATAAAGCGATATGTCGTGCGTGTAATGAGGGCAGGTTTTGCACAAGGTTTGATATTCTGCATACAAGTCCCAACCGCCGCGGCTTATATCAAAAAATCCAAGCTCGTAAAACTTTTCTGTGCAGCCTACCGCTTCTCTTGTATCAGAGTTGCAATGCCACTGTATATATTCTTCAATGTAATCGTCAGGTGTTTTCCAAGATTTCATCTATCTACAATCCTTTAAATAAACATTATTTTCTCGTTTTCCATAAGTCAACGAGACGAACAGACTTTGCATTTTTAAACAAATCAAGATGTTTCGAGTTTTCCTTCTCCGTTAACGGAGAACCCCTATTAGACATCAACTGTAAATACAGAAAATCATGTTCCCTTGAAGTAATTTTTACTTTATCTGCGACCGAGAAATCTTTAAATTTTGCTACAAAATATTCTACATCATATTCAAGCCGAAAAGAACCTAATACATAGTACTCACTATCACTACATTCAATACAATCCACGCGCTCGTCTTCGGGAAGCATATGACGCGAAACGAGAGAAAGATCCCGCGTGTCGTAAACCGATATTGCAGAATGCAGATCGTCAATATGTCGCTCTATGTTAATAAGGTATTTGCCGTCAGGCGAGAAGCAAAATCCATCGTCCTGTGCATAGTTTACCTTTGAAAAACGGAATTTTTTGATAAGAGAAAGCGTTTTTAACGAGTATACGGCAAGTCTGCCCTCTGTGCTTTTAACTACAAGGAGATCGCCAAGAGGAGAAACGGCGGAGGCGTAAGCATAAATTAAATCCTTAAATTTCTTAACCTCGTTGCCATCTTTATCGTAAATGTATACCGTCTGACCGGTACAACCGATTTTGAATTGATCCGTTTCTATGTAACTTTTAAAATTCTTCATATATGCCTCATTTTACTTTTTGCGAGAAGCTTTTTTGCAAATCAACGATCCAACTCCTCTTGGCGAGCTTCAGTATTCGGTTAAATCCCACAGTCGTGCTATCGAATGAAATAAGTCGCTTTTTGTTTGTGTCATACAGTTTAATCGACTTGTTGTTACCAATTATGATTTTTCTATATTTAACGTCGCTCCAAGAAATTTCCCTTCGACGCCTCCAACAAAGCACGAGGTATTCTTCTCTCATAATCGTTTTGTTGATAATACATTTGTACGAAAACATTGTCGGCAATATAGGGAGTAGGCACAATCCGAGAACTAAAAACAAAATTCCTATCTTTTCGCCCAAAAAAATCAACAAAAGAGCTCCAACCGTAATAGAAACCAATGATGCAACAAGCAAAGTCAGATTAAAAGCCTTGCCATTTCTTGCCACGAATTCACCGCTTGGAAGATCTAAACTCTCGCCCTCTGCCGAAGATTCAAATAAATCATTCATGGCTCTGCCGAGTCCAGGCACATAACTCATTTTGTTTCTCTCCTAACGATCATATATTATCATTAAAGATATTATAAAAATCAGTCAAACTTTTCTTCTATTTTCAATTTCAAAACTAGCGATAAGTTTTTAGCATAGACTATTTGACCTACATATTTTCCAACTTTAATTTGTTCAAAATCGTAGTCCTCCTCATCGGAATATTTAAGACAAATTTCTTCGCCATTTAGCAAAAACACTGCTTTATCGTATATCCCGTGTGATGTTTCTATAATCTCAAATTCCCCATCATAGCATAGAATTGTTTGTTGTTCAATATCTTTTTTGGCTAAAGCCGGACCAGCCAAAAACATATTTAATACTGACGCAAACATCAAAACCAATATTATCCAAACTGTAATTTTGGTTTTTAACGACTCTTTTTTGTTGATTATTCTTCTAATACCCACAAAAAGCACAGCAAAAATTGCCAAGCACAAAGTGATTACTGCCAAGTTATACGTTGATTGAAATTCCTCGTAATATTCTGTGAAATCCATATTGCATTTCCTTTTTCATTTAATTGATTTCCACCAATACTTTTCAATTAAAGCTGCCGTACATTTTGTTTTTGTAACGGTGTTGATAGCTCTTCCGTTTCTTTTCATATTCCTATGCGAGATAACGTAATCCTTCCAGAAAAACAGATTTTCATAAAAGGTGTCAAAGCTCGTGTTAATACCGTTAATATCGCTCCAAGGTATGTAATTACAGCTCTTTATTCTGTAAAACGTTTTTATTCCGTCTTTGTTGATAATATAACTGTGAGGCACGAATAGGAACAAGCACAAAGAAAGCCCTATACCTGAGGCACAAAGAACCCCACCAACCACATAATTTACTATACTTTCACCAAGTAAAAACAGTATGCTTAAAACGATGGCTACGACTGGCAGAAGCATATAAAGTATGTATTTGGGATTGATTATCTTTTTCATTTTTTACTATTACCCCTTTTGCCTCCATCCAAAAATGTTTCGTCATTCACCGTTCGACACTCTAACTCCAAGGGCTAGCTTTGAGCGTTTACCGTAAACTATTTCTCCGTAATAAGTCTTTTCTGTTCCAAGACCTTGGTTTCCAAATAATGTTACACCGTCTCCGGTTTCAATAAACCTGTCCCTTCCGCTTGAGATAGTTTCAAATTCGCCCTCATAAATTTCATAGTCCTTTATCGCATAGTCCATCCAACCGGGCACGACGCAGAAAACGGAATTCAGTACAAACATTACGGTAAGCAAACCATAAATACCTACTATTGCCAAAATCTTTTCTTTGCGGTGCTTTTTGAATTTTCGTCTGCTTTTTTCAAGACGCTTTTGCACTTTTGGACTATCTTTAGCTTGAGCTTCCAATGCTTTCATTCTTTTCTTCGCTTTTTTACCGTCCTTGTCATAGAACACAAAGAATCCAACAACTCCCACTGCAATTAAAGCAAGCAGAAGTATTGTATGAAAAATTGTATAAAAGAGAAGCGGAAATTCATTTATTTCTATTCCGTTATAATTCATATTTACACCCATTGCAAAATGACTTTAATTCGTCTTTATCTATTGTGATTTCGGGAAGCACCGAAGGTTTAATATACAAATTACATATCATTTGCATATCATAACACAAGCCGAATTCTATGTATTCTTTTAAATACGCACAGAACACATATTCTGATTCAACTTTTTCTCTGTACATGCAAAATTCAGGCATCAAATTATTTTCTTCGCAAAATCTATGACAGCAAACAATCGCTTCATCGTCAGTCAATTCGCTAATCTTTTTCATTTTATATCTGTGTCGGTTGTTGTTATACAAAAATTGTTTTGAGATTTTAGCAAGCAGTTTGTTCATTTGTTACGATTTGTCCCATGTTTAAAGTTCGTATATATTATATCATGAATATGCCAAAAAATCAATAATACAAAGAGCACTTTAATGTTTTGAAACAGACTTGAATAAATTGCGGTTTTATGGTACAATGAAGACACTAAAATTAGAAAGGCGGTGAGCATATGACAGCTGTAATTTACGCTCGGTATTCCTCGGACAATCGGCGTGAGGAGTCGATAGAGGGGCAGATTCGCGCGAACACAGCTTTTGCAGAGAAGAACGGTATTGTTATCGTTGGGCACTACATAGACAGAGCCGTTTCTACCAAGATCAACAACCGCCTATTTTTTAATAAAAGAGTTCGGATATCAAGGCACTTGCTTCATCAACGATAAAAAAGCACCACGATGAGGGCACCTACCGTAAAGCAGTTTTATATCAAAGCAGAAAAGGGACGAGATTTTCTCGCCCCTTTTCACACGATCTTGCTTGCAAGGTATAGTGTGTTATACGATATTTTGTTTTCGGAAGGAATATAAGTGATGTTTTTGCTTACGCAAAAGTGATGTTACTCACTTCGTTCGTAATGATGTTGCTCCCGTTGGTCGCGAGTGATGTGATGCTTGCCCACTGTGCCAAAGGCACAACATCATTGCCGTAGGCTACATCATTAGGCGAAGCCGACATCACTTGCCCGTAAGGGCAAGCATCGTTCGGCAGACCTGCTTTATCGCAGGTCGCCGTGAGTGGTGCTTTTTTTGTTTTATTCACTAAATAATTTTTTGTATTCCTTTATGACGATCTCATTCATCCGCTCCGGGGAATCGGCGCAACCATGATCGAGCCACGTTGCGATGATGGCACGGAGCCCATGGACGAAGAACGCGGTCTTATAGTCGCCGGTGGTGTTATAGATTTCGGCTTTGAAACGGGTGCTGAGCTGTTGAGCATTGGATTTTACATAGTAAAACACCCAAGGGAAGTCCTCGGCGGTGTCGCACAACTCGGTGGCAGTCGCATCATCCGAGAGCGTTTTCAAGATAGCGTTTTTGATCTCCGCTTTCATCTTCGTTTCTCATTTCATCAGCTCGTCGGTAAGGCGTATGATTTCGGGAGCGAGCTTCTTTCTCTCGCGCTTAACAATGATATTATACATTGGATAGGCAAGCGCTGCAAGGACACCGCCAACCAAACCGATGGGAATGCCGATCAGCATTGCCATATCCTTGTATGAGCCGAGGATCTGTGCAAAATCCGACATACAAAGGCTCATGCCTATGCCGAGCATCAACGCGCCGATGACACCGAATATGAGCGCGACAGCCTGCGCCTTTTGTGTAACACTTGCATCCAGTCGGCGCAGACGAGTCATCTTGTCCTCGGCTTCTGTCGGGGCGGTGTATTTATCGCGGATGCGCTTCAGCTCTGCCTGCTCCTTTGCGGAGTAGGTGTAGGTAAATCCGCCTTTTTCTTGATTGTTATTATCCATTTTCAACCTCTGTTTTTAATTCTTTGAGCTTCTTTGTTCCAACCACGATCATATAAATTGCCGTGGCAACGATCAGTACGGAAATGGCACCACCGGTCGCACCGAGCATCCATTTTTGGTCGGTAGCCGTCATTGTTCCGTCACCGAAGGCGGTAAGCATGGTGGATTCAAGTGTCAGCATCGACACAAGAGCCGCCGTCAAACTGATTATCTTCGATGCGGAAAAGACGGGACTGTTATACCTTCTGTATTTTATGACATTGATAATTGCGATAGTCAGCGCCGTAAAGGTATACGCCGCCATCGCGATCGCCGTGATCATATGATGCTCGAAGGTCCTGTTAAAGTAGACCATAAAGAAGATGATCAGCGTAAGCGCGAGGTTCATCAAAAGGAATACCCATCCGCAAGCGCGGTACTTTATGAGCTCGGTCTGCATCTTCTCACCGGGGGCATATTTGCTTGAGTGCCGTGCCAAGAGGAATCGCATCACGCCAAGACAGATATAGTACGCGCCGAGGGAGTAGAACCAAAAGGTATGGTGGTAAAATCCAAGCCACAGCTGGAAAAGTCCATACAATGCACACCACGCAAGAGAGCCGTAGAGCGACACGTTCACTCGCAGGCGAGTGTCTTCTTGCCACCTTCTTGCGTATTTATTTTCATTTTTGAAGGTTTTGAAAAATCGGATCAAATATGGGATCTTAAAGCACCAAACCGTTAGTGTGTACGCCGCTATCACATAAGACACGATAGCGACCATAGATTCCGTGCCGATAAATACCATTGAGAAGACGAGCAAAGCAGTTGCGATCGGGAGAAGCAATATCATGATCGCGATATGCGGGAGCAGCAGAGCCTTACCGAGCTTCTTCAGGTCCATCGTTCGCCCTCCCGATCTTCACTGTAAACGTTGTGCCGACACCGACGGCACTTTCCACGCCGATCTCACCCTGCATGATGTCAACTACGCGCTTGACGAGTGCCAAGCCGAGTCCGTTGCCTTGCGTCGCGCGAGAGGTGTCGCCTTGATAAAACTTTTCAAATATGTGTGCGCCAACCTCTGCGCTCATGCCGCATCCGGTATCGGATATTTTAACCGTGGCATACTTTTCGTCGGCGATGAGAGTGAGAGTGACTTTGCCGCCGTCCTCTGTAAACTTGAAAGCATTGGAGAAAAGATTGTTCCACACGAGCGAGAGAAGCTCCGAGTCGGCAGAAACGAGCACACGATCGGCAATTTCGGTTTCAATTTCAATATTCTTTCGCTCCCACGTGCTTTCGTACTGCAAAAGGCTCTCGCAAAGCTGCTCGCCAAGGTCGAAGGTGGTGAGGTTCGGATAGATCTGCTGATTTTCAAGTCGATTGAGCTTGAGAATGTTCGTCATCATATCGGCAAGACGGCGAGAGGCATCGGTGATTGCTTTTGCATACTCGATGCGCTTTTCTTCGGGCAGATCGGGAGTCTGCAAGAGCGTTCCGTAGTTCTGCATGACCGCAAGCGGGGTTTTCATTTCGTGGGATACGTTGGCAATGAAGTCCGTCCGTAAGGTTTCCACGCTTGAAAGCTCTTCTGCCATTTGGTTGATCGATTCTCCGATTTGATTAAAGCCATCCATGCCCGAGCCGTGCATGTGCTTAACACGGATAGAAAAATCGCCGTTCATGATTTTTTCTGCGGCATCTGTGATCATTTTCACGGGTCTGTCTACCATAATTCTTCGGCGGATAAAGTCAGCGGTTTTGAAAAGAACGGTGATGATCACGACGTTGAGAAAGGTAATCTTTGCCGCTTCTGCTATATTGTCTGAGGTATAGGTGAGCCCCATTTCCTTTGACAATACGTTAAGAAAGAGCATCATACAGCAGGACACCACAAATCCTACCAAAAGAAAGAACAAAAGGAAGCTGCTGAACTCCTGAATTGCTCTGCGAAAGGTCGGCTTTTTCATTTGATCACCGCCTTATAGCCGAGTCCGTGGACGGTCTGTATCTCAAAAGAGTCGCACTCCGAGAGCTTGGCGCGGAGCTTGGTCATATACACGTCCACTGTTCTTGTGCTCGTCTGCGTATCCACGTCCCAAAACTCGTCCATCAGCTGTGTGCGCGTAAAAGTCTTTTTGGGGTAGGACAGGAGCTTGTAAAGAAGGTCAAACTCTCTTGCCGTGAGAGATATTTCCTCGCCATCAAGGGTTGCACTTCTCTCATCGGCATCCATCACGAAATTGCCAACCTCAAGGCGACGGCTGGACGCGATCTTGGAACGGCGAAGGAGCGCGCCGATACGCAAAAAAAGCTCGTCAAGGTCGATGGGCTTGGTCATATAATCGTCGATACCGATGCGGAATCCTCTCTGCTTGGACGCGAAATCGTCACGGGCGGTCATAAAAAGAATGGGAATGTCGTTATTGAGAGAACGCACGGTCTTGGCAAATTCAAAGCCGTCGATGTGCGGCATCATAATATCCGACACGATACAGTCGAAGGTGGTCTTATACATCTCGTCGTAGGCACTTTCTGCATCAAGGCAACCAATTGCCTCATATCCGCTATTGTTCAGAAAAGAGCAAACGCTGCGGTTCAGATCTCTGTCATCCTCCACAATTAAAACTTTGAACATATTTTCATCCTCCGGGAGCATATTTTCGCTTGTACACCACTATTATAACATGGAAATGTTAAAGTTTTGTTTGCGTTTTTGCCTTTTTTGAAAAAAATCGAATGTTTTTTTGATAAAATATGCACCCCAAGGGCTTGCCCCTTGGGGTGCATATCCGTACGGTATTATTTTACGAACGCCTTGCCGATCACGCTGCCGCCGTCCACCAGAACGTCAACGCCGGATAGATAGCCGTTTCTTTCGTCCGCTATGGATGCGATCGCAAATCCAAGCTCCTCGGGCGTGCCCATGCGCTTTTCTGCGGTGGTCTTCAGGAGAGCGCCGCCCTCCTCTGCCTCAAGATTGCCCATATCGGTTGCGATCAGTCCGGGGCTCAACGAGCAAACGCGTATGCCCTTTTCGCCCAGCTTAAAGGCCGATTTTGCCGCATACCAGATCACGAACTTTTTGGAAAGTCCGTAAGCCAGCCCCGATGCCTTATAGCCCTTTAGCTTGTTAGGCAAAGAAAGGATCTTTTTAATAAACTTATCCTCGTTTACGTCTGCCAGAGCAAACGTCTTTTTGCTTGCGAGGAAGCCGGGCAAAATATAGGCGGAGTTTGAGGAAATATCAACGATAACGCTGCCTGCATGCATCAGTTTGGAAAATTCTTCATTGACGTACACGGTGCCAAGGGCATTGACGCGGATCAGCTTTTCGGGATCTGCCATTGCGGGGGAAAGACCTGCCGAATTGATCACGTTTTTGATCTCGCCAAGGCTTGCCGCATATTCCGCAAGCTCGCGAACCTGCTCGCGCACAGAGGTGTCGCAGGCCTTTGCATAGGCCTCGTATCCCAAAGTCTCTAATTCCTTCACCGCGTTTTCCAGCTTGGAGAGTGTTCTGCCGGTCACCACGATGATCTTATCCTTGGGCATGCATTTTGCTGCGGCAAGTCCCATTCCGCTTCCGCCACCGGTAATAACACATACGTTTTTCTTCATCATAAGCTCCTTATGAATTTTTTGTTCTCCTTTATTGTAGCACAATAAAGGAGTCCTGTCAATACGCGATGTGCCGAGCGTGCCTTTAAAAAAACACCGTTTTGCCGCGCGAAGCCTGAAGTCGAGCGTATCTTTATTTTTTCTTTGTCGCCGAGATGCGCGCCTCGGCCGCCGCGCGGCGCTCGTTTGCCTCGGCAATCTGCGCTTCGCGCTTTGCCTGCATCTTTGCCTGTCTTTGAGAGGGGGACATTTTTGCTTCCTCCCAGTTTACCTTTGCCTCTGCCTTTGCTGCGGCAAGGTTTGCCTTATCCACCTCGTGCTGTGCCTTGGTGCTTGCTTTCATATCGCTGAATGCTTTTTTAAAAAATGCCTTGATTCCCATAATAATTTATTTCCTTTTTATTCTTATTACTTATTCATAATTTTGTCGCTGAGCGCAAGAATTTCGGCGCCGTACTTCTCCTTGCGGCGGTCGAGAATTTTCTTATACATAGGATAGGTGAGAAGCGCCATACCGAGTCCGAGGGCACCGATCACGATACCGGGAACAAGTGCGCTTGCGATGCCGAGCGTAGCACCGATGTCGGTCATAACGAGGCTCATGCCTGCGCCCATAACAATGGCGGAAATGCTTCCGAAGATGTATGCAAATACGTTTGCGGGACGCTTTACTTTTGCATCAAGCTCACGGAGTGCATCAAGCTCCGAGGGCGTCTTTTCCATGTACTGCGTGCGAATTTTCTGTGCCATAAACTGCGGATCGTTTCTGTTCATTATAAATTACCTCTCTGTGTTTGTTTTTGATTTTGTGACTGTATTATACGATACCGATTTTTGCGTTTTGTTGGTGCTTTGTTTCTGAAACGTTATAAAACCGACTTTTTACAGCATCGGTGCAAAAATTCTGACTACCGAACGAATAAACCGAGTAACAAGTCCTGTTTTCAGTATATCGGGCGTTACCTCTATGGATTTTTCTGCAAAAAAGGATAGGCTTTTGTAGCCTTCCTATTTTTATGTTAGATCGCAGTTTGCTTTTGCGGCACAGCAAGCCCTACAAAAAGGGAATATTTTACAACCTTTTAGAAAGCATTAGGAAAAAGTGCCAAAAGAAAAAACTTGACATTTTTTTTGCTATATGGTATAATGCTACTTGGGTTTTTTCATCTAAACATTATCTGTGAGGGAATCAATATGCAAGATTTCAGACATGAAGATATAGTGACCTACGATACGCCCGCATATAAGAAGAGAAGAAGAAGACTCGGCGACCGCAAAGAGGGAAGAAGAGTCCGCACGCTTGCTCCCATGGCATACGTATCGCCTTATATCATGAAGGTTCGCGCCGATACACAGAATCACTTTGAGGACGTCCTCGATATTCATAACATCGAGCTGTATCTCGATAAAAAGCGCAAAGAGGGATATACCGATATGACGCTTTTACACGTGCTCTTGGCGGCTTACGTGCGAACGGTGGCGGAGCGCCCCGGCATCAACCGCTTTATTGCGGGCCAAAAGATCTATGCGCGCAAAAATATCGAGTGCAACATGGTTATCAAGAAGGAAATGACGCTTCAGGCGCCCGATACCTGCATCAAGGTTGAATTCGATCCCCGAGATACCGCGCTGAACGTTTATAAAAAATTCCAGCGTACCGCAGGCGAAGCGCTTGCCGCTCCCTCTGATTTTGATAAGATCGCAAGGCTTTTGACAAAAATGCTTCCCGGCCTCTTGTTCCGCGGCGCGGTCGCATTGCTCCGATGTATGGACTATTTCGGTCTTTTGCCGAAGGTTTTGCTTAAAGTAAGTCCTTTCCACGGGTCGATGTTCATTACATCCATGGGATCTCTGGGCATTCCCGCGATCTATCATCATCTTTACGATTTCGGCACGCTTCCGATCTTTATTTCGTACGGTAGCATTTATTCCGCCGATGCCGTAAAGCGCGACGGTACGAAGGAAAAGCATCATTTCGTAACCTTGAAGGTCGTGACCGACGAGAGAATTTGCGACGGATACTATTATGCATCCGCAATGAAGCGCATGAAGAGGATCCTTCTTCATCCCGAGATCCTCGACGAGCCGCCGGCAACCGTCGTTGAGGATATCGACTGAAAAAGCGCTCTGTGATTTTCATAACGAGATATTAGAAAAAAGCACTTATGATAACGAAAAGATCGTTTGTCATAAGTGCTTTTTTTGTTGTTTTTTAAAGCTCGCGGTCAAGCTCCTCGATCACCGAAGCCACAGCCCCCGCTTTTACGCTTGCCGCAAAGCGGTTTGCCGATGCTTTTGCCAGCGGCGATCCGCCCGTTACGGCATAGCCGTAATCCGCCGCCTTCAGCATGTCGCAGTCGTTCTCGTAATCACCGACGGCAACGACGAGGCGCGCGCCGATCTTTTCGGCAAGAAAGCGCACGGCGTTTCCTTTTCCGCCCGTCTCGGGAATCAACTCTACCGAAAAAGGGAAGCTTCGCATAGGCATATAGCCCTCGAAGAAAAGCGGCTTTAGATAATCGAGCGCAGAAAGCTCTGCTTCCCTTGTCATCTGCGTTAAGAATATTGCCTTGTATATCGTTTTTTGCGAGAGGATCTCGTGTGCCTCGGGGGATAAGACCGTCGCTTTATCGAAAATAAAGGGATCGTGCCCTCGCAAGGTCACCTGCACCTGCTCGTAGGGCGACGCCTCTTTCATCAGCAGCTTCGCATATTCCTCGAATCGGTCGTTGCAAAATCTCTCGTAAAAGATCTCTCCGTCAAGACTCATAACGCAAGATCCGCCGACGCATACCAGATCCGTGTTTGGCAAAATATCCTTTGAAAATTGCTTAAAGTGCCCCGCGTAACGGCCGCTTGCCAACGTGAATTTTCCGCCGTTTTTCTGAAAATAGCGGATGGCTTCTACGTTATTTTGAAGGAGAGGGCCGCCGTCGCAAAGCGTTCCGTCCCAATCGCTGCATAATAAAATTCCATCAAATTTTCCCATATCAGCACCTCCGTATTTTCTATTGTAACATATTGGAGGGAAGAATGCAAGAAATAACATTATTTCCCCTTGGGCATAGAATAATATTGAGGTTGATATTCAATCTCCGTTTCTTTCATGATATAAATCAGCTTAGGGAGAAGTTATGATGCTGGAAAACAGAAACAATAATAGTGCACTCTCCGCCGGCGGAAAGGGAACCGTTTGTATTGATACGCAACGGGTTCTGGATAGTTGCCGCGATCGCGACTGCTTTGAAAACACGCGGGTGTATCTCACCGCAAGCGGCGAAGAGATCCTTCAGAATACAGCCAATATCCGCACGCGGAGCGTAAGGCTTCTCTGGGCGTATGTCGGCGTAGACGACGTTCCGTTCAATTGCGGATTCTACCGCATCACCGTTCGCTACTACGTGCAGCTTGAGCTTGAGGGATGCGTCGGCGGGCGCACGCAGTCTTTCCGCGGGATCAGTATTTTTGAAAAAGATGTTGTTTTGTATGGCGGGGAGGGAAGAGTCACCACCTTCTCGTCCTCTCCGGAGAACAGTGCTTGCAACATAGCAGATGTTGATACTCGCAGTAGCAATGCACCTGTTGCGATCGTGGAAACCGTAGAGCCTTTGGTGCTCGGAACGCGCGTGGATTGCGAGTGCGCGTGTCCTTGTGATGGGTGCCCTGCGCCTATTCCCGAAATTCCCGATGCCATCGCCACGGATCTGGACGGTCCGCTCGTAAACAATCCGACCGGCCCCAAGATCTTCGTTTCCTTTGGAATCTTTTCGATCATTCGCATCGTGCGACCCACGCAGATCCTCGTGCAGGCAACCGATTACAGCGTTCCCGAAAAGGAATGCGTTTGCGGTACCAACGACGAAAATCCTTGCGCGCTTTTCCGCACGATCGCGTTCCCCGTCCAGCAGTTCCGCGGCGATACTTGCCCGAGCAGCGAACCCGCGCAGATCGCCCGTAACGGTTGCGGATGCGGCAAAAGCTAAAGCCGTTTTTTGCCGTGGCACGGTGAAAGAGCCTAGGGCCTCGGCTTAAAAGAATGCAAAACAGAAATAGAGCGTAAGCCTTTGCGGGGTCTGCTGTGAATGTGCGGCAGATCCCGCATTTTTCTGCCGCTTGAAAGACTGCTTCCTCGGAAAACGCTTCGCGGGCGCGGCGGAGTGCCTAAATAAGCGAAAAAACACCGATCGGGAACGCCGCGGCGCAAAGATATGCGCTTGGCTTGCCTTTTTAGGGGTTATGCACGGCGCGGCGAGCCGTGATCCCCCGTGGCTTTTTTTATTGAAAGCCCTTGCTATTGGCGCGATGGCGTGGTATAATATTTTTGTTGAAATTCGTTGTCTTGTATTTTTCATGCGAGGCGGAAAGGAGCGCTCAAGGAATGAGAAAAGCATATACGCGCGTTTTGGCTCTTCTTTTGGCGCTCGCTTTTTCTTTGTCGCTTTGCGGGTGCAACCAAAACGCACCGCCCGCGACACAGCAGGGCATCGTGATCACGCCCGCACCCGCCGTGCCGTACAGCGCCGAGACGCTTGCTTACGCAGAGGAGGTCTTTTATCCGCTGATCCTTCGCTACGCGCAAGGGCAAGGCTTGTTTTTGACGCCCTCGGTCAAGGCGCATTATCGAACGGTGGCGGCCGAGATCGCCCGGATCACGGCGAAAAATCCCGTGAAGGAAGCCTTATATACGGAAGCGCTGGCGGCGGTCGCGCTATACGGCGAAGCCGTGGTGGACGAGCTGGTCGCGTACGCCGAGGGCAAGGGCGAGAGCCTTGCCGAAACGGCCGTGCTCTACCGCGCGCTGACGGCACTCTTTGACAACAAGGCGGTGCTTGGGGTATTTTACGAGCTTTTGCTTTATTCCTGCGATTATCGCTATCGGGATGCGATGGAAAAATACGAGCTTTACAAAAGAGAGATCTTTCGCAAGCAGGCGGAGGCCGCGCGGGCGGAAAAGCGCGTGATCCAAGATTCGATCGGGGAAGAGACCTTCTCGGCGATCCTTTCGGGTGCTCTCGTATTCGGTGACCTCTTCTTCGGCGGTGCGCTCGAAGAGGAAAGCCTTTCGGCGTTCAGTGATGAAGAGATCTTGGCGTTTATCCGCACGATGGAGCTTTCCGAGGTCCGTATGGAAAGCGAGGGCTGGGCGCTGATCCTTGAAAAGGCAGTCCCCGCGGCCGTGGGTGATAACGGCGCGTACGTCTTGCGACTTTTGTCCGCCGCAAAGGAAAACGGCGATCTTGCGTCGGTTGCCGCGATCGCAAACGACGTATTCGCGCTTGGGTGTGCCGTCGTTTCGCAGCTGACGGCGGAAGAGATCTCGCTCTTCAGAAGCGGGGCGCACGAGGCAGCGATCGCAGGTGCGGCGGCACGCTTTACGGATGCACAGTGGGAGAGCCTTTCGCGCATCGGCGCGCTTTCCCTGCAAAAGGAAAGGTATCACGCCTTGGCACTCGAGCTGTACGGGGCGGATTACGCCGCCTACGCCGAGAGCCTGACACCCCTCACGGCGGCAGAGCTTCGCGCAGGTTTAGAAAAAGAAACATTCTATGAAAGTTTGGAGAGATTCGTTTTCGGCATTTCGCCCGCACTCTCCTACGGTATGAGAAAGTGATCAAAATACAGGATATTGTGAAAAGCTATAACGGCGAGCGCGTGCTCCGAGGCGTTTCGCTTGAGATCCGCGACGGCGAATTCGTTTCCATTATGGGAGAGAGCGGCAGCGGAAAAAGCACCCTGCTTTCCATTCTCGGCGGCTTCCTTGCGCCCGATGAGGGAAAGGTGCTCTGGGACGGCAAGGAGATCGGCGCGCTTTCCGAGGGAGAGCTTTCGGCGCTTCGGTGCGATAAGATGGGCTTCGTTTTTCAGTCCTACAAGTTAATACCGACATTAAATGTAAACGATAATTTGCTTTTGCCAACGGTTCTCGGCAAAAAGCTCTCCAAAGAAACGAGAAAATACGTGCAAAGCCTTGTCGAAGAGTTAGAGATCTCGCCGCTTCTTAAGAAGTTTCCGCATCAGCTTTCGGGCGGGCAGTGCCAGCGTGTTGCCATTCTGCGCGCCTTGGCGTACAGTCCCTCCGTCTTGATCCTCGACGAGCCTACGGGGGCACTTGACAGTCGCATGGAGAAGAAGGTAATGGAGCTTCTTTTGCGGATCAACCGCGAGAAAAAAACCACCGTCATTCAGGTAACACATAGTCAGGCGGTGGCTTCTTACAGCAAACACATCATTCACCTTGCGGACGGTGTGATCGAGAGGGAAAAGGGGAATGGAGCGGCAGGAAAATGAAGCTGTTTTTTAAGCATCTGTGCCGCAGTATACGGCAAAAGCCTTTGCAGCCGATCCTTCTCACCCTCATACTTTCTCTTGCCGTTCTCACCACTCTGTTCGTTTCCTCCATGGACTATATTCTCCAAAACGAAACGGCGCGCACCCAGAGCGAGCGTTACGGCTCGGCGCACTTGACCGTCACGCTGGACGGCGCATCCAAGTCTAGGTTTATGTTCGTGAAGGATGCAAAGGAGGTGCTCGGCGATTCGGTCGAGGTGGCGGGGTGTCTTGCCCTGCCGATGATGTGCGGGGAAGCGCAGGATGCCGTTTTCGGTGTGGCAACGGATTTTACACAGATCGGTTGCATTTTTGATTTCACCTTTACCGAGTACGGCGTGCTGACGGACGCGGAGATTCCGAATTCTGCCTTCCTTTCGGCAGATTTTGCCGAGAAGAACGGCCTTCACGTCGGCGATGCGTTTGAGGTCAAGGTCTTTGGCGCACAAAAGCGCTACACGGTCGCGGGCATTTCGCCGCTTCCTTTTCTCGAGGCCTATGACGTTATGGTGGATAGCAGCGGCATCGTGCCGCTTCTCGCGGGGGACTCTCCGCTTCTCTCTGCCGCCAAGGACGGATTTCGACCTTGCAGTACCCTCTATATTGAAATTTTAGGGAAAGAGAACGAGGCGCTCACGCTTTGGGATCGGCTTTTTAAGAGATCCGAGCCGGCGGGCGACACCTCGCCTGCCGAGATCCTTGCCGCCGCGCCCGCATTTCGAAATGCAACGGTCAGCGCGGTGGATTCGGCGGTCGCTCTTGAACACAACGGCAACGCATTGACACTGCTGATCGATATTGTCATGCTGCTCGCTTGCGTGCTTGCGGGTGGGGTGGCATTCGGATGCTTCTATATTCTCTCCGAGGAGCGCGCCGAGGAAAACCGCACCTTTATGCTCGCGGGGGCGCGCGCGTCCCGTCTTCACGCCGCGCAATATGCAGAGGTTTCTCTGTATCTTGCGATGGGCAGTGCGGTCGGTACGCTTGGCACGCTTCCGCTCCTTCGTTTCTTCGTTTCTGCGTATGGATTTCGTTATGCGCCCGCGGGGGTGCGAGCGGTAGACGTTTTAAAAAGCGTGCTTTTGATCCTCGCCGCCGCAGTTCTGACGGTGGCGCTCTTTACTCTGTCCGAGCCGATGATGCAAAAGGAGAGGAAAGAGAAAAAGCACGCGCGTGTGCTCGCTCTTTTGCCCGCCGCACTGACGGCAGTGCTCCTTCCTCTGCTCTTTTTGCTGCCCGTTCCCGCGCGCAAGGCGCTGGCCTTGCCGCTTGCGATCCTCTTCGTTGTATCGATCTGTATCTACACGCCTGCCGTTTTTCGCGCATCGCTGGGGGCTTTGGATCGGGCGCTTTCGCGGCGCACCGAGAAAACCGATCGCGCAAAAATGCCTGCCTTAAGGTATGCGCTGAAAAACGTTTTCTCCGTGAAGATCCTGCAGAATACGGCGCGCCTTGTGTCCTTGCTTTTGTTCGTCGTTTTTTCCGCGGCGCTTTTGATGATGAGCGCTCTCGGCAACATCGCTTCGCTAAAGCGATCCTTCAAGGCAGACTATATGGTGTTCGGCGCGACGGACAATTGCTATCGCGGTATCAGTGCGTGCGAGACCGTAGAGAGCAGTAAGCGGGTGTTTTTTCAGTCGGTGAAGATCGAAAACAACACGGCACTTATGATCCTCGGCGCAGAGGATACGAGCGTGCTGGAAGCGGCGCTTTGCCCCAAGACGAGGCCGCACGGAAAATACGCCGCGATCACCGTGGGTCAGGCGGCGTACTTTGGCGTCGGGGTGGGTGACACGGTGACTTTGAATATTTCCGGCAAAGTCATTGAAATCGAGATCATGGAGATATTAAACTCCGTGGCCAATCTGATTTTGATTGATAATGAACACTTTAATTTACATTATAACCTGATTTTTGTAAACGGCAAGGAAGGCGCAACCGAGGCAGAGGTGCTTTCGGAGATATCCGAAAATACGAAAACCGAGTTTGCCACCGCCTTGCGAAGCGAGGACTTTTGGGAAGAAAGGCTGCAAATGATTGCGGTGTACGTCGGGGGCGGCGTGTTGTTGCTTTCGATCGTCGCCGCCTTCGCGCTGATCTCTTTGCTCGACAATCTCGTGCAAAGCTACCGCGCGCGTAGGGAAGGGCTTTTGCTATACCGCCTGTCGGGCATGTCGCGCGCGGGCGTTCGCCGCATGATCGGCACGGAGATCTCGCTTTCGCTTCTGTTCGGCCTTTTCGCCGCGATGCTTGGCCTGCTTGTATTTTTGCCGGCGCTGGAGGCGATCTTCTTTTCCTTTTCCTTTGACTTCTTTTTGGGTCTCAAAAGCTTTTTCCTTTTTGCGTAAGATCCTTTTTTGCGCTTTTTTGCGCGTACCTCTTGCAGATCTGAAAACGGCGGTGCTTTTCGAAATGCCGACTCGGCAAAGGAAGAGCACCTCGCGTTTTATTGTTTTTTAGAAAATCTGTTGATTTTTTCTATCGTCTGTGCTATAATCTTTAAGTTGGAGATAAGAAAGAATTTGAGATAGAGAAATTTTGGAGGATTTTTATGAAGCGTACCGATCTTAGAAATATTGCGATCATTGCACACGTTGACCACGGCAAGACCACGCTCGTGGACGAAATGCTTCGCCAAGGCGGTATTTACCGTGACAATCAGGAGATGGCGGACCGTGTGATGGACTCGGGCGATCTCGAGCGTGAGCGCGGTATCACCATTCTTGCGAAGAACACCGCGATCCATTATAAGGGCGTGAAGATCAACGTGATCGATACCCCCGGACATGCGGATTTCGGCGGCGAGGTGGAGCGTATTCTGAAGATGGTAAACGGCGTAATTCTTCTCGTGGATGCCGCAGAGGGACCGATGCCGCAGACCCGCTTCGTGCTGGAGAAAGCCTTGGCGCTCAACCATCGCGTGATCGTCGTTGTCAATAAGATCGACCGCCCCGATGCCCGTCTTGACGAGATCGGTGACGAGGTGCTGGAGCTTCTTTTGGAGCTGGACGCCACCAACGAGCAGCTGGACTCCCCGATGCTCTTCTGCTCGGGCAGAGCCGGAACGGCTTCCTTCGATCCGCACGCACCCGGCAAGGATCTTACGCCTCTGCTGGATACGATCCTCGAATATATGCCCGCACCCGAGGGCGAGGAGGAGGAGCCTCTGCAGCTTCTCGTTTCCTCGATCGACTATAACGAGTTCGTCGGCCGCATCGGTATCGGCCGCGTGGAGAGAGGCTCTATCCGCCAGGGGCAGGGCGTTGCCATCTGCAACTACCATTCGGCGGACGGAAAGTCCCGCCCCGCCAAGATCGTTTCGATCTATCAGTTTGACGGACTGAAGCGCGTTCCCGTGACCGAAGCAACGGTAGGTGACGTGGTGTGCTTCTCGGGCTGTGAGGACATTTCGATCGGTGATACGGTCTGCGCCCCCTCCCGCGTCGAGCCCATCGAGTTCGTCAAGGTTGGCGATCCCACGATGGAGATGACCTTCTCGGTCAACGATTCTCCTTTTGCGGGCAAGGAGGGTAAGTTCGTTACCTCTCGCCACCTGCGCGCCAGACTCTACAACGAGCTTCTGCGCGACGTTTCTCTGCGCGTGACCGACGGTGATACCACCGACAGCTTCCGCGTGGCGGGCAGAGGAGAGATGCATCTTTCCATTCTCATTGAAAATATGCGCCGCGAGGGCTACGAGCTCTGCTGCTCCAATCCCCGTGTGCTTTATAAAGAAATCGACGGTCAAAAGTGCGAGCCGATCGAGAACGTGATTGTGGACGTGCCCGAGCAGTACGTCGGCGCGGTCATGGAAAAGCTCGGAGCAAGAAAAGGAAATCTCACGGATATGCAGCTGCACGGCACGCGCCAGAAGCTCTATTACAATATTCCGACGAGATGCCTCTTCGGTTACAGAAGCGAGCTTCTCACGGATACGCGCGGTGAAGGTCTGATCTCCTCGCTCCTCGCGGGCTACGAGCCGTTCCGCGGTGAGATCAAGACGCGCTTCACCTCTTCTCTGGTTGCATCCGAGACCGGTGTTGCCACCACCTACGGACTGTACCAGTCGCAGGATCGCGGACCTCTCTTTATCGGTCCCGCAACGCCCGTGTATGCGGGTATGATCGTCGGCGAGAACCCGAAGCCCGACGATATAGAGGTCAACGTTTGCAAGGAAAAGCATCTCACGGCGATCCGCTCCTCCGGTGCGGATGAAAAGCTGACGCTGATCACGCCCGTGCAGCTTTCTCTTGAGGAAGCGATCGAGTTCATCACCGAGGACGAGCTGATCGAGGTAACGCCCAAGAGCATTCGCCTTCGCAAGACGATCCTTGATATGGCGCAGAGAAAGAGAATGCAGGCGGCAAAGCGCGCGGCTCTCAAGAAATAAAAGGACTTTGATGCTTTTTGCATCCGTATAAAAAATATTGGCGGCCTCGTTTTGATTCGAGACCGCCAATGCTGTAAAAGCAAATAATTCTTTGCAAAAACGAGGTTTTTGAGATGATAAGAGAGATCTTGAAGCTGGGAGATCCCGCATTGTATGAAAAAAGCGAGCCGATCGAAAGGGCGGAAATGAAGCATCTTTCGGCATGGACCTCGGATCTTCACGATACGCTGATGGAATACCGCCGCATCTACGGCGCAGGGCGCGCGATCGCCGCACCGCAGATCGGGATCCAAAAGCGCTTGCTTTATATGTATACGGATAAGCCCTATGTTTTCGTCAACCCCGTGCTTTCCTTTCCCGATGCGGAGACTTATGAGCTGATGGACGACTGTATGTCCTTTCCCGGACTGATGGTGAAGGTGCGTAGGTATAAGCGTGCCGCGATCACCTACCTTGACGAAAATTTCGAGCCGCAAAAAATGGAGCTTGCGGGTGATCTTTCGGAGCTTTTGCAGCATGAATACGATCACCTCGACGGCATTCTTGCCACCATGCGTGCCGTGGATGCGCGCTCCTTCTTTCTTGGGCAGATGAAACGGGAGCTTTAAAGCTTAAAAAGGTACAAATGTGCGCGATCAACGATACGCACCCGATGCTGAAAACGAGCGTCGGGTGCGCTTTTTTGCGTGTTTTGGAAAGCGCGGAGAATGGGAGAGGCGGGACCCGAAAGGACGGAAAGAAAACCAAAAAAACGAAAAAAAGATCCGAAATTTTAGATCCAAAAAGGGATCGAAGAGGGAAAACCTTTCGGGTTTTTGCGCCGCGTTTTTTATGCGCCCAGGGGGGAGCAGCACTCAAGCGCGCGCTTTGGAGGCGGATTCAAGAAGAATGCTCTTCAGGGAAAGAAGCTCTAAAAGCGCGGCGGGCAGATAAAGGATAAAGAGCAGAAGGCGCAGTGCAGGATGGGGATATAAAACGGGCACTGCCAAGCCGACGGCGGCAAATAAAAGGCAAAAAAGAAAACATTTATTTGCATTTATGATGCGTTTTTGCTCTTTTTTGAGGGTTGCCGCGTGGAGAAGGAAGAAAAGAAAATAGGAGATAAGCGCGCCGAGTGCGGCACCGAAAAGACCGAGGCGCGCGGCGAGATAGGGGCAGATCGCAAGCTGGGAGAGCGCGGCAAAGAGCGAGGGAAGAGAGATCGCCGCGCGCCGCCCCGCGCCGAGCTTTGCGAGGATCGGGGCGGTGGCAAGAAAGGAGAGCGGCACGGTGAAGCAGAGGGCGGGCACGGCAGCCGCGCCGCCAAGATAGTCTCTCGGTGCGAGCACGGAGAAGATCTCGGGGGCGGCAAGAATGGGGAGGAGCGATACGGTCAAAAGAAGGAGAGTAATGCGCTCGGTGGCATCCGAAACGCGCGCGTGCTCTCCTGCCGCTGATTTGCGAAGCACCCACGGCTGAAACGCACCGCCGAGGCTCGCGGTAACGAGCGAGAGACAAAGCCCCACCGAGTGCGCCACTGCGTATGCGCCGAGCGCCTCGCTTCCGAGCACGCGCTCCACGGAGAGTCTTGCCGCCTCTGCCATCAGCGAAAGCGAAAGATAGTGCGGCAGAAGCGGGAGCTGCAGAGAGAGAAGAAACCGAAGCATCTCCTTATCGAAGAGCCGCGTGCGATGCTTCAAAAGCGCAAAAAGCGAAAATACGCCGAGCGCAACCGAAACTGCCGCCCCGACGTATATGCGCGCTCTTTCTCCGATCGGCAGAGAAAGAAGGACGAGCATGGAAAGAAGCGGGGAAAGAAGCTCCGCGCATAGATTCAGAAGACAGATCGGCTGATAGCGATAGGTGTAGCGGCATTTTGCGCCGTAGAGCGTGAACGAAACGTTTGCAAGCACCTGCAAAAAAAGCACCGCGCAAAGATCGGGGGCAAGCCTCTTTATAAGAAGCGGCAGAGCGATCGGTAAGCAGAGGAGAAGGACAAGGAGCGAAAGGCCGAAGGCAGAGGCGAGCAGGCGGTTTTCCTCGCCGCGGTATTGTTGCAGGGCGCGGTAGATTGCCGCGCCGCCGAGACCGACCGAGAGAACGGAAAAAAGGATCCCCTCGTAGCAAAGATAGAGCGCGTAGCGGCCATAGGCCGCCGCACCGAGGCGCGCGGTGAAGAAGGGAAGGGTGAGAAGGGCGGCGGCCTTTCCGACCGCCGCCGTGACCGTATAGGAGACCGACGCCGCGACCGGGCGGCGCAGGGATGCTTTGCTTGGTTGCATAGGAATTTCTTTCGCTTTCGTTTTTCGCGGCGGCCTTTTTCGGCGCGCCGTTTTTCTTATCATTTCCCGCGCCATTTATATTATTGTAGGAAAAACGGGAAGCAAAAGCAAAATTATGCAAAAACGCACGGCAAAAGAAAAAATGAAAAAAATTCCAAAAGGGTATTGACAAACCGAGAATTTGTGATATAATATATATTTGCATTAGCATGTCATTTTATTATAGGGGGTATTTTGCCCTTTTTTCAGGGAAATCTTGGCAAAATGGCTAAAAAACCCGCAAAATCCTTGTGCTTTTTTTCGTATTTGGAAATTTATGGAAAGGCATAAGGGGAGTAAAACTTGTAAATTTTCAGGAATGGAGTGATTCTATCTATGATGCTTAAACCCCAAAAGCTTGGCACGAATGTGAGACAGAGCTTTTCGAAGATCGAAGCGACGACCGAGATGCCAAATCTTATTGAGGTGCAGAAGAAATCTTACGAGTGGTTTCTGAAGGAGGGCTTGCCCGAGGTCCTTTCGGACGTTTCTCCGATCGTGGACTACACCGGTAACCTTTCGATCGAGTTTACCGACTACTCGCTGGATTCGACTCCGAGATACTCTGTGGAGGAATGCAAGGACAGAGCCGTTACTTACGATGCACACATGAGAGTGGGCGTTCGTCTTGTCAACAAGCAGACGGGCGAGCTCAAGACCGCACAGATCTATATGTGTGATTTCCCGCTCATGACCGAAAACGGCACGTTCGTTATCAACGGTGCGGAGCGCGTTATCGTATCGCAGCTGGTTCGTTCTCCCGGTATCTATTACGGCGCAGAGGTGGATAAGCAGGGGAAATCCAATTACACTGCCACTGTCATTCCTTACAGAGGCGCATGGCTGGAATACGAGACCGACATTGCGGGCGTGTTCTACGTGAAGATCGATAAGACGAGAAAGCTTCCCATCACGGTCCTGATCCGTGCACTTGCCGCAGAGGGCGAGGACTCCGACGAGGCGATCCTTCGCATGTTCGGCGAGGAGGATATGCTCGTTGCAACGTTTGCCAAGGACGAGTGCAGAACGCTCGCTATGGAAAACGGAACCTCCTTCCGTGACGAGGCTCTCAAAGAGGTCTACAAGAAGCTGCGTCCCGGTGAGCCGCCTCTCGTGGAGAGCGCGATCACTCTCGTAAACAATATGTTCTTCGACCCCAAGCGTTACGATCTTGCCGCTGTGGGTAGATATAAGTACAACAAGAAGCTTGCGCTTGCCAACCGTATCGAGGGGCTGACGCTTGCGGCTGCCGTGATCTCTCCCTTGACGGGCGAGGTGATCGCAGAGGCAGGCGAGCTGATCACCCGCGAGAAGGCACTCGAGATCGAGAATAGCACCATCAACGAGGTTTGGGTGACCACCGAGAACGGCGGCGAGCCCGTGAAGGTATTCTCCAACGATACCGTCCGTCCCGAGCTCATTCTCGGCTATGATCTTTCCGATTGCGGCGTGAAGGCCGGCGAGAAGGTAAGACGCTCCGTGCTCAACGAGCTGATCGCGGCTGTGGATGCCGAGGGCCATCAGGGCGAGGCGCGCGAGTTTGCCATCAAGAAGGCAGTGCGCGAGAGCATAGCACTTCTTGCTCCCAAGCACATAACCAAAGAGGATATCTTTGCTTCTATCAACTATATGCTTTGCCTGACGCACGGCATTGGCGTGACCGACGATATCGACCATCTCGGCAACCGCCGCCTGCGTTGTGTCGGTGAGCTTCTGCAGAACCAGATGCGAATCGGTATGGCAAGAATGGACAAGAACATTAAGGAAAGAATGTCCGTTCACGATAACGACGATATGCGCCCCGAAACGCTGATCAACACCCGCCCCGTGGCAACGGCGATCCGCGAGTTCTTCGGTTCTTCGCCTCTGTCGCAGTTCATGGATCAGAACAACCCCCTTGCGGAATTGACGCATAAGCGCCGTCTCTCCGCGCTGGGCCCCGGCGGTCTTTCCCGTGACCGCGCTTCCTTCGAGGTGCGTGACGTGCACTATACGCATTACGGCCGTATCTGCCCTGTCGAGACGCCCGAAGGTCCCAACATCGGTCTTATCTCTTACCTTGCTTCCTATGCGAAGATCAGCGACTACGGCTTCCTGAAGGCGCCCTTCCGCGTGGTGGACAAGAAGACCGGCCGCGTGACCAACGAGGTGGTTTACCTCACCGCGGACGAAGAGGACAACAACGTAGTAGCCCAGGCAAACGAGCCTACCGATGCGGACGGCTACTTTATCAATAAGAAGGTTATCGCAAGATGCAAGGCCGAGTTCATCGAGGTTGAGCCCTTTGATGCAGAGCGCGGCGTTGCCGGCGTTGACCTGATGGATGCTTGCCCCCAGATGGCGGTTTCCGTGGCGGCGGGCTGCATTCCTTTCCTTGAGAACGACGACAACTCCCGTGCGCTGATGGGATCGAACATGCAGAAGCAGGCTGTGCCGCTGATGATGACGGATTCGCCCATCGTTGCTACCGGTATGGAGTATAAGGCTGCCGTGGATTCCGGTGCCGTCGTGGTTGCGAAGGAGGGCGGTATCGTTGAGCGCGCAAGCGGTGACGAGATCGTGATCCTGACCGACAGCGGCCGCAAGGACGTTTACCATCTGCTGAAATTCAAGCGCTCCAACCAGGGCACTTGCGTAAACCAGCGTCCCATCGTCACCGAGGGTGAGCACGTGGATGCCGGCCGCGTGATCGCGGACGGTCCCGCTACCTCGAAGGGCGAGATCTCCCTTGGTAAGAACGCTCTGATCGGCTTCATGACCTGGGAGGGCTACAACTACGAGGACGCAGTTCTTCTGAACGAAAGACTCGTTCGTGAGGACATGTACACTTCTATTCATATTGAAGAATACACCATCGAGGCACGCGATACCAAGCTTGGTACGCAGGAGATCACCCGCGAGGTTCCCAACGTAGGTGAGGATGCCCTGAAGGATCTTGATAACGACGGTATCATCCGTATCGGTACCGAGGTTCGCGCCGGTGATATTCTCGTCGGTAAGGTAACGCCCAAGGGCGAGACCGAGCTGACCCCCGAGGAAAGACTTCTGCGCGCCATCTTCGGCGAGAAGGCAAGAGAGGTGAAGGATTCCTCGCTCCGTATGCGCCACGGCGAATACGGTATCGTCGTAGACGTGAAGGTTTACGACCGCTCCAATTCCGACGATCTGGCTCCCGGTGTGAACAAGGAGGTCCGCGTTTATATTGCTCAGAAGAGAAAGATCTCCGTGGGCGATAAGATGGCAGGCCGCCACGGTAACAAGGGTGTCGTTTCCCGCATTCTTCCTCCCGAGGATATGCCCTTCCTTGCAGACGGTACGCCCCTGGATATCGTTTTGAACCCGCTGGGCGTTCCTTCCCGTATGAACATCGGTCAGGTGCTTGAGGTGCATCTCGGTATTGCTTGCCGCCGCCTCGGCATTAAGATCATGACGCCCGTATTCGACGGCGCGAAGGAGACCGATATCCTTGAGCTTCTCCGTCAGGCGAAGTACACGCGCGACATCCGTCCGGGTGAGAGCGTGAAGGGTAAGGCCGTGTTCATGGAGGTCGTTCGTGAGGACGGTAAGCCCGATCTGCAGAGAGTGGATCAGTCCATCGTGGACGATGCTGAAAAGCTCCACAATCTGATGAAGAGTGAGACCCTGAAGGTGATCGACGGCAAGGTAACGCTGTACGACGGCCGTACCGGAGATCCCTTTGATAACCCCGTAACTGTAGGTATCATGTACTACCTGAAGCTTCACCATCTGGTAGACGATAAGATCCACGCGCGTTCTATCGGTCCGTACTCTCTCGTAACGCAGCAGCCTCTGGGCGGTAAGGCGCAGTTCGGCGGTCAGCGTTTCGGCGAGATGGAGGTTTGGGCGCTGGAGGCTTACGGTGCCGCTTACACGCTTCAGGAGATCCTGACTGTCAAGTCGGATGACGTGACCGGCCGTACCAAGACCTACGAAGCCATCGTTAAGGGACAGAACATTCCCACGCCCGGTATTCCCGAGTCCTTCAAGGTTATGGTCAAGGAGCTGCAGGCTCTTTGCCTTGACATTAAGGTGCTTTCTGAGGAAGGCGAGGAGATCGAGCTGTCGCAGATCGGCGAGGATGACAACACTCCCACGTTCTCGAGCCTTGAGGACGTTGAGCGCGCCGTAGATGCCAAGGCAGAGGCTTCCGATGAGGACGCCGAGGACAGCGAGGACGCCGAGGCTTACGACGAAGCGTTCGACGAGGATGAGATAGACGAGGAAGAATACGTCTACGATGAGTCCGAGGGCGCCGGCGACGATTTTGACGAGGAATAATTTACAGAAGGGAAAGAGATCTTCCTGCCGCGACTTGTGCGCGGCAGGGGGATTCAAGCAATAAAATCTATGGAAAGAAATGCATTTGGTTCTATTAAGATAGGTCTGGCTTCTCCCGAGATGATCCGCTCTTGGTCTCACGGTGAGGTTACCAAGGCAGAAACTATCAACTACCGCACCCTGAAGGCGGAGCGCGACGGCCTTTTCTGCGAGCGCATCTTTGGCCCGACGAAGGACTGGGAGTGCCTGTGCGGTAAGTATAAGCGCGTGCGCTTCAAGGGCAAGGTCTGCGAGAAGTGCGGCGTTGAGGTGACCACGAAGAAGGTTCGCCGCGAGCGCATGGGTAACATTGAGCTTGCTACGCCCGTTTCGCACATCTGGTATTTCAGAGCCATCCCCTCCCGCATGGGTCTGATTTTGGACATTTCTCCGAGACTTCTCGAGAGAGTGCTCTATTTTGCAAGATATATCGTCATCGATCCCGGTAATACGCCCCTTGAGAAGAAGCAGCTTCTCACCGATGCGGAGTACCAGAGCGCAAGAGAAAAGTATGAGGATGACTTCCGTGCCGGCATGGGTGCAGAGGCCGTTCGCGAGCTTCTTGCCGAGATCGATATTCCCGCGCTTTCCAAGGAGCTGAAGGAAAAGCTCGCCGAGAGCCAGGGACAGAAGAAGATCAAGATCATCAAGAGACTGGAGGTCGTTGAGGCCTTCCGTAAGTCGGGCAACCGCCCCGAGTGGATGATCCTTGATACCATTCCCGTTCTCCCCCCCGATATTCGCCCGATGGTACAGCTGGACGGCGGCCGCTTCGCGACCTCCGATCTGAACGAGCTTTACCGCCGCGTGATCAACCGTAACAACCGTCTGAAGCACTTCCTTGAAATGCACGCTCCGGATATCATTATCCGTAACGAGAAGAGAATGCTTCAGGAATTCGTGGATGCCCTGATCGATAACGGTCGCCGCGGCAAGGCGGTTACCGGCGCATCCAACCGTCCTCTTAAGTCTCTTTCCGAGATGCTTCGCGGTAAGCAGGGACGCTTCCGTCAGAACCTGCTCGGTAAGCGCGTAGACTATTCCGGACGTTCGGTTATCGTCGTTGGTCCCGAGCTGAAGATCTATCAGTGCGGTCTTCCCAAGGAGATGGCACTGGAGCTGTTCCGTCCCTTCGTTATGAAGCGACTGATCGAAACGCAGAAGGCAAACTCCATCAAGGACGCAAAGAAGAAGGTAGATCGCGTTGCTCCCGAGGTTTGGGACGCACTGGAGTACGTTATTAAGGAGCACCCCGTGCTTCTGAACCGTGCACCTACCTTGCACCGTCTTTCGATCCAGGCGTTCGAGCCGATCCTCGTTGAGGGCCGTGCCATCAAGCTCCATCCCCTCGTTTGTCCCGCATTCAACGCGGACTTTGACGGTGACCAGATGCCCGTGCACGTTCCGCTTTCCAGCGAGGCACAGGCAGAGCTTCGTTTCCTCATGCTTTCGGCAAACAACCTTTTGAAGCCCGTTTCGGGTAAGGCTGTTACCGTTCCTTCGCAGGACATGGTGCTTGGTTCTTACTATCTGACCATCGACCATCCCGGCGAGCCCGGCGAGGGCCGCGTATTCCGCGACTTCGACGAGGTGGAGATGGCATACGAGAATAAGCAGCTCGGTATGCACGCGGCGATCAAGGTCCGCGTGAAGAAGGTGATCGACGGTGTGGAGAAGTCTAAGCTGATCGATGCAACCTACGGCCGCTTGATCTTCAACCGCCGCATTCCCCAGGATCTCGGCTACGTAAACCGCGCAGAGGATCCGTTCGGCCTTGAGATCAACTTCGCAACCACGAGCAAAAAGCTCAAGGAGATCGTCGATCTCACGATCAAATATCATGGATTTACCGAGGCCGCAAAGGTTCTTGACGACATCAAGGCAATGGGCTATAAGTACTCCACGAGATCTTCTTTGTCAATATCTGTTTACGATATGACCATTCCTCCCCAGAAAAAGCAGCTGCTTGATGCCGCTACGCAGAAGGTGGAGGAGATCACCGAGCTCTTCAACTGGGGCGAGCTTTCCGAGGAAGAGCGCTATAAGCAGGTCGTTGACGTATGGAACAAGACCACCCAGGATGTAACCGACGCATTGGTTGCCAACCTGGATAAATACAACTCCCTGAACATGATCGCAACCTCGGGTGCCCGCGGATCTACGAAGCAGATGCGTCAGCTCGCAGGTATGCGCGGACTTATGTTTGCAACCAACGGTAAGACGATCGAAATTCCCATTAAGTCGAACTTCCGTGAGGGTCTTACGATGCTCGAGTACTTCATGGGTGCAAAGGGTTCCCGTAAGGCGCTGTCGGATACGGCGCTTCGTACCGCTGACTCGGGTTATCTGACCCGCCGTCTGGTTGACGTTTCGCAGGACGTGATCGTTCGCGAGGAGGACTGCGGCGCGAAGAGCGGTATCGTAGTTTCGGATATCGTATCCTCCGGCACTGTGGTTGAAACGCTTTACGACCGTTTGCTCGGCCGTTACACCGT
>JAFVQL010000016.1 GCA_017504785.1 Clostridia bacterium | reverse complement strand
GCAGGCGAATGCCGCAAGGAGTATGCCCGCGATCTGCTCCAACAAAAAACGCACTTTTGTCTACCAAGACAAAGGTGCGTTTTTTGAATGATGTTTGCCAAAGTTCGCAGAGCGAACTTTACGGCAAAATGATGACGGCTACGCCTAATGATGTTCGCTTCGCGAATGATGTGTGCCTTACGGCACAGTGGGCAAACATCGCATCATGGCGGAATGAAGTGGAGCAACATCATTTTGAGCGAAGCGAAAAACATCATATCGCCGCAGGCGATGCATCATTTGACATATAAGCAATTTTCTGTTATAATAATTGCAGAAAGGAAGTGAATTGTCATAATTAAATCTACAAATAACGGATTTGAATTGAAGCCAACTAGCCTGTTTCTAAAAATCGGAGTATGTGCGACATTTATAGAATGTGTCGGATTATACTTTTTCATTCCCGTACTTATGGAATTTGAGGGCTCCATAGGTGACTTTGCCGTATCCGCTTTTATATGCCTATGGCTTGGCGTGGTTTTTTGCGGCGCACTCATATCTTTCTACAGATACAGCAAAAAGGTCGTTATTGATGATGACGGCATTTCATATAACTCGATATTTGGTAAACATCATTTAGATTGGAACGAAATTCAAGATTATGGTTTGTCGTATGATGGGCGGAGTCAAGACGGAGCTGATTTTTCGAATTCATACATAATTTATTTTGCAAAAGAACCCCAGAAGAATAAAAATCCATATAAAAAGAAATTGTCCAAAAATGCCTTGAAGATAAATATCAGGGCTGATGATTACGCTTGTTTTTTGGAATGTGTAGTCCCGTTTTGCACAAGTAAAACAGATGTGCAACCTTTTATCCCACAGGACAAACCTCACTTTTTTTGATGCTTTAAACAATTTTGACTTGGTGTACTTTTTACTGTTCTTACCTACATTTACGCACCTTTTTACTGCTCTTTCGCAGAAAAAGAAAAAACCATCCCTCGTGGATGGTTTTTTTGTAAGTAGATGAAGAGGCATGGAAAAGCAAGGATTTCCCACACCTTTTAATAGAGAGAGCTATGGCTGCGTTTTTTGCCGCTGCCTGTAATGCAGGAAGCTTTCTATCACAGGCGCAAAAACAAAGGAGGCTCTCGCCTCCTTTATAATAGATCTTATTTCATAAGCGTTTCGTATAGCCCGTTCGCATACTCTGCCAGGCGCTTTTGCTCCGCTGTCTTTATGGTTTTCAAGGCTTTCTTTTTCGGCTTGCCCCAGACGTCCAAAAGGCGCGGGCCGATCCATTCGCCCGCCGCCGTGGGAGTAAAGAGTCCCTCAAGGATCGAAAGGGCTGCCTTTTTTGGCTTCATGAAGATCAGCTTCATCGGATATCGGATGAGAGCGAAAATGAGCTTCGGGTAATGCGCGGTGATGCCCGTGAAGGAAATTCCCGGATGCGTGACCGCAACGCTTTCACCCTTTTCTGCAAGGTCGAAGAACGCCGCCATAAGGTGGCGCTTGGCATTGCCGTACACGAGGGAAGCGCGCTCGCGCGTAGAGAAATCCTCGTCCGAGGGATCGCTCTTTGCATAGTCGTGCGCGATACTGCCGACGGCGATCACACGGCCGCCGCGTGCCGTCAAGACGGGCGCAAGCGTGCGCGCAAGGTAGTAAGGAGATACAAAATTGATGCAGAAAACGTTGTCAAGCCCCAGGGCGGTCTTGTGGCGCGGAATGCTGTATGCGCCCGCGTTTAAGATCAGAAGATCCACGGGGCGTTCCTTCAGCGCATCCGCGAGCGCCTTCACGCTCTCCATATTCTCCATATCGGCGATCAAGCCCTCGATCGCGCTTTCCGCGTAGGCGGCTCTTAACTCCTCGAGAAGAGCCGCCTGCTTTTTTTCGTTGCGGTCAATGACGATGAGACTGGCGCCGATTGACAAGATTTGTTTACAAAGTGCGCGCCCAAGCCCGCCGGATGCACCCGTCAGCGCGACTGTTTTTCCTTTTAAGGATCGGTTTTTCATGCGTTTGTTTCCTTTCGCGGGCTTGGTGATTTTTTTATTCGGCGATGTTGATCACGTAGGTCTGGAAAATATCATCGTAGTAGATGCCCTCGGTACCGCCGTCAGACTGAATAAAGGCAAGCTTTTGCGGATTGACCGTTTCGGGTTCGCCCGGGGTGAGATACTGCGCGGGGATATGCACCTCGTAGAACCAAACGTGCATAGGATCGCCCTCGCTGTCGGTATAAGATGCGGCCTCTAACCACCAAGGATTTTGGAGAGGCTCAAGCACGTAGTCGGTTGCTCCCGAAGCAAGGAAAAGCTGCTCGGGATCGATCGACGCAGTCACCGCGAGATACACGGTCGCATCCTGCCCTGCGGGCACGGTGATGCTGTACGGCTTTCCTTCTATATCAAGCTGTGCGGGATCAAGATAGATGCCGAAGAAGAGAGCCGCTTCCTTCTTATAGCCGTATTCTGCGAGCTCGTATTGGCATCCGCCCTCGTAGATGCAGAGCGTGAAGGTGCCTTCCTCCTTGCTCATGCTCATGGGCATAGGAACGGTGTAGGTAAACGTATTCGGCTGTGTATAATTGCTGTAATCCTCGCCGTAATAAAGCTCGTCATTCCATTTGATGTAGGTCTCCGCTACGGGGCTGTCAAAGGTTATGAGAAGGCCGAGCTTTCCGTCCGCCCAAATGTAGACGACGTCTTTTTCCGCCACGAAAACGCCGTTGACGTCATCATATACCTCAAGGACCGTAGGAAGCGTGGGATTTTCCCCGCTGCCGCCTTCACCGCCCTCGCCGCCGCTCGCACCGCCGCCGTTTTCCTCGAGGATCTCGAAGGAGAGTGCCGCGAAGTGGCTGGGATACGAGCCGTTGTAGGCGATAACGGGGGCGTTTACGTAGCCGAAGGGGAGATTGGAGGAGGTGAAGCGGTAAACGTACGTGCCGTTTTCCTCGGAATAGAGCTCACCCGAGGAAAGTCCCTCAAAGGCCATTTCCAACACGTCGGCCGGTTGGTTCAAGGTCAAAAGAATTTCGTAGACCTCGCTGTAAGGGATCTGTGCGAAGGTTTCGTATACGGAAATGCCGTTCACGGTTGCACCGAGAAGCACGTAGGGAACGATCTGCACGGGCACGGTGAAGGCAGGCAGGAAGCCGCCGTCAGAGCCACCCGATGCGCCGAGATAAAAGTAGGAGAAGGAGAGATCGAACGTATCGTATGCGGAAACGTCCTGTCCGCCAAGGCTGACGGTGTAAATGTAGTAGGTGCCGCCCGGTGCGCTCTCGCGGCTCTGGCTCACAAGCGTAACATCGAAGCCGTTTGCAAAGAGGGTGTCGCCAAGCTCTACCTCTACGTTCATGGCAAACTGCACGGTCACCGTTTCGCCAAGTCTTGCGGGATAGCTGTTGTAGGAAAGATTGCCATCGACCACCGTGCCGAGATACTCGGGCATCGTTTCGGGTATGCAGTCGAAGAGGATCGAGGCGAAACATTCCGTGCTGTAAGGTGTGCCGAAATATACGTAAGACTCGCCTTGCACGAAAATTCGATCGGGAGCAGGGATCTCAACGGAGTAAACGACACCCTCCGCATCCCGATAGCAATATACGGGATCGTCAACCTTGAGGTCCAAGAAACTGAAGGAATAGAAATCTACCTCGCAATTGAACTTCAGATACACCGTATCGGCTTCGCCGTAGGTCAGCTGCAGGAGGCCGAGATTTTCAAAGAAATTGCCGTCAAGCTCGGTCGAATAGCCGATCATATAGGGGTTTCTCAAAGCCTCGATGTTTTCAATCGGATTGCCGCAGACATCACATACACTGTTTTGGTCATCATCTGTGCATTTTGTAAACTTTATTTTGCAAATATCACATATGTGATCGCTATTTTCGTCGGAACAGGGGGTTAATACTTCCTCGCAAAGATCGCACTTGTGGTCCTTGTTTTCATCGGCGCACTGCGAGAGTGTTTCCTCGCAAGTATCACACTTGTGATCGTTGTCGGTGTCGGCGCAGGTGTGAGCCGGGGATATTTCTTCGCCGCAAATGTCGCAGCGCTCGTTTTGGTCGTTATCAATACAATTTGACAACTTTGCTTTGCAAATATCGCATTCGTGATCACCATCCATGTTAATGCAAACGAGCGGCGCGCCGCAGATATCACAGATGTGATCCATATCACTGTCATGACATTCAAAGGGGATCTTGCCGCAGACGTCGCACAGATGATTTTTGTCTGTATCCACGAAGAACGAGATCTCGTGCCCGCATGCATCGCAGATGTGGTCGCTGTTTTCGTCGCGGTGCGTGCAAGAGATAATAAGATTGCCGCAGGCATCGCATCGGCCGTCCTCATCGGTGTCCGGCGCGCACTGTGCACAGCGCACTCCGGGCTCAACCACGATCGTGAAGAGGTCGCAGGTCATTCCCGCGAGTCCGTCGACGGGGCGCCAAGTGTAGTTGACCTCGGTGCGGTACGTCCCGATCCATAAGACGTTTACTTCGGCCTTCAGGATGTAATTGCCGTTTTCGTAAAGGACGTAGTTGCGGTTATTGATGATGGTTCCGCCGTTTTCGCTACTGCCGGAGAGGAAGCCGCCACCGCCGATCGGACCATCAAAATGCAGATAAATATAGAAGCCGTCTGCGGGCGGATTTTTGACGTCGGTGAATTTCACGGAAGCTACGTTCGATGCATGCGCGAGATTGCCGTCCGTGCTTACGCCGAGGAAATTCGGCACAACGCAGTTGCGAACAAAGCGGAAATAGATGCCGGTGGTCAAGGACCGTTCGCCTCCGGTGGCTCTGTCAACGAATCGGATGTAATGCATGGATATTTCCGTGCATTGCTGAGTAGAGCGCGGCATGTAGAGCATCGGCACGATGAAGCGGCCGTTCTTTATATAACCCGCACCGGCAGTGAAGAGGCCGTATTGCTCTCCGTCGGTAATGCGAACGTTATCGACCTCCATAGCGAAATGAAGATAGAAGCGGTAGCATGCCATGCCGTCCGGGAAGTTAACGGTGGTGTTGTAGGTTCCGGTGTCGGTATCGGTGGCATACACACCGTAATATCCGGAGGAGGGGACGTTTTCGGTGCTCAGAGCCGAGCCGTCTGCCGTCTCGTTGCGTGTGTATGCCGCTTTGCAGATATCGCATCGGCGATCGACGTCGACATCCATGCATTCGGTCTTCTTTTCGCCGCAGACGTCGCAGAGGTGATCGTTGTTTTCATCCGAGCAAAGCTCCCAGTAAACAGAGCAAACGTCGCAGTGGTGATCGCTGTTTTTATCCGTATGCGCGGAAAGAACCGCACTGCAGACGTCGCACTGATGCGCTCTGTACGTGGCAGTGCAGGTGTGCTGTGGGATCGTTTGCTTGCAGAAATTGCAATCGCCGTCCGCGTCCGTATCGACACACCATGAAAGCGTTTTATCACAAACGTCGCATTTGTGATTTGCATTCTTGTCGGCGCAGGTGGAAAGAACCTTGGTGCATTCGTCGCACTTATGATCCTCATCGGTGTCGGCGCACTGCGAGAGGGTTTCCTTGCAGGTATCACACTTGTGATCCTTATTTATATCCGCACAGGTGTGGGAAGGAAGTACCGCCTCGCCGCAAAGATCGCATTCGCCGTCCTTGTCTGCATCGGCGCACTGCGAGAGGGTTTCCTTGCAAGTATCACACTTGTGATCCTTGTTTATATCCGCACAGGTGTGCGAAGGAAGTACCGCTTCGCCGCAAAGATCGCATTCGCCATCCTTGTCTGCATCGGCGCACTGCGAGAGGGTTTCCTTGCAGGTATCACACTTATGATCCTTGTTTGTATCCGCACAGGTGTGGGAAGGAAGTACCGCCTCGCCGCAAAGATCGCATTCGCCGTCCTTGTCTGCATCGGCGCACTGCGAGAGGGTTTCCTTACAGGTATCACACTTATGATCCTTGTTTAGATCCGCACAGGTGTGGGAAGGAAGTACCGCCTCGCCGCAAAGATCGCATTCACCGTCCTTGTCTGCGTCAGCGCACTTGGAAAGCTCTTTTTTACAAATATCGCACTTGTGGTCTTTGTTTTCGTCTGTGCAGCTGCTGAGGATGTCGGTGCAGTTGTCGCATTTGTGATCCTTGTTTGCATCGTTATGAACGGTGCAGCCGGGAGTGCCGCCGCCAAGGCCGCTGAGGTCGCAGGATGCCAAGGCAAAAAGTGCCACCATGGCAAGCGTTATGGCAAGCAGGGAGGAAAGAATTCGTTTTTTCATCGTCATTCTCCTTAAAATTGAAGGCAAGAAAACACCTTTGATTGTTTCTATTATACAATAAGAGTTAAAAAATGTCAAGTGCGCGTGCATACACGCGCGGGTCGATAAAAAAGAAAACGGTCCGAGGTCGCTTTTTTCGCGTACGAACCGTTTTTTTGTTTTTATGCTTTTAGATTCAAATGGCCTTCCTAGCTTCCAAAGGTGCTCGGCTGCGGGCGCTCGAGCATCGGCCTTATCCCGCGTGGCGGCGGGGCTATCTTCGGCTTATAGCCGCACCCCCGTATCGGCTCCGGTTTGCATCAAAGCGCGCGGGCCATTTGTTTTTTGGCTGGTTTATTCGCAAAGCGTTCCGCTTTTAAAAACCCATAAAACAAAAATATGAAAACAATTATTTGCAAATATGCGGTTTTATCTTGTCAATTGCCAGAATGCGACCGCGCCTGCGGCGGCTACGTTCAGGGAGTCAACCCCGTGTGCCATAGGGATCTTCACGGTATAATCGCAATCGGCGATGGTTGCCTTTTTCAGCCCGTCCCCTTCTGTTCCGAGAATGATTGCAAGCTTCTTTTCTTCCTTTAAGCGGGGATCGTCGATCGACACGGTGTCATCGCGCAGTGCCATGGCGGCGGTCTTGAAGCCGAGCGCGCGCAAACGCTCGATCCCTTTTTTGGGCCAATCCGCAGGGGTGTCACCGATGCGGGTGAAGGGCACTTGGAATACAGTTCCCATGCTCACGCGCACGGCGCGGCGGCAGAGGGGATCGCAGCAGGTCGGCGTGATCAGCACGGCATCGATGCCGAGGGCGGCGGCGGAGCGGAAGAGCGCACCGATGTTGGTGGAATCCGCAACCTCTTCCAAAACCGCAATGCGCCTTGCATCGCGGCAAAGCTCTTCCACGGTGGGAAGCGAGGGGCGCTTCATGGCGCAAAGCGCACCGCGTGTCAGCTCAAAGCCCGTGAGTGAAGAGAGCACCGCGCGCTCTGCTGCGTAGATCGGGAAATCGGGCTCTTTTTCGTTGCATTTTTCGATGATTTTTTCCACCGCGCCGCCGAGAAGCCGCTCATCCGTCAGCAGTGCGATCGGCACGCACCCCGCGTTCAGCGCCACCTCGATCACGGTGGGGCTTTCGGCAATGAAGATGCCCTTTTCGGGCTCTAATTTGTTGCGAAGCTGTGCGCCCGTCAGCCGCACGAAAACGTCCAGCTCCGGCGCGTTAAAATCGGTAATTTTTATCAGGTTCGGCATAGCGTTCCCCTTGCGTTTGAATTTCCATCAGTATACCATAGTTTTCGCCCTTTTGCAAGTTTTTGGGGAAATTTCTGAAAGGCGGTTGTACATTTTCTTTTCTCTTTTCTCTCTTATCTCTTCTCCGGAAAAGTCGCGCGGGGGAGATTTAGAGAAAAGTGAAGAGTGAAGAGTGAAGAATACAAAAAGAAAAAGCCGCTTACGCGACTTTTCTTTTTGATGGGTGTTGACAAAAAAGATGCCTACTCTATTTCTGCTATGTAAAGAATAATATTTTCGCCTTCTTCGTTTGTTACATATCTAATTATCAAGTGTTGCCCGTTGTGTGTTATCACACCGCCGCGATCGGCTGTTTTTTTATAACCGTTTGTTCCGTCAGCATCATTATACGCAAAATAGACTCCATTGATCTCAAAATTCTCGGTT
>JAFVQL010000015.1 GCA_017504785.1 Clostridia bacterium | reverse complement strand
GGTATAGTGTGTTACACTTATAAAAGCGTATTGTCGGGCGGTAAATATAAGTGAAATGTTTTGCCAAGCAAAACGTGAAATAATGTGCTAACGCACATTGTGAAATATCTCACTTCGTTCGATGTGAAATGAAATTTGCCCACGTTCGCGCATGCGAACATTTCACATTTGCGAAGCAAATATTTCACCGCGAAGCGATTTCACTTGCCCCAATGGGCAAATTTCGTTGGGCGACCTGCTTTACAGTAGGTCGCCCAATAGAAGGATCTTTTTCCTTTTACTCTTGCTCTTTTTATATATTCATTTGTGATCCAATAAAAGCATTTTAAAAGCCAAAATAAAATGCCCATAAACCGCTTACTTGAAGAAACCAATAAACCGCTTACTTGAAGAAATCCTTTGTAAAATAAATATCGCTCTTCTTAATAGAAAATTCTTTTCCGTTCAAAGCGTCCAAAGCGGTTGGCTCTCCCTTGAAGCAGAATTTCAGCTTATAGGAATAGAGTGCTTGGTATTTGTAGCCGCGCTTTTTGTCCTCGCGGTTAACGCCGTATTTTCCGTCCCCGAGCAGAGGATGCCCGATGTGCGAAAGATGCGCGCGGATCTGATGCGTGCGCCCCGTCAAAAGCTCAACCTCGAGCAGCGCGCTGTCCTGGCGCTTCGCGATTACGCGATAGCGCGTGAGGATCTCCTTCGCGCCGCGCGGCGGATTTTTGTCAAAAACGCTCACCTGCTTTTTCATTTCATTCTTAATTAAGTAGCCATGCAGAGTGTCGCTTTCCTTGGCGGGAACGCCGTGCACCGCGCAAAGATAAAACTTATCGATCTCTCTTTTCTTGATCTTTTCGTTCATCACGCGCAAGGCCTCGGCATTTTTCGCGGCAATAACGATGCCGCCCGTGTTGCGGTCAATGCGGTTGCAAAGCGCGGGCGCAAAGCTCTGCTCCTCGTCGGGATCGTATTCGCCCTTTTGGTATAAATACGCCTGGATCTGCGTGATCAGCGTATTCGTGCTCTCGTGCTCGTCCTCATGAACGGAAACGCCGGGGCGCTTGTTGAGCAAAAGGATGTTTTCATCCTCGTAGATAACGGAAAGGCTCGGATGGATCGCGGCAAGGCTTCTCGCCTTTTGGGAAGGCGTGCCGTCCCCCTTGTCGGGTGCCGCCGTTCCGATTCCCGCCGCCTCGAAAAATTCCTCGGCGAGAAAGCATTGCACGCGATCGCCTTCGGCGAGCATCTGCGAAGCCTCCGCGCGCTTTCGGTTCACCTTGATCTTTTTAAGCCGTATGGACTTATGGAGGAGGGAAGTCGGCAAATGCAAAGTCTTCGTGATAAACTTGTCGAGCCTCTGCCCCGCATCGTTCTTTTTAATTATCAACTCGTGCAAGAAAATCACTTCCTTTCCATAAAAATACTAAAAAGCAGTGCAGTATACAAGGGTACGTCGAGGGGTGGAAACGGAAATAGAAAAGGATCTTAATGCGTTGGAAGAAAACCGCAGGTTTTCAACATCAGTGCCTTACCAAATCTGCTCAAAGCATCAATGAGGCACAAACCATAATCAAAAAATAACCTTTTCGTTCTCACCGAAATACACCTTTTCGATCTCACCGAAAAAGAGGGGATTTTGTGGGAGAATTTTCGTTCTCCACCCCGTGAGGCGTACAAGGGTACGTCGAGGGGTGGAAACGGAAATAGAAAAGGATTTTAATCGGTTGGAGAAAACCGTAGGTTTTCAACATCAGTGCCTTATCAAGTCTGCACAGAGATTTAAAGAGGCACTATTATAAATATATTATAAATAATTCAATATCCTTTTCGTTCTCCCCAAAAGACACCTTTTTCGAATCACTTGGTGCCAAAGATTCGATCTCCGGCATCTCCAAGCCCGGGCACAATATAAGCATGCTCATTGAGCCTTTCATCGAGCGCCGCAGAATAAATATCCACGTCGGGATGCTCGTCCTGCACCTTTTTAACGCCCTCGGGGGCGGAAACGAGGCACATAAGCACGATATTCTTCGCGCCTCTTTTCTTCACCATAGAAATGGCATCGGCAGCCGAGCCGCCCGTAGCGAGCATGGGATCAACGATCAAAACGAGTCTTTCACCGATGTCGGGAGGCATCTTGCAGTAGTATTCGACGGGCAGATGCGTGTCGGGATCGCGGTAAAGCCCGATGTGTCCGATTCTTGCGGAGGGCATCAGCTGTGTCAAACCGTCCACCATGCCAAGCCCCGCGCGCAGAATGGGAACGATCGCAAGCTTCTTTCCCGCGAGTCTTTTGAAGGTAGCCTTTTGAATGGGGGTCTCGATCTCCACGTCCTCGAGAGGGAGCATGCGAGTGATCTCATAGCCCATAAGCATAGAGATCTCGGAAAGAAGCTCGCGAAACGCCTTGGTGGAGGTGTGCTTGTCTCTCATGATGGTGAGCTTGTGTTGAATCAAAGGATGGTCCACGAGATGAAAAACGCTCATGATGATATTCCTTTCATTGGTATAATATAGCGGTAAAACTTCTGTACCGTGATGGCGGATATCTCCGCCGTATTTATTATAGTATAGTACAGAAGAGAAGAAAAGTCAAGCAAGCGAAAGTAAAAGGGGGGATAAAAAGGAAATTTGAGAAAAAAATAATTTTTTTCAAAAAAGGGGTTGACAAGCGAGGAAATATAGTGTATAATACCGTTGTTATCCTAAGACAGCAGGTTCCGGTAAAAGCGCAAGCTTTCCTGCCGAGGTGCGACGATTGAAATGAATATTTCTGTTTGTCCTTTCCTCGGGTATGCTATGCCTGTCGCCGGAAAGGATTTTTTTATTGAAATTTTATGGAGGTGGAAAAATGCCAAGCAAGAACATTCTGGAACAGAAACAGCAGATCGTAGAATCGCTTGCAGCTAAGCTTCGCGATGCGAAGTCCGGCGTGCTTGTGAAATACGAAGGCATTACCGTTGCGGACGATACTGCACTTCGTGCAGCACTCCGTAAGGCCGGTGTAGAGTATACCGTTATGAAGAACACTCTGACCGGTAGAGCATGCGAGATTGCAGGCTACGGTGATATGAAGCAGTACCTCTCGGGTATGACCGCCATTGCCATCGGCACTGACGATCCTATCGCACCCGCCAAGATCATGAAGACCTTTGCAGACAAGCTTGATCGCTTTGAGATCAAAGCCGGTTTTGTAGACGGTGGCCTTCTTGATAAGGCAGGCGTTGAGGCGCTCGCAGAGATTCCTTCGAAGGAAGTACTGATCGCAAAGATGATGGGAAGCCTTATGTCCCCGCTTTACGGTCTTGCATACGTACTTCAGGCGAAGATCGACAAAGAGAACGGCGGCGAAGAGGCTGCTGCTCCCGCAGAAGCATAATTTTGC
>JAFVQL010000014.1 GCA_017504785.1 Clostridia bacterium | reverse complement strand
GTGCGAAGCAGTTTCGAAGTAGCGGATTTTTTCATAGACGAGCCAATTTTTTTGAGAAATATGCGGATATTTAAGAAAAAATCGGCGAAGTATAGGGGAAAATCCGCACTTCCAAACCTTATGTGTTCGGCTCTCTTACGGATAAGCTCTCGCGGTCAAAATTTAATGCTCCTCAAGTTTTTTGCGCCAATACCGAATTGCGTTTGACAAACCGACGAAAAGGTGGTATACTTAAATATAAAATGAGAAAGGGAGGAATTTGCCAATGGAGCTTACGCTTTCAAGTGACGTTTTATATATCATTGAATCGCTGGAAAAGCACGGTCACCGCGCGGACGTTGTGGGCGGTTGCGTCAGAGATTTTCTGATGGGCAAAGCCCCTTTCGATATCGATATTACCACCTCGGCAACGCCCGAGCAGATGAAAGAGATCTTTGCTTCCGTACGCACTGTGGAAACCGGTGTCAAGCACGGCACGCTGACGGTCGTGCTCGGCGGTACGCCCTATGAGGTGACCACCTACCGCGTGGACGGAGAATATGCCGACCATCGGCATCCCGAAGAGGTGATCTTCACCGAAACGCTCTCCGAGGATCTTGCAAGAAGAGATTTCACGGTCAACGCCATGTGTTACAGCCCGAAAAACGGACTCACCGATCTGTACGGCGGTAGAGAAGACCTCGAAAAAGGTATCATCCGCGCCGTGGGAGAGGCGGAAAAACGCTTCACGGAGGATGCCCTTCGAATCTTGCGCGGCCTTCGCTTTTCGGCAACGCTCGGTTTTGAAATCGAAGAAAAGACTGCCGCCGCTATGCGGAAATGTGCATATCTTCTTTCCTTCGTCAGTGCCGAGCGCGTCCTGGTGGAATGGAGAAAGCTACTCGGCGGTAAGGACGCCCGCCGTGTTTTGACGGAGTTTTCCGAGGTTCTCTCGGTCGCGATCCCTGCATTGAAGGAAATACCGATGCACGCGCTTCCTTCCATGGAAGGCCTAACCGCCGAGGAAAGAATGCTCCTTCTCTTCGCCCTTCCTCCTCTCTCTCATCACGAACCACAAAGCGGTTCTATATCATGCGTGCAGAGCACGCATATTACGGGCGGCGAAGCCGATCCATGTCACGAGTCACAGAGAGACTCCATATCACGGACGGCGCATCCGCCCCGCCCCCTTTCCCCCGAGCCACCCTCCGAGAGGGAGGTGGCACGCAAAAGCGTGACAGAGGGAGAAACCGCCGCTTCTCGTTTTGAGGCTTGCGCCTTGGCACTTCGCTCCGACCGCGCAACCGTTCGCCGCGGCGTGCAGATCCTTTCGCACCTCTATGACGAGGACACGGGAGCGGACGAAAGCCTTTGCCTTCTTTTGCATTATGTGGGAGAGGACGGCGCGCGCTCGATCCTTCGCCTTCGCGCTCTCTTATCCTCAAACGAGCCGCAAAGCGGGGCTCTATCATGCGCGCATAACGCGAGTGCCGAAGCCGATTCGTGTCTTTTGCGGACGGCACGTCCGTCCCATCTGTGCCGCCTCGATGACCTCGAAGCCTTGATCGAAAAGCATCCTTGTACCTCGCTTTCCGATCTCGCTGTGGACGGGCAGGCGATCGCTTCGCTTGGATATAAGGGAAAAGCCATTGGTGAAGCGCTCTCGCGCCTTCTTTTCGCAGTCATGGGCGGGTGCGTGAAAAACGAGCGCGAAGCCCTTATCGCCTATCTTTGCACGGAAGAATAAAGCCCGATTTTCATATACTGCTATCAGAGGCGTTTTGCCTCTGAGGTGACAGTATGAAGAGCATGACCTTCCATGACGAAAATCAAAAGTATTCTCTTTCTATCTACGAAAATAAAGAAAAAGCAATGGGGCAGGGGGATGCGGAATGTCGGCTTTTTCCCAGCCTTTCTGCCGATATCGGGCTTTTCTGCCGCACCGCGCTTTGGCAAAGAACGGTCACGCCTGAGGCGCTCCGCGCCGTATCCTTTTATTTCGGCAAGGTCGCGGGATGGCCGATGGAAGAGATCCTTATAGAGCTTGAAAGCGGAAAGACCTTGCCGCTTTCTCTTTCGAGCAAAGCAAATAAAATTTGGGTAAAAACGAAAATATGTAAACAAATATATGAAAATATATCCTTATTTTCATATTCCGTTATACACGATGCGGTATTGGTCGCAGGCGAGCATCCGTTCGTTTTTGTTGAATCCGCGCATCCGAATGCCGTGGATGTTAAGACGGCGGAGGGGCTGCGGGCGACCGAACCGATCCGGGGGCTACCCATGTATTTCGGCTCTCTTGCGGGCGATGCGCTGCGCCTTGCGGCGGTGCGAAGCCCCTTGGCAGACGATTTCGTTTGCATGCATATTCTTATGTATCTTATATCCGTCGGGCGCGCCGCGCGCGGCACGGAATATCATTACAGAGGCGGTTCGTACCGCGCAGAAACGGGCGACACTATGTGCGCCGCGCGCGCGCTGACTCTCGTTTAGGAATAAAAGAAAAGGAAACACACTATGGCATACGATGCTTGTATGATGCGTGCCGTTCTTTCGGAGATCGAGGCGCAGTTTATAGATGCGAAGGTGGAGCGCGTGCTTCAGCCTCAGCAGGATGAATTGGATCTCGTCCTTCGATCCAGGGGAGAAACGAAGCGCCTCGTCTTTAACGTCGGCCCGAACGCGCCGCGCATGCAGCTTTCCACCCAAAGCAAGGAAAATCCCTTGAAGGCACCGATGTTTTGCATGCAGATGCGAAAGCACCTCGGCGGCGCAAGGCTTCTTTCCGTGGAGCAGCCGGGATTCGACCGCATTGCGAAAATCCATTTTTCCGCATACGACGAAATGGGATACCCCACGAGCCTGTGCCTCATCTGCGAGATCATGGGAAAGTATGCCAATTTGATTTTGGCGAATGGGGAAGGAAAGATCGTTACGGCGATGAAGCTGATCGATTTCTCCGCCTCCACCATTCGGCAGGTGCTTCCCGGCATGACCTACCGCCTGCCCGAGAGCCAAGGCAAGCTTTCTCCCCTTGAAGCCGGCAGGGAAGATTTCTTTTCCCGTTTTACCGCCTTCCCAAAAGAGCGCACGGTGGAGAAATTCATCACGCAAAGCTTTTCGGGTATTGCAACGCAGATCTCGCACGAGCTTTGCTTCCGCGCCTCGGGCACGATCGATCTTCCTCTTTTAAATGTAGACGCCGAAAGACTTTGGAGAACCTTCTCCGAATGGCAAGATCTTCTTTTGAAACACGACTATTTGCCAACTGTTGTTTACAACAATGCAGGAAAACCCTCGGATAATTCCTATATGGATATCACCTATCTCGGCACAGACGTGAAGAAAACAAGCTATCGAAGCCTCGCCGAAATGTTTGATGCCTATTTTGCCGAGCGCGATCGCCTCGAGAAGATCCATCAGCGTGGCAAGGACGTTCTCACCCTCGTGCAGAATGCCATCTCTCGCACCGAAAAGAAGATTGCTCTGCAAAAGGAGGCGCTTCTTGAAAGCGAGCGCGCGGTAGAGTTCAAGCGATACGGCGATCTGATCACGGCGAATATCTATAAAATGAAGCGCGGAGATGAAGTGCTCGTCTGCGTGGATTATTATGATGAAAATTGCCCCGAGGTCGAGATCAAGCTCGATACGAGGCTTTCGCCCGCACAGAACGCCCAGCGCATGTACAAGCATTACACCAAGCAGAAAAACGCCAAGGAGACCTTGACGGCGCTGATCGGCGAATGGGAGGGCGAGCTTCGCTATCTTGAAAGCGTTGCGGATTTCCTTTCCCGCGCCACCACGGAGGAGGATCTTTTGCAGATCCGTGACGAGCTTTACCACAGCGGCTACGCCTCGAGAATGAAGGGCTATCAGCCGGGAAAGATCTCAAAGCAAAAGCCGCTTGAGTACGTAACCTCGTCGGGCTACCGCCTTTTGGTCGGAAGAAACAACGCGCAAAACGATTATCTCACCTTCAAGGTTGCCGCCAAGGGTGACCTTTGGTTTCACGCCAAGGATATGCCCGGCTCGCATGCGATCTTGCTTTGCGATGGAGAAGAGCCGGATGCAAGGGATTATACGGAGGCTGCCGCCGTCGCCGCCTATCATTCAAGCGGCCGGGATGCAGATCTTTTGGCGGTGGATTACACTCGCGTGAAAAACATCAAAAAGCCGCAGGGCGCAAAGAGCGGCTTCGTGATCTATAAAACGAATTACACCGCCTACGTCAAGCCCGCCGCCTCGCCCGAGAAAGCGGAAACGAGGGAACGCTAAAATTTCAATGAAAAAAGGAAAAGGAAAAAATGGTCGATCTGAACGAACTGCATCAGTATTTTATCCTTCAGCATCTCGGTGAGGGAGACGTTTGCGTGGATTTTACAATGGGAAACGGCGGCGATACGCTGTTCCTTTCCAAAACCGTCGGTCCGACGGGAAGGGTATACGCCTTTGATATTCAGCCCGAGGCTTTGGTGTCCACCAAGGCGCATCTTGAAGAAAACGGCGCACCCGAGAATTACACCTTGATCTGTGCCTCGCATCACCTTCTTGCCGACTATGTCAAAGAGCCGATCAAGGCGGGAATGTTCAACCTCGGATATCTCCCTCGCAGCGGAAGGAAGCATATTACCACCATGCGAGAAACGACCATGCCCGCCGTTAGGGCGGCGCTCGATCTTTTGTCGGACGACGGTATTCTTCTCGTTGCTGTTTATCC
>JAFVQL010000013.1 GCA_017504785.1 Clostridia bacterium | reverse complement strand
GGTGCCGTTCCGGGAGATCAGCGGGTAGAGATAGCCGCGGCCGTGACCGACACCCTTGGCGGTGGCGGCAAAACGCAGAAGAGGACGCAGCCGAGGGCGAAGCCACCGTAGCCGTGTGGTGGGGGGGCGGTCAGTCGGGGGGCGTGCGTTCGGTGGGAGACTCGGCGAAGTCGCGCTTGCGCGTGCGGAAGAGCAGGCGGCGCATGGCGGTGCCGTTCCAAGGGATCAGCGGGTAGAGATAGCCGCGGCCGTGACCGACACCCTTGGCGGTGGCGGCGAAAACGCAGAAGAGGACGCAGCCGAGGGCGAAGCCCCAGATGCCGAGCAGGGCGGAAAGGGCGAGGATCAGCATACGCATGAATTTAAAAGCATAGCCGAGCTCGTGGTTTTGCTGGGCGAAATTGGCGATGGCAACGAACGCCATATAGAGGATGACGTCCACGCAGAACCAGCCGACTGTGATGGCGAAATCACCGAGCAGAAGCGCGCCGACGACGGAGAGGGAGTTGGAGAGCATATCGGGGGTGTTCATGGATGCGATCTTCAAGCCGTCGATCGCAAGCTCTGCGAGGAAAAGCTGTAATATAATGGGAAGCGCGCCCGACTCGTCCGGGATCAGAAAGGCAAGCCCCGGGGGCAGAATGGCGGAATATTTGAGCGAAAGATACCAAAGCGGCGTTGCCACCACCGAAAGAAGCAGGATCAGCGTACGCACGATGCGAAGATACGTGCCCGTCAAGGGCGGATAATAATAATCGTCGGTCTGCTGAAGATAATCGAAGAGCGAGGTGGGCAGGATCATCACTTGTGGCGAGGTGTCGCAAAAAACGAGAACGCTCCCCTCCACGACCTGGGCGGCGGCAGTGTCCGGCCGCTCCGTGGTGCGGATCTTGGGAAAGGGGTTGTACCAACGCGAGCGAATCAGCGATTCCGCAAGGCTTTGAAATCCCAGCGTCAAGGACTTGGGGCGAAGGCGCGCGATCCGCTGGGAAAGCTGCATTACAAAAGCCTCATCCGCTACGCCCTTGAGGTAGCAGATCACAACGTCGGTCTTGGATATTCCGCCGAGATTGCAGTATTCCATCGTAAGGCGCGTATCGCGCACACGGCGGCGCAAAAGCGCCGTATTGACAACTAAAGTTTCCGTAAAGCCGTCTCTTGCCCCCTGCATGACCTTGTCGCTCTCGGGTTCGCCTACGCTGCGAGCGGGGTAGGTGCGAAGATCGATCAGGATGCATTTTTTGCCGAAATTCGTGCCGAAAAGCGCGGTCTGTCCCGAGAGGACCGCCGTCAAGGCTTGGTCTAAATCCTCGCAAATATCCACCTCGATCTGCGGCAGTTTCCTTGCAAGATTCTCCGCGCTTCCCGCATGGGGCAGAGAAAGAAAATGCATCATTAACTTTCCGAGCTGTGCATCCTTTGCGAAGCCATCGATGAAAAAGAAGGACAGCTCCTCATCTCCCACGGCGAGCGTGCGCGTGAGAATATCGAAATTCTCCTTCGGGCGCAGCTCCTTTTCCATTGCTTGCACGTTGGCACAGTAGTTTTCGTAAAACTCTCGCATCTGCTCTTCGCCTTTCATTTTCTTACGGTTAGAATGCCCCAAAAAAGGAAAAATATGCGCCGCACAAGGATGCAAAGAAAAATGGGACGCGACCTTTTTTCTTTTGAGTGAAAAATGCCGATTTTTTTCAGAGTCGCTTTCGTCGTTGGTTTGTATGCCTTCTTTGCGCAAGTCATATTATAAATTTGCATCCCGAAAGGCTGCGCTCCGACCATCCGTGCATGCATAAGGAGCGAAACTGTTAGAAAAAGAACGAAGGTGCAGCATAAACGCATCTTCGTTCTTTTTCTACGTAATTGAAATGCAAGTGTGAGTTGCCCTCTTTGCAAACTTTGCTTACAAGCGGATAATCTTTTTGTCCAATTTCTTTGCATATTTAAGTGCCGTATATGCGCCTCCTGTTTCTTTATCTACGAGAGTGATAACAAGATCTGATTGCTCGATCATCCATCTGTTTTTTTGAGTAATGGCGGATTTTGGATGCGTCCCCTGCAGACATTCGGGAATGATAAGACTGTCGTAGTAGATTTCGTAGAACGGCAGGTCTGCTACTGCATAAGGGAGAACCAATGTTAATTCATTGCTTTCTTTGCCTACTTCTTTTTGTACGCGTTTAATTACGGAAGCAACGTATATATCAAATTCACCTTGACGTCCGATGAGAAACGAAACGTATGGTTTTGTTTTTAGAAGCTCCTTGAGCAAGGGAATTATTTGGGTGTCTATTCTTTCCAAGTCATGAAGCACACGATGTCCAAAAAAAGAAACGGTATACGTATCCATTCTATTCCTCCTTTCTGCACTAAAAGCACAAAATATTAGTTATAGATATTTATAGTATACAATAAACCAAAAAGAATATCAATAGTCTATAGAAAACTTGCTTCAATATTTATAGACTATATATAGAAAAATTTAGGTGGGTGAGAGAATGGGCAATCTTGCAAAATTACTTGGGCAAAGATTAAGAAATTACAGGACAGAGCAGGGGTTAAGCCAAGAAAAGCTCGCAGAGCTTGCGGGGTGCCACCCCACGTATATCGGGCAATTGGAGCGTGGTGAGAAAAACGCTACGATTGAGAGCATTGAGAAGGTAGCATCTGCGTTGGGCGTTTCACTTTCACGGCTTTTTGAGAAGCTTGGCGGTCAAGAGGATCATGCGAATGACATACCGCTGCAGTGTTATGAATTTCTTTCCTCAAAAACCCGTGAGGAGCAGGAAAATATCTTTCATATCCTGCTTGAAATGGAAAAATATAAGAAAAACTGAATGAAAAAAACGGTGTCTCTCAAAAATAAGGAGAGACGCCGTTTTTTGTTGGAATCTTTTATATAGCAAAGCCGCACCCCGAAAGAGTGCGGCTTTGGAACTGCGTTTTGCACAATTCACGAACCCAATAAAGGGTAAAGTCTTTTATTTCTTCTCGTTTTTGAAATACTGATACAGATAGCAGGGGATCATGCCGTTATAGAGCTTGCGGACCTTGTCGGCCTTTTTGCCGTAGAAGCGCTCGAAGCCCTCGTGCGAGGTGATGACGTAGACCTGCCACGGCGCAAGCGAGCGGAAGTGGCGGCCCATATCGCGGTAAAGGCGCTCGACCTCCTCGCGCGTTCCGAGACGCTCGCCGTAGGGTGGGTTGGTCACGATCGTGCCGCGGCGGCCGGGGGCGCTGATGCGGCGGCAATCCTCGCGCATCGCGCGGATGGCGTGGTTCACGCCTGCGCCCTTGGCATTTTGAATCGTGAGCGCGACGGCGCGGTCGTCGATATCCGAGGCGTAGACCTCGAAGGGGGAGCGGATCTCATTTGCGATCGCTTCCTCTCTCGCGTCGGCAAAATAACGCTTGTCAAGCCACGGGAATTGCTCGGCCGCGAAGCGGCGGCGCTTGCCGGGGGCGATATTGTTCATGATCATGGCCGCCTCGATGGCGATCGTTCCGCTGCCGCACATGGGGTCCCAGAAAAGGACGTCCTCGCGGGGGCGCGAGGTCTTTGCGATCGCGGCGGCGAGGGTCTCGCGGATGGGCGCATCGTTGGATTCATAGCGGTAGCCGCGCTTGTGCAGGGGCGCACCCGAGGTGTCGATCATCAGGGTGGCTTCATTATTCAAAATGAAAAATTCGATCTGGTGCTTCGCGCCCTCCTCGGGGAACTGCTTGATGCCGTACACGGCGGAAAGCGAATCCACCACGGCTTTTTTCACGATGGCTTGGCAGTCGGGAATCGAGGTCAGGCAGGACTTGATCGAATGGCCTTTGACGGGAAATGCATCGTTTTTGCCAATAAAAGTTGACCAATTCAGTGCTTTCGTGCCCTCGAAAAGATCATCGAAGCTACCCACCTTAAAAGAGCCGAGCTTGATAAAGACGCGCTCCGCAAAGCGCAGAAATACGTTGGAGAGAGCGAGCCCCTCCTCGTCTGCAAGAAAGGTGACGCGGCCGTCGATCGTGCTGATACGCTCGTATCCGAGCGCATCGATCTCCTCGCCAAGCAGATGCTCAAGCCCGAAAAGGCAGGTGGCAACAAGTTGAAGTCTCATAGATTGTCTTCCTTGGGAATAAAGTCTTCGAAGATGATGGACGCAAATCCGCTTTCGCGGCAGATCTCCTTGTCGAGTCGGGTACGCACCGTCCACGCAAGCGCGGGGCGCTTATGCAGCATACGGACCAGACGGAAGGGAAGATAGGTGCGGCTTTGGTAATTGTAGGCATAAAAATCCGGCTTTGCCTTGAAGTTCAGAAGAAACCACTGCAAAATATAATAGGTCGGCTTCTTGAACGCGGGATCTTTGGTGTAATGATCGCAGAGAAGCCCGCGCGCCACGGTGGGCAAAAGCTCCTTGATGCGGGCGAGCGAGAGGGGGTTGAAGGATTCGATCAAAAGCGGACCGCCGTAGCCCTTCAGCATTTCGGCGGCGGCGCGGCTGACCGCGCTGTCACCTGCACCCTCCTTGATCTCCACGAGAAGCGGCACGCGGCCGCCGACGAGGTCGAGCACCTCGCGCAGGGTGGGAATGCCCTCCTCCGTGCCCGAAAGGCGCATGGCGGCAAGCTCCTCGGCGGTAAAGTCGATGACGTTGCCCTCCACGCCGCAAACACGCTCTAAGCTATCGTCGTGGAACACGACCAGCACGCCGTCCCCCGAAAGACGGACGTCAAGCTCGATGCCGTAGCCGTTTTCCACGGCTAAACGGAAGGCGGAAAGCGAGTTCTCCGCGTGCGTGCCGTCGTGCAGACCGCGATGCGCGTATTGCACGCCGAGCAGCTCGGGCGAGATCGGACGGCGCTTTCCCGGATAGGTCAGTGCCGCGTAGGCGATCAGAAGCGAGAGAATGAAAAATACGAAAATGGCGATATAGGTATACCAGTGCATATAGATCTCCGTTTTGTCGCAGGCTGCGACGGAAAAATTTATTTAATCGTCCGCATCGAGATGCTCGAGCAGCGACTCCTTCTTTTCGGGCTTTGCATCTCCGTGCTTGACGAAGAGCATCGTGACGAAGGAGAGCGCGGCAAAGATCGCGGCGTAGGGGAAGAAAACGCCCCAGCCGAATAGATCCACGAGAAAGCCCGAGAGAATGGGGGTGATGATCTGGGCGGACATGGACGCGGTGTAGTAATAGCCGGTGTATTTGCCGACGTCGCTGCCCGTGGCAAGCTCCACGACCATGGGGAAGGAGTTTACGTTAATGGTTGCCCAGCCGATGCCCGCAAGTGCAAAGAGAAGATACATGGGGATAGGCGGGGTCGATGCGTTGATCAGTCCCGCGAAGCCGAAGGCAACGCTTAACATCACGATGCCCGCGAGAATGCTCTTCTTGCGGCCGATGCGGGATGCGATCAGGCCGACGGGAATATAGGTGATGATCGCGGCGATCTGTGCGATGATCAAGGCAAGATCGTAGGAAACCACGGGATCGCCGAGGATCTCGCCGGTAACGGCGTCGCGCGGCGGGAGAACGGCCTCGACATATACCGAAAATTTCGAGGTAACGGCGTTATAGCCCGTGAACCAGAGCGCCACGGATGCAAGGATCAGGCAAAGCGAGATAAGCTCTTCCCGAGAAAGCTTGTGCTTTGCGGTCGGTGCGGCAGCCTCCGCTTGTGCGGCACCTGCCTCCAAAGCGCGGTTGCGCGCGTCTGCCTCTGCTGCCCACGGAACCTCCTTGACCGTCAGAAGAAAGACGGCGAGTGCCGCGATCATGATAAAGCAAACCGTGCCGACGTAGATCGGATAATTTTCGGCGTGCGCCTCGCCGGTCTTGATCACAAGGCCTACGGCGAGCACCGAGATGCCGCCCGCCGTTCCCATCAGGTTGATGACGGCGTTGCCCTTGGAGCGCAGAGGCTTTTCGGTGACGTCGGGCATCAGCGCAACGGCAGGGGAGCGGAAGGTCGCCATCGCGATCAGCGTGGCAAGCAAAAGCAGAATGAAGAGCCAAAGCGAGGGCGCAAGGCTCAAGAAAACGTAAAAGACGACGGCACAGACCGTGCCCAAAAGGATGAACGGCGTGCGCCTGCCGTGCTTGGTGCTGACCTTATCCGAGAGAGCGCCGAAGATGGGGAGCATGAATACGGCGAACACGTTGTCGAGCGACATGATAAAGCCCGAAAGCGTTTGATTCATTCCGAATCTCTGCGTTAGGATCAGGGGAACGATCTTGTCGTAGGACTGCCAGAAGGCGGAAATCAGAAAGAAAGCAAAGCCGACGAGGATCGTGCGTTTGACGTTCAGTTTACCGGACATAATAAAACTCCTCTTTCTTATTTGCTCTCATTTTACCATATATGCGCGTATTTGTCAAACATTTTTCTTGCGCGCTTATGAACCGGGCGCGATAGGATTGACAATTTCAAAATAATATGTTAAAATAAAAGCCGAAACTTTTTGGAAGGAGGAGAGCCATGGAATGCATCACTTATTGCCCCGGGCGGGTTTCGGCGGCGCGGCCGTCGGTCATTGCGCTCGGATTTTTTGACGGCGTGCATCTCGGGCATCGCGCGCTCTTGCGCTTGGCAAGAGAAAAGGCGGACGGGCTCGGACTTCCTCTTTCCGTATTTACCTTCCCCGCAGAGGATGAAAATATCAAGCGCAGCGCGCATCGCCTGTACGATACGGAAAAAAAGCTTTCGCTTCTTGCATCCCTCGGCGTGGACATCGTTTATATGTGCGAGCTTTCCGCCGTTTCGGATATCGCGGCGGAGGATTTTGCGAAAAAAAGCCTTGCCGAGGAGCTTTTGGCCGCGGTATCGGTTTGCGGCTTCAATTACCGCTTTGGGCGCGGCGCGGCGGGCGATGCGGACGCGCTCTGCCGTTATATGAAGGAGATCGGGCGCGAAAATCTCGTGCTTGCGCCGCTTTACGACGGAGGGGAGCTGCTTTCCTCTCGCGCGGTGCGCGCGTATCTCAAAAACGGCGATGTGGAGCGCGCCTCTGCCTTGCTCGGTGCGCCGTACACCCTTTCGGGCGCGGTGGAGGGAGGAGACGGCCGCGGCCGCTCGCTCGGATTCCCGACGGTGAATTTCCCGCTCGAAAAGAACCGACTTTTGCTCCCAAGCGGCGTTTACGCCACCGCGGTACGCACGGCAGAGGGGAAATTTGCTTCGGTGACGAACCTTGGCACCTGCCCGACCTTTGGGGAGAGAGTCCTGCATGCAGAAACGCATATCTGTGATTTCACCGGTGATCTTTACGGAGAAACGGTGGAAGTGGAGTTTTTGAAGAGATTAAGAGATGAAAAGGCGTTTTCTTCCAAGGATGCGCTCACGGTGCAAATAAATATTGACAAAAAAGAGGCTATGGAGGTATATAAGGCATGGCAGGAAGCTGGACGAAACTGACCGCAAAGGGAAGCGTGAAGGATCTGGATGCGATCTCTGCGGTGATGAGCATGCTCGATAACGGGCTGATGATCGAGGATTACAGTGATTTCTCCTTCAACGGAATGTACGGCGAGCTTGTGGACGAAACCATTTTGAACGCCGATAAGGATAGCGTGGCGGTTTCCATCTTCGTTCCCGAGGAGAAGCCGATCGCTGAATTCCGCGCCTTTTTACAGGACCGCTTCCGCGCGCTTTCCTTGGATGCCGAGATCTCGGCGGAGGGCGTTTCGGAGGACGATTGGGCCGAAAACTGGAAGAAGTATTATAAGCCGATCTCTCTCGGCCGTGTGACGGTCGTGCCCGCTTGGGAGGAGTACACGGCGAAGGAGGGCGAGATCATCGTCCGCATGGATCCCGGCATGGCGTTCGGCACGGGTACGCATGAGACCACGCGCCTCGTGATGCGGATATTGCAGGACGTCGTCAAGGGCGGCGAGCGCGTGCTGGACGTCGGTACCGGCTCGGGCATCCTTTCCATTTGCGCCTCAAAGCTTGGCGCGAAGGATATTTACGCCTACGATATAGACCCCGTGGCGGTGCGCGTTGCAAAGGAAAACGCGCTTGCGGACGGCTGTGAAAATATCACCGTCGGCGTATCGGATCTTTTGAAGGACGTGGATCGCACCGCGCCCTACGGCGTTTGCGTTGCCAACATTGTGGCGGATATCATTCTGCGTATGCTCCCGGATATCGGCGCACTTCTTTTGCCCGGCGCACCCCTCATTCTTTCGGGCATCATTGCGCCCCGCAAGCAGGACGTGATCGAGGCCGCCGCCGCGCAGGGCTTTTTGGTGGAGCGCGAGGAAAGCGAGAACGATTGGGTGGCACTTCTCGTGCGCCGCAGTATTTAAAGCACCCGTTTTACATAAGTTAGAAAGGAAAGCTTCTATGCCGAGATTTTTCGTTCCGTCCACCGGCTTTGACGGCGATGCCGTTACGGTCACGGGGGACGATGCCTTTCACATGGCCCGCTCGCTCCGTATGGCCGTTGGCGATACGGTAACGGTGTGCGATATGCACGGGAAGGAGCATCTTTGCCGTCTTGACAGTCTGCGCGACGATATTTGCCGACTGACGGTGCTTTCCACGAAGGAGACCGAGGCCGAGCCGCCCGTGGATATCACGCTTTATATGGGATACCCCAAGGGAGATAAGCTGGACCTCGTGATCCAGAAGGCGGTGGAGCTTGGCGCTCTCGCGATCGTTCCGTTCTTCTCGGAGCGCTGTGTGGTCAAGCCGCGCGCAGAGCGCGAGGAAAAGCAGAACGCGCGCCAGCGCCGCATCGCAGAGGAGGCCGCAAAGCAATGCGGCCGCGGCCGCGTGCCCTCGGTGGGCCTTCCGATCCCGTTTTCCTCGGTTCTTTCGGCGGCTCCGCAGTATGACGCGGTGCTTTTCTGCTACGAGGGCGACGGAACGCGCAGCTTAAAAACCGTTCTTTGCGAGCATAAGGGAGCAAAGAAAATTGCCGTGATCATCGGCTCGGAGGGCGGCTTTTCGCTCGCGGAGGCAAAGGCGGCCGCGGATGCGGGCTGCCACCTCGTCGGCCTCGGCAAGCGCATCTTGCGCTGTGAAACCGCGCCGATGTGCGTTTTGAGTGCTATTTCTTATGAATTTGAGCTTTGATTTTTCGGTCTTTTGCATAATATACAAATGAAAAATAATTTTTTTGTGTAAAAAGAAAATTTTTTTAAAAAACTATTGAAAAAAGACGAAAAATAGTGTAGAATATAGTACAGTATAAACAAAAGTTTTTTTGGCCGAAGGGAGAGGTTTATGTCTAACCGCTTATATCAAACCGTAATACACCAGATGCGCGAGGTTGTGGGGCGTACGATTGGCGTGATCGATGAGAACAGTATCATCGTCGCTTGCTCCGAGCTTAGCAAGATCGGTGAGGCACGGCAGAGGATTCAGCAGGAGCTTTCTTTTTCTCCGGACAAGGTACTGCTTGACGGATATACCTACCGCTCGATCAACGCGGGATCCAAGACGGATTGCGTCGTTTTCGTTGAGGGCGAGGATGAGCATGCCGATAAGATGGCACAGCTTTTGTCCATTTCCTTCGGTAATATTAAGCGTCTTTACGATGAAAAGTACGATAAGGGCTCTTTCATTAAGAATATTATTCTTGATAATATCCTTCCCAGCGATATTTACATAAAGTCCAACGAGCTTCATTTCAATAACGAGGAATACAGAGCGGTGTTCGTTCTGAAGTTCCAGGGTCAGTTCTCCGGAGCGAGTCCCTTTGAGCTCGTGCAGGGGCTTTACAGCGGCGAGGAGAGCCACAATTACGTGATCAACATTTCCGAGCAGGATATCGTTGTCGTGCGCGAGGTTGCCGAATCCACGACCACGGATGAGCTGGAGCAGATGGCGCTTTCCATGCTGAATGCGATCGCAAAGGAGCATTCCGTGAAGGTTCTGGTCGGTATTTCCTCCGTGGTTGAAAACCTTAAGAATCTTGCAAATGCATATAAGGAAGCGCGCATTGCGCTCGAGGTTGGTAAGGTGTTTGATATCGAGCGCCCCGTGATGTCCTATGAAAACCTCGGCATCGGCCGTTTGATCTATCAGCTGCCCACAACGCTTTGCGAGATCTTTTTGCAGGAAGTGTTCAAGAAGGGCTCCCTCGAGTCGCTTGACAGAGAAACTCTCATGACCGTGCAGAGCTTCTTTGAAAACAATCTGAACGTTTCCGAAACCTCCCGCAAGCTTTTCGTGCACCGCAATACGCTGGTGTACCGTCTGGAGAAGATCCGTAAGCTGACGGGACTGGATCTGCGCGAATTTGATCACGCAGTGACCTTCAAGGTGGCACTCATGGTGAAGAAGTATCTCACCTCGAGACCTGCGAAGTTCTGATTTTTACCGCGCATATAAAAACATAGAGAATAGCTTTTGGTAGTCGAATGGTATCGGCTACCAAAAACTGTTTTTTTCATACCGTCTTGCTGTGGGGCTTTGCAAAAAAGCACCCGCGGCGTATCATTTTTTGCCGCTTTGCGGCAGGCGAAAGGAATACGAGTGGATAAAAAAGATAACATCCGCTGTCGGAGTCGGAGAAGCTTTAAAAAACGCTTTTCGCTGTGTGCCCTGTCCCTTCTTTTGGCGGTTTCCGTTTTGTTTCTCGCGTGCTGCGGCACAGTGACACCGCCCCCAAGCGCGGAAGAAAAGCAGGCGCTGATAGACCGCATCGAAACGGTGAACGTGGAGGCCTGCGGCTCGATGGCGGAATGCTTCGGCCGTTGGAAGCTCCCGAAGGGGTATGACGTTTCCAAGCTTACCTCGGCGGAATCTGTCATTTATCAGCATTATTATAAACCGATCGTTCCCGCCGAGGCGGCAAGGACGGCGGTGGATTGCTTTTTAAACCTTTATTACGACAAAATCTCTTTTTCGGATAAAACGGCGTATACGGATGCGCTGCTTCGGTGCATGGTGCTTGCGCTGGGAGACGATTATGCGGTGTACCGCACCGCCGCGGAATACGCCGGTTATGCGAATTCCATGAGCGGAACGTACGGCGGCATCGGCATGACCGTTCGTAAGGATTATACGTCCGGTGAGGTGGAGGTGATCCGCCTGATTGCAGGCGCGCCCGCAGAGCGCGCGGGTGTGATGCTCGGAGACCTTCTCTATTCGGTCGAGGGAACCCTCGTCACGAAGGAAACGATCGACTCTGCTTTTGAAAAAATGCAGGGCGAGGTCGGCGCGGCGGTGCACTTTGAGATCAAGCGCGGGGATAGGATCATTTCCTTCGAGATCGTGCGTGAAAACCTCGATAATATAACGGTTTCGTACAAAATGCTCGAGGGCAATATCGCCTATATCGCCGTGACCGCCTTTAAGGGAACGACCGCGAAGTATTTTAAGGAATATATCGATAAGGCAGAGGCGGCGGGTGCCGTCGGCTTTATCTTTGATATGAGAGATAATCCCGGCGGATATCTCGTCTCCGTGCAGGACGTGCTGGATCATCTCGCGCCTAAGGGAAGCACACTTTTTTCCTACGGTACGCAGAAAAATCCCCCCGACGAATATTTTTCGACATCGGAGCATTCGATTTCCCTTCCGTCGGTCGTGCTTTGTAATGCAGCAACGGCCTCGGCGGGCGAGCTTTTTACTGCGGCGATGCGCGATTATAACAGCGCGGGCATTCTCAAGGCAACCGTGGTCGGCACGGATGCCGCAACCTTCGGAAAGGGCATAATGCAAGCCTCGTTTCCCCTGAAGGATAACTCGGTCATAACGCTGACGACGGCGCTTTATAACCCCCCCTGCGGTGTGAATTATCACGGCGTGGGCGTGATCCCGGACGTGACTTGCGAGGAGAGCGAGGCAATGGATACGGCGGTCGCGGAGCTTTTAAAATGGATTCAAAAATAAAATAATATATAGAGACACACAGAGGAGAAAAGAACTATCATGGCAGAAGTAAAAACCTATACCCCCGACGGCTTTAAGGCACTTCAGGATGAGCTTGATTATCTTGTGAGCGTGAAGGTGGAGGAAAACAAGAAGGACATTTCCACCGCGCGCGCATTCGGTGACCTTTCCGAGAACAGCGAGTATGACGAGGCGAAGGCAGAGCAGGGTAAGATCCATGCAAGAATCGCCGAGCTCAAGGAGCTGATCGCAAACGCAAGGGTTGTGGATGAGTCGGAGATCGACCGCTCCCGCATCAGTGTTGGCTCGATCGTAACCCTTTTCAATAAGGAAAGAAATAAGGAATTTACCTATCATATCGTAGGCTCGTATGAAACCGATCCCTTGCAGGGCAAGATCTCGGATTCCTCGCCCATCGGCGTGGCACTCCTCGGCGCAAAGGAAGGCGAAGAGGTTGTGGTTGAGGGCGCGCGCGTGCAGCACCTTAAGGTTTTGTCCGTAAAGAGAGCAAACGAGGAATAATGCAAAGAATTCTTTGCATATAAAAGAAAGGAGCCGCATATGGCACAGGAAAATTTGCAGAATAATACGCAGGCTATGAACAGCACGAGTGAGCTTGCTGTTCGCCGCGAAAAGCTTGCTGCTCTGGTCGAAGCAGGGCAGAATCCTTTTGAGATCACCAAATATGACGTAAGCGCGAAGAGTGCATCCATTCTTCGTGATTTTGAGAAAAACGAAGAAGCACTTTCCGCCGAGGGCGCAGAGCCGATGCGCGTGCGCGTTGCAGGTCGTATGACCGGCCGCAGAATCATGGGTAAGGCATCCTTCGCTCACCTGCTTGACGGCGAGGGAAAGATCCAGATCTATCTTTCGAGAAACGATCTTGGCGACGATTCTTACGCCGCCTTCAAGAAGTGGGATATCGGTGATATCATTGGCGTTGAGGGCTTCGTTTTCCGTACCCGTACGGGCGAGATCTCGATCCATGCACAGAGCGCAGTGCTGCTTTCCAAGTCGCTTCTGCCCCTTCCCGAGAAGTTCCACGGTTTGACCAACCTTGAGCAGAGATACCGTCAAAGATACGTGGACCTCATCGTGAACCCCGAGGTAAAGGATACCTTTGTAAAGCGCTCGAAGATCCTCACCCTCATCCGCCGCTATCTTGACGGTAAGGGCTTTTTAGAGGTGGATACCCCCATCCTCGTTCCCCTTGAGATCGGCGCGTCCGCGCGTCCCTTCGTAACGCATCATAACACGCTGGATATCGATATGTATCTTCGTATCGAAACCGAGCTGTACTTGAAGAGACTCATCGTCGGCGGTATGGACCGCGTGTACGAGGTCGGCCGTATCTTCCGTAACGAGGGTATGGACCAGAAGCACAACCCCGAGTTTACCTCTATCGAGCTGTATCAGGCGTTCACCGATTACTACGGCATGATGGACCTCGTTGAGGAGCTTTACAAGATGCTTGCCGAGGAGGTTTGCGGATCGACGAAGATCACCTACCAGGGCAAGGAGATCGACCTTGGCAACTGGGAAAGACTCACCATGGTGGAGGCAGTCAAGAAGTACAGCGGTGCGGATTACGACGCTTGGGAGAGTGACGAGCAGGCAAGAGAGGTTGCAAAGGCAATGCACGTTGAGGTGCCCGCCGATGCAACGAAGGGAACCGTTCTGATCGAGCTCTTCGATGCATACGTAGAGGAGAAGCTCATTCAGCCCACCTTCATTTACGATTATCCCGTAGAGAACAGCCCCCTTGCAAAGAGAAAGCCCGAAAATCCTCTCTTTACCGAGAGATTTGAGTATTTCATCAATGCAACCGAGTACGGTAACGCATTCTCCGAGCTGAACGATCCCATCGACCAGCGCGGCCGCTTCGAGAGCCAGGTTGCCAAGAAGCGCGCAGAGGAGCCGAACTGCCGTGCCGAGGTGGATTACGATTTCGTTACCGCCCTCGAATACGGTATGCCCCCCACAGGCGGCCTTGGCTTCGGCGTGGACCGTCTCGTTATGCTTCTGACCGACTCTGCTTCGATCAGAGACGTGCTTCTGTTCCCGACCATGAAGCCCGAGGTATAATGCCGCTTTTTGTAAAAAGCTTGGCAAAAACTTTATAGAAAGTATTTTTACAAAAAGGCTTGGCAAAAACCTTATAGAAAATGTTTTTTACAAAAAAGCTTGGCAAAAACTTTATAGAAAATATTTCTACAAAAAAGCTTGGCAGAAGCTTTATAGAAAATATTTTTATAAAAAAGGCTTTGCAAAGCTTCATAGAAAAATATAAAAAGAGCAAATATACAAGATCTAATGTGCCCCCTGTCAAGTAGACAGTGTAAAAAACAAAAAGTTTTCAAGACTACACTGAGGGGGTTATATCAATTCGTCTTGCGTGTTTGCTCTTTTTTGATCGCTCGCTCGGGACTGCGTGCAACTTGGATCGCACCTCAAAAGTTAAAATTAAGTAAATCTTGCGCGCACACGGTTGACGGGCGAGAAAAGATATGCTACACTTTGGATAGAAGAAACAAAGGAGGTCTTTATGCAGGACCGTATGGAGAATGAAGGCACCCGTGAGGTGCAGGAGAAATACGCGGGCGGCGATATCGTGATCCGCTCGCCTTTGATGCAAAAAATTGAAAACTTCTGGTATCATTATAAGTGGCAGTCCTTGATCGCGCTTTTTCTGGTGCTCACGCTCGTGATCTGCTCGGTTCAGCTTTGCACCCGCGAGGAATATGACGTGCACGTGCTGTATGCCGGACCGAATGACGTTCGCATGACGGCGAGCGAGGGGCTTTCCGAATACCGCGTGCTCTATTCCTCTTTAAAGCTCTGCGTGGAGGACTACGACGGAAACGGTGAAGTCCTTCCGAATTTTCAGACGCTTTTCCTTCCCTCTGCAGAGGAGATAGAAGAGATCAACCGCATCAATAAGGAACAGGACACCAAGCTTGAGGTACAAACGCACGTCGTGATGGAAAATGCCGATCAGTTCGATGGGTTAATGCTGATCAGCGATTATTACCTTTGCTTCCTCTCCGAAGCAAATTATCTCTCTTACCGCTCGCGTGCGGACGGATTTTTCGTTCCCTTGGCACCCTACGTCGGGGAAGCGGACGTGACCTATTACGCAGGCGCTGCGGATGCGGTGTATCTTAACTCCACGGCGTTCGGAACGCTTCCCGGCTTTGAGGATCTGGATGAGGGAACGCTGATCTGCCTGCGCTCGGTCAGCGAGGTGGCAAAGCGTGCCGACCGCAAGGGAAGCACAAAGAAATTTGCCGCCGCCGAAAAGACCTTGAAGAATATTTTTGCCGCGGACACAAGTGTTCAGGGTTGATAAAAAGCAAAAAGACACTTTTTTATGCATTCAAAAAATAAAAGCATCTCCCCTTCAAGAAAACGGATCGGGAGATGCTTTTTGTATTTTTGTAAATAATTATTTGCAATATTATTGGTTTTTGGAAGAATTTTCGCGTTTCCAGCAATCCACCTCGTGCGGAAGACCGATCGAGTCTGCATAGAAAACGGGGGATTTGCCTTCTTTTCTTTGCCGATCGTAATCCTTGATGGCACGGATGGCGTATTTGGAAAGGAAGAGGATCACGGGGATGTTGATCAATGCCATGAGACCCATGGTGATATCCGCGATGTTCCAAAGAAGATCCGCGCTCAAAACCGCTCCGAGCAGGATGATAAGAGAGGCGACGACGTGGTAAAGGAGCATGAATCGCTTGGAAGGCTCGCGCTTTAAAATGTAGATCAGCGCGCGGTCTACGTAGTAAAGATTGCCGAGCAGAGTGGTGAAGGCGAAGAGGATCATGGCAACGGTGATGAAGATCGGGCCGAATGCGCCGAGCGTTGCCGCGAGGGACTGCTGAATGTAGGGCGCGCCCTTGAGCGCCTCGCTCGGCGCAACGCCCGAACACATGCACATAAAAGCGGTCGCGGAGCAGACGAGGATCGTGTCGATGAAAACCGAGAGCACCTGCACAAGACCTTGGCGCACGGGATGATCCACCTCGGCGGAGGCAGAGGCATTGGGCGCAGAGCCGACGCCCGCTTCGTTGGAGAAGAGTCCGCGCTTGACGCCGTACATCACGCACGAGCCGCCGAAGCCGCCGAAGATCGCCTTCAGATCAAATGCGCCGACGAAGATCGCTTTGAAAACGGCGGGGAGCGCGCCGAGATTTAAAACGACAATGAGAAGTGCCACGAGTATGTACGCAACGCCCATGACGGGCACGAGCAGGGAGCTGACCTTGATCACGCGCTTGCCGCCGCCGATCAAGCAGTAGCCGACGAGCAGAGCCGTAATGAGACCGATGATCCAAGGCGTGATCTTCGCGTTATAGAAGCTGTAAGCTTCAAAGGTGGATTGCAGATTATAGGATGCAAGCATATTGAAGCCGAAGCCGTAGGTGAGGATCAAAAAGATCGAGAAAACGATGGCGAGAGGGCGCGACTTGAGCGCGGCCTCAATATAATAGGCAGGACCGCCGTAGCAGCCGTTCGCTCCCTTCCTTTTATAGATCTGCGCCAGAGTGCTTTCGATCAGCGCGGATGCGCTTCCCACGAGGGCGATGATCCACATCCAGAAAACCGAGCCGAAGCCGCCGAGGCAAAGCGCGGTGGAAACGCCGATGATGTTTCCCGTTCCCACGCGCGACGCCGTGGATACCATGAGTGCCTGGAAGGACGAAACGCCCTTGCCGTCCTTCGGCTTTTCGGTCACGGCGCGCAGCTCTTCCTTCAGCATGCGGAAGGGCGCAAAGCGCGTGGCAACCGTGAAATAGATTCCCGTGCCGACCAAAAGTGCGATCAGCACGTAGGTATAAAGCGCGTCACTGATGCTCGCGCTAATCTTGTTTAAAAGATCCATGCTTTTGTTTTCCTTTTTTGAAAAGTACCGAAAAACGGCCGATTTTTATTGTCCTGTCTTTGTTTATTCCATGAAGGAACAAAGCTTTTCTTGCAGGGCGCGCTCCCGCTTGGCTTTTTGCCGCTCTTTTTTTTGCGGCGGGACGCATCAGGGGCGCTGCGCCGATATCGGCTTATGCTTATCGTATAGCCTTCGCACAGCCAAAGTCCAAAACGGTATCGACCTGCCCTGCCGCTTTCGCCGCCTCCAGCTTTTCTCTTGCGCCGATGATAGAGACCGATGCATCCGAAAGCATGGAAACGAGGCGCTTTGCCTCGGCGAGAATGGCCGCCTTATCAATAGTGAGAAGTGCTTTCCTGAACGCGATGCGGTCCTCTTTGGTGCGGCCGCGCAGATAATCCGCGGTTGCGGCATCGCCCTTCATGTGCGCGGAGAGCAGGGGATCGGCCGCGCCGAGCGTGCCGATGATGACATCGGTCAGATCCTCGCATTCCGCGGTGAACGCCTTGACGAAATCCTCACATCCGCCGTATATGCCGATGGATTCTTCGGGCGAGGGATCGCGGTAGGAATAAAAGGCGGTGTTGGCGTTCTTTCTGTGCACGAGGCCCGCGCCGTACGCGCCGTTTTTCACGCGGATCTCGCTCCAAAGATATTCATAGGAGAGCAGGTGGCGCAAAACGAGTGCCGCGGGCGTATAGTCCGGCAGGCGGCCGCCTTGAACGGCGTAGGCAACGCGCGCCGCTGTGGCAATGCCCTCGCGCATTTTCGGGAGAAGCGGAAGGGAAGCGGCTTTCTCGCTCGGTCTTTTTCCGCTGCTCAAAACAGAGATCATGCTTTTTATGAAGGCAACGTCCCTTTCGCCTGTCAGCACCGTGAAGGCGCGTTCTTTAATGAAAAATTGCTTGCAGTATGCATTGAATTTTTCCGAAATGAAGCTCCACTTGCTTTCAAATTCCGCATCCAATGCTTTGATGAAAAGATAAGCTTCATAGCCCGAGGCGTATTCGGTCATCGCATCGGGGAGGCTAACGGAGGCGAATACGCGCCCGAGGGCGGCGGTGTGCCCCGCGGAGAGAATATGCTCCTCGTAGGCAAGCTTCGTTTGCTTCAAAAGGTTTTGCACCTTCTCCTTATCAAAGCGTGTAAAGTACAGTACCTCTTCTGCGATGGCGAGTGCCTCCTCCTTTTGAGAGGGCAGGAGCGAAAGGTGCATGCGGATATAGGCGCGCGCCTTGCTCGGATCGCTTTCGCCGACGAAGTCGAGGCTGAAATGCATAGCGCCGAGATGCGCCTTGATGCGGTTTTGCAGCTTCAGGGCGGTGTATTTCTTCGTATCCATTGCGCCGAGCGACTGGCATAGAAGCGTCAGCAACGGCAGATCCTCCTTCGTTACCTCGGGGATCTCGAAAAAGGCGTCGGCATAAAGAATGCCGTCGGTGGCAACGGGGTGGTAAAGCAGGCGAACGCCGTCCATATCGATCACCTCGGTATCGGTGAAGGACGGCTCCTTCGGGATATCCGAAAGCGCGAGCGCGGGCAGGGATGCAAGCCCCTCTGGGGAGTCGGGCGTATCCTGCCATTTTTTCAGATTTTCTTCCTTTTCGCGCACGATCCTTTCGCCGTCCTCTCCCATGCGCTCGAGCAGAGCCTCGATGCCGCGCTTTTCCTCGGCGGCGCGCTTTTTCGCAAGGTCGGGATCGGGCAGAAGATATACGGTGGCGGTGTGCGGATTTTCAAGGAATACCTCGCGCACAAGATCCTTATAGAAATCGGTATGGAGTGCCTCGCGCAGAGAGGCGAGGGTTTCGTTCAGTGTCAGATTTTGAGCGGGATCGCCGCCGTAAAGCCAGCTTTCCATCGCGCTCATGGCATAGATGAGGCCGCGCGGATAGCTGCCGAAATCCTTTTCGCGGTGGCGGAATTCGATCTGGTTGAGTGCGGCGGTGAGCCGCTCGGTGTCAAGCTCCCTTGCCGCGCTTTCAAAAACCTCGCGCACGGTTTTTTCGATCTTTTTGAGGTTTTCTTCCTTTGCGCCGCGCGCCTCAAGGATCATGGATGCATCGCGGATGCCGTCGTAGGAATAGAGCGAAACGTCCTCGCAAAGCCCGCCGTCAAGAAGTGCTTTTTTGAGGGGGGCTTCGTTCGAGCCGCAAAGCACGTCGGAAAGCACCGAAAGCGCGATCAGCTTTTCCTTTTTGTCAAAGGCAAAGGAGAGGTAGCCGAGCGCGAGCCGTGCCTTGGCCGCATCATCGTTTTCATCGGGGGTCACCTCGTAATAATGCGTTTTCTCTCTGTGTCCGCGCGGGGGCTGTGCCTTGATGTCGGGCACGGGGCGCGCCGAGCGCTCGTACTGCGAGAGGAAGGTATCAAGATGGGCGAGCGCGGCATCGATATCCATATCTCCGTCAAGGAAGATGAGAGCCTGCGAGGGGTGATAAAAGGTTTCGTGTGCCTTTAAAAATTCTTCGTAGGTGAGATGAAGGATCGCGCCGGGATCTCCGCCCGAATCGTGTCCGTAGCAGGTGTCGGGGTAGAGAAGCGCGGTCATATATTGGCCGAGCACGTCCTCGGGAGAGGAGTATGCGCCCTTCATCTCGTTATAGACCACGCCGCTTGCGCCGTGCGTGCCGTCCTCCTCGGCCGTGAGGTGGAAGCCCTCCTGCAAAAAGATCTCGGGGCGGGAGAGGATCGCGGGATGCAAAACGGCATCCATATACACGTCCATCAGATTGTGAAAATCCTTTTCCACGCGCGAGGATACGGGGTACATGGTCTTGTCGGGAAAGGTAAAGGCGTTCAAAAAGGTCTGCATCGAGCCCTTGAGAAGTGCAACGAACGGCTCTTTGACGGGGTATTTTTTCGAGCCGCAGAGCACCGAATGCTCGAGAATATGAAAAACGCCGCTATCGTCCGTCGGCACGGTCTTGAATGCGATGGCAAAGGTCTTGTTTTCGTCCGGGCGGGCAAGGTAGCAGAGCTTTGCGCCGTTCTTTTCGTATTCCATTTCGTAAAGCGTTCCGCCCGTTTCGGCAAGCGCGCGCACGCGCAAAATGCGGAAGCCGTGGAGAATATCGTTGGTTTTCATATCCACCTCACAAAAGTATCGTTTCTTATATTGTAGCACAAAGCGAGAAGGTTTTAAAGACTTAAAATAAAAATATTTTCATTTTGCGCTTTTCATTCGCGAAAAAACGAAAGCCATGCATTTTCACGGCAAAGCGTTGGAATGCATGGCTTTTTATGCGGTCTTGCGGCTGGGATTTAGGTGAGATTTGTGCCGAAACGCTTGATCTTTCTCGTCGTCGTTTTCTCGAGTGCCTCGGTCAGCACCTCAACGACGTGTACGTGCTTATAGCTCGGTATCTTGCCGTTCACGAGATCGATCACTCTATGGATCGCCCTCTCCTTCTCCTCGGCAGACGGCTCGTGGCCGAGCTTTTCGCGCAGGAAATCAAGGCTGGGGAAGATCTTTGCCTTGATGCGGATCTTACCGTCCGTACGGTCGGCAACAACGATCACGTCACTAACCTCGGAGAACTCCGCAATGCGGGTCTCAAGCTCCTCGGGGTAGATATTTTTGCCATTCTCGGTCACGATGATATTCTTTTTTCTTCCCGTGATGTAAAGTGCACCGTCGGGGTCCATTCTGCCGAGATCGCCCGTGCAGAACCAGCCGTCGTGCATGACGGCTTTCGTTGCCTGCTCGTCACAGTAGTAGCCGAGCATGATATTCTCGCCCTTGGCGAGGATCTCTCCGACGCCGTCGCTGTTCGGCGCGTCTATTTTCAGCTCCACGAAGGGAATGGCAATGCCGGTGGACTTGGGATTAAAGTAGAAGTCGTTGTTTCCGGCAAGCAGGGGGGCGCATTCCGTCAGTCCGTAGCCCTGCAGAGTGCGGATGCCGAGCGCGGCAAAATCATCCACAAGCGCGGTATCGAGGTCGGCGGCACCGACGATGAAGAGGCGGAGCTTGCCGCCGAGCGTTTTTCTGACCTTGTGCTTAATGACGGTGCGGATCAGAAACGGCGTTTTTTTCAGTGCCTCGGAAAGGGTGAGGTCATGGAAGAGGGCTTGATATTTTTTCGGGCAATCCTTTGCAATGCTGCTCTTTATGCGCCTTGCCAGCGTTTTTAAAAGCTCGGGAACGACGACCAGAATGGTGGGCGAATATTCTCCGATGTTCTTTGCGATCTTCACGAGGGATTCCGCATAGGTGATGCAGCCGCCCTTGGAAAGCACGGTCAGATGATCGAGCGTGCATTCGTAGGTGTGATGCAGGGGCAGGATCGATAAAACTCGATCGGTGGTCAAAAGCTTCACCATCGAAACGGTGGAGTGAATGTTGGCGCAGACGTTTTTTTGCGAAAGGCAAACGCCCTTGGATCTTCCCGTCGTGCCCGAGGTGAAGATCAGGATCTGCATTTCGTCCCCGCGCAGCACTCTTGCCTTGACGGCGCTTTCATCGATCGCGTTTTCTTGCCCGGCGATCTTGCGGATCTCGGAGAACGAAAGAATTTCGTACGCCTCTCCAATCTTGGATATGCATTCCCTGTCGGAGCAGACGAGGCGGCAGTTTGCCGCAGAAAGAAAGCTCTCGATATCCTCGTTTCCAAGCTCCTTATCCAAGGGAACGGCAACGCCGACCGTTGCGGCGGCAAGATAGGAGAGGATCCATTCGTAAGCGTTCTTGCCGATCACGGCAATGCGCGCCCCCGAAAGTCCGCGCGAAAGAAGCTCGGAGCAAAGGCGGTAGTATTCCTCTTTAAAGGTTGTGAACGAAATGTCCTCATATTCATTTTCGCGGTGCTTTACGCGGAACGCGGTCTTGCTTTTGTAATTTTGCGCGCAGCTGTCGATCAGCTCGCGAAAAGACGAAAATCTTTTCTCGCTGTATATCTTTTTCATCGGATTCGATCCTTTCTTTTTGTCGTAAGATTTACCTTTTTTACCGATTCTATTATACATCGTCAAGGTGGCTGCTTCGTAAATTTCCCTCGCGCATTCGTTTACCTTCAGTTTACCTGCACGAAAAAAGACCGACCCCGCTAAAAACGGAGTCGGATCTTTTTATTTAAGCTTTCGCCGCGCATGCTTATGCAAAAGGCAGGTGCACCGTGAACGTGCTTCCGACGGAAGGCTCGCTTTGCACGCAGATCTCGCCCTTGCAAAGTTCGACGATCCTTTTCGCAATGGAAAGGCCAAGGCCCAGTCCTTGCGATGCATGAGAGGTGTCGCCCTGATAATAGGGGTCAAAAAGATGCTTCAATACGTCCTCGTTCATGCCTTCGCCCGAATCCGAGATCTCTACGGTGATATTCTTTTCGGAGAGGGAAGTGCGAACGGTGATCTCGCCGCCCACGGGGGTGTATTTGATCGCATTTTCCAAGAGGTTGAGCCACAGATGCTGGAGCATTTCCTTGTTGCCGACGAAGCTTATTTCGGTCAGCTCTGCGTTAAAGTCGATCTTCTTTTCCAGCCATTTTTGCGAGAGAATGATGGAGCAGGCGCGCAGCTGCTCGCCAAGGTCGTAGGCTTCCGTGTCGGTGACGATCTGCTGTGCAGTCAGCTTGGAGAGTAAGATGGTGTTGGAGGCGAGCCTTGAAAGCCGCGCCGATTCGTCCACGATGATCTCAAGATAGCGCCGCCTTTCTTCCTCGGGCAGATCCTTCTCAAGAAGCAGAGAGGCAAAGCCGTTGATGGATGCGATCGGTGTTTTGAATTCGTGCGAATAGCTGTTGATAAAGTCGTTTCGCAATATCTGCACGCTTGCAAGCTCGTCGCACATGCGGTTAAAGTCCTCGTAGATCGGGGTGATGGCGTGCTTTTTGTTGATCGGGATCTTGCTTTTATAATCGCCGCCCGCCACCTTTTTGATCGCGGTGGAAAGCGTCACCACCTCGCGCTCTCTGCTTCGGTAGGGGATCAAGTTCAGGGGCGCAAGCGTCAAAACGAGGATCACGAGCGTGCCGATGATCTCGTAAAGGGCGGCCGTGTAGGTGTTCGTCACGCCGAAAACGTCTGCCACGAGCCAGGTCAGAAACAGAAACGAGCTTAAGGCGATCACAATATTACTGAGGGACTGAAACACCAGCTGCGGAATGATCTTCGCGGGGATGCTTTTTACCTTTTCCTTGATTTCGTTTTTTAACTCCTTGATATCGGTCTTCATGGGGTACCTCATTTGGAGAGATCGGCCTTATAGCCGAGTCCCTTGATCGTAATGATGCTGAATTCCGTGATGCCCTTCAGTCGGTTGCGGATACGGCTCACGTGCGTTTTCACGGTTTCCTCGCCGCTTTCCGCGTTCATGCCCCAAATGCTGTCGAGCAGCTGCTCCTTGGAGAAGATGCGGTCGGGATAGGAGAGAAGCTTGGAAAGCAGGTCAAATTCCTTTTTCGGAAGCTCGATATATTCCGTGTCGGAATACACGGCGTATTTCTCGGAGTCCACCACCACGCCGCCGATCTCTATCTTCTTGCACTGCGCGATATTGGCGCGCCGCAGCAGAGCAGCCACGCGCCATAAAAGCTCGTCACTGCTGAAGGGCTTGGTCATATAGTCATCCGTTCCGAGAAGAAAGCCGTGTTGCTTGTCGTTCGGGCTTTCCTTTGCGGTCAGAAAAAGGAAGGGCACTTGGTTGCCTTCCTCGCGAAGGGTTCGCAAAAGCCCGTATCCGTCCATGCGGGGCATCATGATATCCGCGATCACCATGTCGATGCCGCCGCGGTGAATGATCTCGAGCGCTTCCAAGCCGTCTGCCGCCGTCGTCACCGTATAAAGATCTCCAAGTCTTGCCTTCGTCAGCAAGCGCATATTTCTGTCATCGTCCACGATCAGTATGTTTGCCATACGCATCTCCTGTGAGTTTGAATCTTTTATAGCATCATTATAGCATAAAAAAATGAATGCTTCTTGCTCTTCTCCCTTGCTTTTAAAAGAAAAGGGATCTCTCTCCTTGATTATAGCATGAAAGTGTTTCCTTTTCGTAAACAAACGCGCGCGCAAAGTTTACCGTGAGTTTACCTTCGGCGTGCCGTTATCTCGAAGCGCGGCAAAACCGAACTGAAAGCACCCCGATCTTCGGGCGGGGTTAGCCGTAAGAGAGTCGAACACATAAGGTTTGGAAGTGCGGATTTTCCCCTATACTTCGCCGATTTTTTCTTAAATATCCGCATATTTCTCAAAAAAATTGGCTCGTCTATGAAAAAATCCGCTACTTCGAAACTG
>JAFVQL010000012.1 GCA_017504785.1 Clostridia bacterium | reverse complement strand
TTGCGGCTTCAGTGATATTCTATTCGCCCTAAACTTGCGCAGCAAATATCACTCGGCGTAAGCCGAATATCACTGCGTAGCAATAGAACTCGCCGAAGGCGAATAGAGTTAGCGTGATACTCCGTTAAGAGTATCACGCTAAAGCCGAATGCTTTTTGGGGTGCAGATCATATTTTTTTGTCGGTGAAGGTCTATAAAATCATTCGCTAAGGCCGATAACGTCCTCGATCGGCAGGGAAATAACCACGCCCTTGGCCTCGCTCTTGATGCCGCAGGCATCCGAGATCGCTTGCATGATGGGAAGCTTGCTTTCATTGTCTGCAACGATCATAACGATCTCGCGCGCTTCTTCAACGGCAAAGCCCCAAGCGCCCGCGAGCGCATGGTTGCCAACGCTGCTGCTGTGGATCACCGTGCCGCCTGCCGCGCCTGCCGCGCGTGCGGCTTCCATAACGTTTTCGCTGTATCCTTGGTTTACGATCGCCGCGATCATAGAATATTTGGTGCTATCCATACGGCTGTTTCTCCTTTTATCGTTGGTTTCGGTAGGGGTGTCGGCGCTTTCCATCATACGAAGCACGAGCTTACTGAGTCCCGTGATCGGAACGGTGAAGGCAATGCCGCTGTTCGTACTGCCGATTTTAAGACCGCGGCGCAGGCGCGTCAGCATTTCCTTTGCCGCATCGCGGGGAAGAACACTGAGGAGTGCGGCCTTTTCGTTGTTTTCAAAGCCGAGAATGTCGCGCATTTCGCTGGATGCCGTGCCCGAGGCACTCATGCGATAATGCAGAGGGATCGAGTCTGCCGCATAGAGCTTGGTGGCGCGCTCGGCGAGCTTCGGCGTGCAAAAGAGAAAGAGAAGGCGCGCGACGTTTTTCTTGTTTTTCATATTCATTGCCAAGCCTCCTTTGCATTTCCTTCGAGGTCCACGATAACGTCGCTATCCTCGGGGATGACGATGTTGCTGAGCTTCTTCTTCAGTACCGCAGTCTTGTAGCGGAAGGTAAGACCCATGGTTTGAATTGCGATCAAGGGCGTCAGTGCCACGAGCGCAACCGCGCCGAAGGCGTCGGTCATCACGTTGCCGCCGAGAGCGGTGCATGCACCGATACAGAGGGGAAGAAGGAAGGTTGAGGTCATCGGTCCGCTGGCAACGCCACCGGAGTCGAATGCGATACCGACGAAGATCTTGGGAACGAGGCGGGACATAACGAGCGCGATAAGATATGCGGGAATTACGATCCAAAGAATGGAGATCCCCGTGATGACGCGGATCATCGCAAGCCCGATTGCCGCGGAAACACCGATCTGCAGGCAGGCGTTCATGGAAGATGCGGAGATCGTACCGTTGGTAATGGTCTGCACCTGTTTATTGAGGATCTGGATGGCAGGCTCGGCTTTAACGATAAAGTAACCGATCAGCATGCCGAGCGGAACGAGAAGCCATTTCTGCGAGTTGGCGACCTCTTGACCGAGCATCGAGCCAACGGGTGCAAAGCCAACGCTGACGCCGCAAAGGAACAGCACAAGACCCACGTAGGTGTAAATGAAACCGATCAGGCAGCGCAAGAACTGGCGCTTGTGATAGCGTTTTGTCAAAAGCTGGAATGAAAAGAAGACCGCGATGATCGGTGCGATCGAGAGCATAACGTCAAAGGCGTAATGCGGGGTTGCCTTCGCAAAGGCGAGAATGACCGCTCGCATATCCGATGGATTTGCGAGCACCTCTTCGGTGTAAGCCGTACTGCTCTCGCCGGAAAACATACCGAGAAGCATAACGGCAAGGATCGGGCCGACGCTTGCAAGCGCCACAAGACCGAAGGAATCGCTAGATGCATCCTTGTCGGTACGGATCGAGGAGATACCGACGCCGAGCGCCATGATGAAGGGAACGGTGATCGGACCGGTGGTAACGCCGCCGGAGTCAAAGGCGACGGCACGGAAGGATGCGGGAATGATAAAGGCGAGCACGAGCATCAGGCCGTAGAAGCCCATCAAGATGAAGGAAAGATCGATCTTGAACATGATTCGCAGTGCGGCGATCGCAAGGAAAATGCCAACGCCGACGGCGACGGTGAGGATCAAGGTCCGGGTATCAATGGCGGGCACCTTGTCGGAAAGCACGCGCAGGTCGGGCTCTGCCATCGTGATCAGCGTGCCGAGAAGCAGCGTTGCGGCCACGATAAGGATCACCTTGCGGGAGCGCGCCAGAGAAACGCCGATGCCTTCGCCGAGCGTGCTCATTGCCATTTCCGCACCGAGCTGGAAGACGCCCATGCCGAACACCAGCATCACCGCACCGAAAAGGAACATCATCATGTAGCCCGTACCCATCGGCACGAGCGCGATAGAAAGAACGAGCACGATAAGGCTGATCGGAAGCACGGCGATCAGGGATTCGTGCAGCTTGGCTTTCATATTCCTGTTCATGGGAAGCATCCTCCGTTTCTTAAGTTTTGCGGCCGCGGAAAAGCTCTGCTATGCCGCTAAAAATCTGTATATAGTATTATACCATAGTTATACCGTGCGAAACAATTCAAAAATGTGAAAAAAATCGCCCTTTCGCTAAATTCATGAAAACAACACAAGAAAATAAAAATTCGACCTAAAAAATTGTAAAAAAAGCAAACGAATTTTTGCGCCGCTTCTGTTTTCTTTGCCAAGGCTTTGCCAAGCGGCACGTATATAAGAATATGAGATGAGCCGTACACAAATGCCATGCGCGAAATCGGTAAAAGATGGAGATGCTTAAAGCCTTTTCTTTGCGCCTCGCGGAAGACGAGATCCTTTCGGCACTTTTTTGGTTTTGATCTTGCGGTCTGCTTTCGCCGTTTTTTTGGGGGGCACTTTCATGATTGCTTTTCTTGTTTTTTTAAAATTCCGAAAAAGAATCTTAAATCCGAACAAAAAAGCCGTCCTTCTCCAAAATGAAGAAAAACGGTTTTTTGTAAATATATATTTTCAAAAAATCATTCTACATTTAGATTCATAAGCTCGCTGATGCTGGTCGTTCCGTTCAGAACAAGAGCACGGCAGGAAGAGAAAAGCGGCGTCATGCCGTTTTCGATCGCAAGCTTGCGAAGGTTTTCGAGGTTCTTTTCCACAAGCACCGCCGCGCGCATTTTATCGTTCATGTACATGAGCTCGTGCACGGCAACGCGCCCCTTATAGCCGGTGTTGTTGCAGAATTGGCAGCCATGCGGGCGCGCAATGGTCACAGGCTCGGTGATGCCGAGGATCTCCATTTCGCTCGCGTTCGTTCTTCCTCGCTTTTTGCAAGCGGGGCAGAGCTTTTTGACAAGTCGCTGCGCGATGACGCCGACCAGCGCATCGGCTACGAGGTAGTCCTTCACCTTCATATCCTCAAGGCGCACGATCGCGCCGGGGGCATCATTGGTATGCAGGGTGCTGAACACGATATGGCCCGTGATTGCGGAGCGCACGGCGATCTCTGCGGTCTCTTCGTCGCGGATCTCTCCAATCATGATGATATCGGGGTCTTGGCGCAGAATCGAGCGCAGTGCGGCGGCGAAGGTCATGTTTGCCTTGTTATTGACCTGCGTTTGGTTGATGCCCGACATGGAGTACTCCACAGGATCCTCAACCGTCACGATATTCACGGTGGGGGTGTTTACTTCCTTTAAAAAGGAGTAAAGTGTGGTGGATTTGCCGCATCCCGTCGGTCCCGTCAAAAGAATAATGCCGTGCGGATGTGCAAGCATCTTATCCACGAGCTTGTTTTCTTCCTCGGTAAAGCCGAGGTCTGCGCGGGTAAACTGGAACGAGGTCTTGTCCAAAATACGGATAACGAATTTTTCGCCGAACACGGTGGGAAGCGTGGAAACGCGGAAGTCATATTCCTTTCCGCCGATCACCATATTGATACGTCCGTCCTGCGGCACGCGGCGCTCCGCGATGTTCAGCCCGGACATGATCTTCAGTCGCGCCGAAATGGCGGAATAGGCCTCGATCGGGAACTCTGCGCGCTCCTGCAGATCGCCGTCTACTCGGTATCTGACCTTTACCTTGTATTCAAAGGGTTCGATGTGAATATCGCTGGCGCGGAAGGGGATCGCTTCTTTAATAACGGAATCCACGAGTCGAACGGCGGGGTTGTTGATCACGTCGTTGTCCGTTGCCACGGCGGTCTCGCCGCCGAGGGATTGGATCAGCTTATCCGTCTTTTCGGAATTCAGATCGGAGAGTGCGCTTTTGGTGGACTCGGTGGCAGACACCGAGTCGATGTATCGGTCGATCTGCACGGCGGGCACGAGCACGAAATCGAGCTTGCCGGGGATCTCAAAGGCAAGGGCGGAGAGCGCGTGGCAGTCCAGCGGCTTTGCCACGGCAATGATCGTCACGCCGTTTGGATCCTTGCAAACGGGGATCAGCTTGTGCTTTTTCATGAAATCGTAGGAGAATTTCCCGAAAAGCGCGGGGTCGATATTCAGCATATCCACCTCAATGTGCGGCATGCAGTAATATGCGGCGCGGGCGGGAAGCTCCGAGGCCTCGGTGATCAGCTCGCGCGCAAGAAGATAGTCGCGTACGCCGATCTTCCTTTTTCGGCAGTCCGAGAGGATTTCAGGGGCTTCCTTGCGCTTGATCAGCTTTTTATATGCGTAAAAATCCAAAAGCTCTTGATTTATATTCATTCAAAAAAGCCCTTTCATGTTTTTAAAATCAAAGCGTTCCCATGATCGAAAGCATGGGAGAATAAATGGCGATAAACATAGAGCCGACCACGACGCCCATGATCGCGATCATGATGGGCTGGATCTTCGAGGAGAAGGAGTTAAAGGATGACTCCAGCTGTGTGTCGAAGAAGGTGCAGGAACGGGTCAAAACGTCGTCGAGCGAATTGGTCCGCTCGCCGATGGTGATCATTTTGATGAGCATCACGGGGAAGATCTTGACGCTTTCAAAAGCATTCGTGAGCGACATGCCGTGGCAAACGTAATCGGTTGCGAGGCGGTAGCGCCGCTTCATGTAGCGGTTGGTAATGGTTACCTCTGCGGCCTCCATGGCCTCGGCAAGATCCATTCCGCTGGAGAGCAGAAGCGAAAAGCCTCTGGCAAAGCGCGAGGTAATGGAGTTGATCTCGAGGGTGCGGAGCAGGGGGAGCTTAAAAAGCAGAACGTCTTTTGCGTATTTCCCCTTTTCCGTCTTGAAAAAGATAACGATCAGGGCGATGAGGATCAGGCCGAACGCCAAGATCAGGCGCCACCATTCGACCACGAAGTCGGAAATGTCGTACACGGTTTTGGTCATGCCCTCGATGGGAACGTCCATGCCCGCGAGTGCGTCCTTGAATTTCGGGATAACGAAGGAGAGCATCAGTATGGCGATGCCAACCGTCATCGCAAGGAGCATGATCGGGTAAGCAAGTGCGGCGCGCAGCTTTGCACGCTGTGCACTGTCGCGCTCGTAATACTCTGCAAGCGCGTTAAAAACGAGATCCAGCTTGCCGCTCTTTTCGCCGACGAAGGTCATGCTGCGGAAAAATTCGGGAAAGACCTTTGCGTGCTTGTCGAGTGCCTCGGAGAGCAGAAGTCCGCTCTTGACGTCGTCATAGATGACGTCGAGGATCTTTTGAAAATAGGAGGAGAAGGGCTGATTTTTGAGAATGTCAAGACATTCGAGCAGCGGAATATGGGTGTTCAGCATGATGGCAAACTGGCGGCAGAAGGTCGTCAGCTCCGAGAGCTTCACCTTGCCCGTGCCCAGCGTAAAGAATGCCGAAGGCGTGTTGCCCGAATAAACCGAGGAGGAAACGAGGTAAAGGCTCTGCTTTGCGAGCTGCGCGGCAAGATCCTTTTCGTCCTTGGCAATGAAGGTGCCGTGAATTTTTTGGTTCTTCAGATTGACGGCGGTGTATTTGTATTTTTGCAAAAAGCATACCCCCTTTCGGAGAATTAAACTTAAAATTAAGACTTAAAACGAAAACAGAGAAAGGTAATAGGAAATGACGGGATCGCCGCACAGAAGCGCGATCGCAAAGCCTGCAGCAAGAAAAGGGCCGAACGGGTATTCCTTATCCACGTCGTCGCCGCGCTTTTTTCGCAGGATGATCAAAAGGATGCTTGCCGTCACGGAGGCGATCAAAAGCGCAAGGAGCATCTTTTGCCAACCGAGCAAAAGACCCGCAGCAAAGGAAAGCTTCACGTCCCCAAAGCCAAGCCCCTCCTTGCCAAGCACCCATATCGCAAGATAATAGATGGCAAGAAAGAGAGCGCCTGCGGCCAAAGCACCGATCACATGGTCGAGAGCCTTCGTGCTCGGATCAAAGAAGATCGCCAAAAGTCCCGACAGAAAAATCAAAAGTGTAAAGCGGTTGAAAATGAGCATGTGCTCAAGATCAATAAAGAAAATGCAAATCAAAGTTGACAAACTGACCATGCAGAGAATGGAATAAACCATGCTTTTCTCCCAGAAAAGGAAAGCGCAAAGAAGCCAAAGCAAGGCGTTGAAGATCTCGACGAGCACGTACCTCGGAGAAATGCGCACTTTGCACTTGCGGCATTTGCCGCCGAGAAAAAGATAGGAGAAAAGGGGGACGTTGTCAAACCAAGAGAGGGAGTAGCCGCAGCGCGGGCAATGCGAGCTCGGCTTTGAAAGGCTCATTCCGAGCGGAACGCGGTAGATCACAACGTTAAGAAAGCTGCCAACGCAAAGACCGAGGATCCCGGTCAGCACGTACACGCACGTCATTACAAACTGCTCGTCGGCCATCGTTTGTTTCCTTTCTCTTTGTTATAATTTTTTGTGGGCGATCAGCGCTTGCCGCCGATCTCGGTGGTTGCGATCTTTTTGATGAACGCCCAAAGGTCCCCCATTTTCTCGGAGAAGGTTTTTTGCTCGCCATCCTTTTTCTTGCCGCCCTTTGGCTGCTTCGGATCTTTTGCACGGGCGAAAAGCTTGGTTTTGATGCTGTCCATCTGTGATGCATGGAAAACGTTGAGCTTATGGAATTGCGGTGTGAAAAATCCGCCGTAAAGCTCCAAATTTTCGGCGATCAGCGCATCCGTCTCCGCAGAAAGCGGCAAAAAGCGGATGCCGTTTTCCTCTGCCTCGGCGTTGACGCGCTCATAAAGAGAGTCGAACGTGTGCGGCATATTGACGTACACCGCCTCGGGCGCGCCGAGCGCGGTAATGCTTGCGTTGCTCGCAATCAGCTCGAGCGTCCATTTCACGAACACGCGGAAGTTTTCAAAAAGGATCCCTTCGCGCTCGGAGGGGATTTCGCGTTGCATAAATTTCGGAAGCGCGCGCGGTGTTTTTTTGCGGAGCTTTTCGGTCGGTGCCGTTTCTGCACGTACCGTATCGTCCTCGTCATAGTCGTCGGCATCGGTTTGCGCGCCATCGTCATCACTTGCGGATTCCATAGGGGCATCCGCATCCTCTTCCTCGTTGATAGAAAGGGAAAGGAAGGTATCTGCCTTTGTCAAGGTTTTCGCTTTTGCCTTTTCGTTGGCATTTAAAACGAGAAGCTCTGCCGAAGGATGGTCGAAAAGCAGATCCTCGGGCATTAAAGCCTCCGCATTCAGCAAAGCGGCACCGAAGGGCAGGGTATAAAAGCCAAGGGCCTTTCCGCCTGCAACGAAGATGACCTTCGTTTCGTCGTTTTTCATATCCAAAAGAACGAAGGATGCGTTTGTGAGCTTGGGATTTTGCATAACGGCGGCACCCGCCACGGCGGCAGAAGCAAAGGTCACGCTTCCGATCTCCACGTCGTTTTTCGCGAAGCTTTCCTGCAAGCGAATGAGAAGGTCCTTACGCATGCCCGCCACCGCGTACGTGGCAGACTGCTTGTTCTGCAGGGCAAGCGCACGGTTAAATTTTATATTTTTTCCGCCATAAAGGTTGGAGAGCGAGGCATCCAAGGAAGCGTCGATCGCGCGCTTGCTGATCAGCGGCAGATTCACGGTATCTGTGATCACGTTATTATCCGAGAGCACGATGGAAGCCTTCTGCAAGGCGATCTCGGGATGGCTCTCGCGGAATTTTGCGAGAGCGGCACTCAGGCGCGCGGCGAACGCACCGGAAAGCGGGGCTTCCTTGCAGGCCGCGGCGAAATATGTAATTGTTTTCTTTTCGTCGTTGCTTCGGCAGTAGAAGTGCATCTCGCCCTTCACGGTATCCAAAGCGATCACGGTATCAAAGCTCTTTTCGCGCACCGTTCTTTTTCCTTTCTTATCGTATCAGAAAATCATGATTTGCCCGAAAATCTCAATCCTCTCCCTGCGTTACGGCGTATTCCTCGCCGTTGATCAGAATGGTATGGGAGTTTATTTCACCGAGATCCTCTTCTTGCATGGCAAGGATCTTTTCCTTAAAGTCGATAATATCCTGCTTAACTCTTTTGGTCTTTAGCATCGAGGTCGTCACCATAAGCGTGGAGAAAGCAAGCGTGAGAAGCATCAGCCCGATGGCAAACTCAATGGCAACGCCGCGCCGAGAATTTCTTTTTTTCATGGCTCTCTCCCTTCTTAACCCTTATAGTTTTCCACCGAAACGAGAATATCGCCAGCCGCAGTCATTGCAGAAACGCAGATCGTTTTAGCAGCGGGATCGATATAGATCACGCCGATGACGCCGTTATGCTCGGCGGTGTATTTTATCGCGCCGTCCGAAGCTCCCTTCGAGTCGAGCGCATATCCGCAACCGTTTTCTCCGAACGTGCTTTCAAAGGCGACCGAAAGCTCTTCCTCGGTTTCTGCCGTATCGCAAGCGAAGCGGAAGCATTCCACGGCGTTTTCTGCCATATTGGTTGCGGTAATGGTTCTTGCCGCCTTGGTTTCGGCGCGAACCTGCGCGACGATCAGAACCGCCGCCGCCGCGCTGACGATCAAGATGACCGTGAGCGCAATAATAACCTCTGCCACCGTGAAGCCGCGGCGCAGATCTCTCTTCTTTTTCGGGGTGCGTGCTTTCATTCGTTGCCCCCCTTTTTATGGTGTCACCGTCTGCTTGTAAACAGAGAAGGTGTAGTTTTCTTTTTCGGCTTGCTTGGGCAGCGTGTACGCCACCGAGCAAAAATATATCGTATTTTCGTTTTGTTCTTGCTTTGCAAAGGTCATATCCGTTACACGCTCAAAGGTGTAAATGGCGTTTTCATTCACGAAGAGCTTTCCGTCCTCTATTTTGACGGATCTTGTGCCGTCGGTGCTTTTCAGGGCCGCACCACTCTCAATTTCGATCTCCGTGTTTTTGTTAAGCCAGCTCTCGATCGCGCTTTCTGCCACGGCAATATCGTTCATGGCTTCTAAAAGCGCCTCGCCCTCTTTGCTTCTTTCGGAGAGAAGGGAAGAGAAGGTAAGTGAAAGCGCGGTAACGATCGCCATCACCGCAAGCACCACGGTAAGCTCTGTAAGCGTAAAACCGCGTCTTTTTTCATCCAAACGTCTTTTCATAGCCGCGCCTCCTCTCAAAATAAGTAGCACCACAACACCCCAAAAAGAGCGTTGTGGTGTTCAAAATCATTCCGAGTGATTTTAGTTATGTAGGGGAATTATGCGCCGGTTGCGGGAACCGCGGCGCCGCACACGTCGCATACGTTGTCAGTATCGCTGTCGATGTGCTTGCTTTCATCAATTACAGTACCGCACGTATCGCACTCGCAATCCACGACGGTGTTGATGTGATTATCAGCACCAACCTCAAATGCGAGATCTGCGATCACCACAACCTTCTCCTTGCACTGGGGGAATGCTTCCTTGGAAGCATCGTTGGTGTTTCCGTTTTCAACCTTGTAAAGATCCGTTCCGCTCTGGATATAAACGATGTCGGCAACATCCTCGCCGTTCTGTGCTTTTTCGGAAGCGTACTGCGTGTAAGCAGCCTTGAGGTCAGCCTTCAGGGCCTCCTCCTTAGCCTTACCGGTCACGCCGGAAAACGTAGGAATCAAAACAGCGGAAAGAATCGCGATAACTGCGATAACGACAACGAGCTCAACGATCGTAAAGCCCTTCTTGTTGTTTCTTTTCATGATAATAGTCTCCTAATTTTTTGTTGTGACAAAGGAAGATCGAACGCAAACGGTGCATCCACTCGGAAGGTGCAGAACCGAAGGCTTCTTTGTCACGCGTAATTTTCAACGCGAAATCCGTCGCGTTATAGTTATAGTATACATTCTTTTTTTAGTTTTGTCAACATATTTCTAAATATTTAATATAAAAGTCAAGAAAATATATTACATTGGTACAAAAATTTATCATTCATAGGGGTTTTCGTGTTCGCCCTCGAGGTAAACGAAGGCACACGCGGCGTGCGCGCCGTCTGTGCAGTCTGCTTTATGCGTAAGAAAGCGCGCATCACCCTCTGCCGCCGTAAGGAGTCCCATGAAAGCCCCTTCTGTGTCAAATTCATAATACCAATTGTCGATAAGAATGAAAACCGAGACGGGAAGGTGAAGCATCGGATGCGCGGCTCGGAATTCTGTATATAAGAGAATCGCGGCATCCTTTCCTCTTTCCGCCGTGATTCGATCGGCAGTCACGGCATCAAAGAGAATGCTTTTGCAATCCTCGTGCTCGTTGCAGTCTGCCGCCGCGACCGCCGAGGGCTCGGGGCTTTCCGCTCTTTTCACTTCACCGTCGATCACGGCAAAATAAGAATCTCTGATCCTTATACCCCGGGGAATATAGAAGTGCTCGTCCCCGATATGGCTTTCAAGATACCGCGCGTACTGTGCTTTTGCCTCGGCAAGAGCCACGGTCTCGGACGTGTTCTTCGTAATGCTCGAGCGGGCGGGAATCAGGATCGCCGCCAAGATCGCGATCAATGAAATGACGATCGTGAGCTCCAAAACTGTAAAACCGCGCCTTCCGTACCGTTCCCTTCTTTTTTCTTGATGAGATGCATTGAAGTTGTATTTTGATTTCATAAGAATGATTTTTGTAAATAAAAGTTTTCTTTTTTTATTCTTTTTAAAAAATCCCGAGGAAAATGGGTGAGGTTCTTTAGCGGAGAATTTTCACCTTGACAAAAGTGCAAGTATCGCATTTGTCTGTACAAATGCAAAAGGGCTAAGCCCAAACCCATATACGTGAACCCCCAAAGCTCATGCTTCGCTTCGGGGAACCCCTACACAAACAGAAAGAGATAACAAATTGGTTTGGAGCCGAAATGTTATCTCTTTTTCTGTTTGCTTAATGAAATCGTGGTTACACCACGATGAAATCTTCGCTTTGCTCCGATGAAATCCAAGGTCGAGCCTTGGATGAAATCAAATCCGTCTTACCAGGCCCTGCGAAGCAGGATTTCATCGCGAAAGCGATTTCATCCATCGCAGGTGGATTTCAACCGTCGAAGACGGATTTGACTGCGTGATACTCCGCTTGGAGTATCACGCTAATTCCTCGGGATTTTTGTTTTTTTATTGTGCAATGAAAACGGGATTATTACAGCTTGGGAAGCCAAGCATCGGCGATGGCCTGAGCTACCGTTGCACCGTCACCGTCGATCTTAACAACGCCTTCAGCAAATTCGTTGCCGCTGAGCGTGATATCGCTGCAGTTGATCGCCTTTACGGTCTCGTGGATTCTAAGAGCGATATCCTTCGTAGCAAAGGTGTTGTTCTTAACGGAGATCTTGTCAGCAGTCAGTTGAGCACCGGCGAACTGAAGGGAAGGCTTGCCCTGCAAGGAACCGTTGTCGATGAAGGTGTTGCCTTCAATTACGATATCGCCGTACGTATAGCTGCTCTCAGCACCCAAAACAAGACCGCGGCCGGAGGAGATCGTGCATCCCTTAACCGTTACGTCGGGATTGTTTGCGTTACCCAAAATAAAGATATTGCCGGCATTGAGGTTGAACGTGCAGTTGATCAACTCAAAGCTGGTGATATTAGCAGCGCCTTTGCCGAGTTTAAGCCAACCGGTTTCCGATGCGGAGAGGTCAATGGTGCAGTTTTCCAAAACAACCTTCGTAGTTTCATCGGCAAACTTGATGGAAGAGTTGGGAGTCGTGATCATAACGTCTTTTACAGTGGTAACACCGTTTACGGGAGCGATAGCGTTAATGCTGCTTACAGTAGCAACTCCCTTGGCAACAGCACCCTTGCCCAAGGTGTAACCGTCGGCTACCGTGTTAAGAACCGCACCGTTCACAAGAGTGATATTCTTGTTCGTGCCCTTTGCGGCAACGGTAAGAGCCTTGCCGTTCAGGTCGAAGGTGTATTTTTCGGTTTCGCTTCTGAAAGCACAGTCATAACCGTTGTAGAGCTCTGCCTTCGCAACTGCGGAGAGTGCAATGTAGTTATAAACGGTAGGAATGTAGTCAGCCTTTTCGTTGTTGAAGAAGCCCCAAAGGGTAGCAGTATCGGTCGCATCGTTTTCGGGGAATACGATCTCACCCGCTTTGTTCAAAAGATAGAATTTGTTGTTTTCAACGCCACCGTAAGCGTAGTGGTAGCCCTTCGAGAAGGTCTTGAACTTGCCAACGTTGAAGCCGTTGTCGTACAGAGCATTTACAGCGTCAGCGGCAAACTCAAAGTCTTCCTCTGCTGCTGCCATAGCAACGTATTTATTCATGTTGGTAACGGTCTGCTCATCGGCATTCAGTCTTGCTTTTGCAATAATGCCGCTGAACGTGGGGATCAGCACTGCGGCAAGGATCGCGATGACAGCAACCACAACCACGAGCTCAACGATCGTAAAGCCCTTTTTCTTCATGTTTCTCATTTTTTTGTTTTCTCCTTAAAACGTTTTTTTGAATTTGTTTTTGTCGTTTAGAATCAGAGCCAGAAAATCAAAGCAAGAGCAACGGAAACAGCGAGAACGCCTCCATACACGCTCCAACCCGCAACACTGTTGACAAGATTGTTGCGGTTCTTCCATGCGTTGGCAATTCCTGCGCCACACTTCTTCAGAAATCCTTTGATCTTTTCCATGTTGGCAACCTCCTTTTAAAAATGTAATGTCTGTATCCGCCACTGCGGAATTTTACAACGATCTATATATAATATATAGATGTACTGTGCATTCTCATTTTAGCAGATAGAATTTGGGTTTTCAATGCCTTTTTTATAAAAAAAGAAGAAAAACGAGAAAAAATGTTAAATAATGTCGAAATAAAATGAAGAAATTGAGCAAAATGCACAAAAATGATGCTTTTTAAGGAAAGAAAGCCGCAAGCTCCTTGAGATACCCTTCGGGGTCCACGGGGAAGCAAAGCCCGTGTCCCGCACCGGGGATGATCACAAGATGCTTTTTCTCGGAACGGCAGGCCGCAAAGTTTTTCTCGCTCATCGAGCAGGGAACGAAGTCATCCGCATCGCCGTGGAAAAAGATCACGGGCAGCGTGCAACGCTCCATTGCCTTGATCGGCGCATCCTTATCGGGATCGAAGCCACCGAAAAGCCTTGCCCCCAGCCGCACCAGGGGATAGATCGGCGCTGCGGGCAGGTGCATATCGCGGATCACCTTTTGGATGATATCCCTCGTGGAGGTATAGCCGCAATCGGCAAGCACGCCGATCACGTTTTTTGGCAGAGGCTCTCCCGTGGCGAGCATCACCGTTGCCGCTCCCATGGAGATGCCGGTGAGGATGATGCGCGCATTGGGGTCGATGCTTTTGATCACGAAATCGATCCATGATCTGCAGTCGCGGCTTTCTCTTGCGCCGAAGGTGATCACGTGTCCGTCACTCTCGCCCGCGCCCCGCTGATCCACGATCAGCGCATTATGCCCGATCTCAAAGCAGCGGTGCACGCCGCCGCAAAGGTCACGCTCCGCCGTGCCGCGATAGCCGTGAAACATAATTTCGATCGGGGCGCCCTTTTTGTGTTCGTAATATTTTCCGCGCAGCGTCAGTCCGTCAAACGAGGTGATCGAAGCGTCTTTTCGGTCCATTGCGCGGATCTGTTTGATCCATTCGATCATCTGTGCATGGTGCGGCTCGTAAGGCGCACCCTCGGGCAGAGGAAATTCTTGCTTACCGCGGCTCTTTTTTCTCGCGGCGTAGAAGATCTTAAAAAATATGAGCAGAGAAGCGATCAGCAAAAGAAGAATGATCGCCCCCGCCGTTACTGCAAAAGCAGTCAAAAAGCGTTCCATTTCGTGCCTTTCTTTGGTTTCGTTTTCTTTAAAGTGGTTTTTTAATGCTGAAGTTATATCATAATTCAGATACTGCCGAGACGGTGCATGGGGGCGCTTTCGTAAGTTCTTTTATATTGGGTCGGAGTCATGCCGGTGATCGCCTTGAATTTTCTGCTGAAATAATTGATGTCGTTAAAGCCCACGCGGCATGCGATCGCGCCAATGGAGAGATCCTCTCTTTCCAAAAGCTCTTTGGCACGGTGGATGCGCGCTTCATTTATATATTCCGTTACGCCCTTGTTCGTCCGTTTTTTGAAAAGATGAGCAAAATAGGACTGGCTCATAAAGAAATGCTCTGCCAGCATTCCTGCGTTCAGATCCTCATCGTAGTGCAGATCGATATATTCGATCACGGAATTGAAGGTGTTTTGTTGCTTGCAGCGTTTTTTATAGTCCTCGTGGCTGAAAACGGCGTTTGTGTAAAATTCCCCCATAAAAAGGAAAAATTCATACATCATTTTTTTGACGGTGATCAGGCTTTTAAAGTCGTTTTTCTGCGCTTCGTCCACGATCCTTTGGAGAAGATCCGTGCAGGTATCGTTTTCAATTATATTATGGAAGAGGGCGTATTCGTTCCCGATCAGATTGTGGAAAAAATCCGTATGAACGTGGATGCAATAATAAACGGCGTCTGTGCCGCGTATGTGCCCGGTGTGAAGCTCTTTGCTGTTGATAACGGCGACCGTGCCTTTTTTGACGGGGTATTCCCGCAAATTGCAGGATATGTGCCCCTCGCCCGCGGTAAAATACAGGATCTCGATTTGGTCGTGCCAATGAATGCGCTCGCCCGAGCTGTGGCTAATGAATTTTTGAATCCGCAGAGGATAAGAAAACGTCGGCAAGGATTCGTGGGTGGTTTGCATAGAGAACTCCTTTGTGCTAAAAAAAAGCAGTATTGTGCTATGAATCGCACCGTATATATGATATAATCAAATCAATAAAAAGTCAAGTAAGAGAGAAGAATTTTATGGAAAAGAAAATTCAAGTCGTATTGGTTGGCGCAGGAAACAGAGCGAATGTGTACGCTTCCGTTTCGCTGGAATATCCCGAAAAAATGCAGGTCGTCGGCATCGTTGATCCCGATCCCGTAAGGCGGGAATTGATGCGCGAAAGATACGAGGTTTCAAAGGAAAATTGCTTTGAAAGCGTGGATGCGTTTGTAAAAAGAGAAAAGTTTGCAGACGCCGTCATCAACGGAACGATGGATCATTTGCACGTGGAAACCTCGATCCCCGTTTTGGAAAAAGGCTATGACCTTCTTTTGGAAAAGCCCTTTGCCGTGAACGAGGAGGAAATGAACCGCCTGACCGAGGTGGCAAAGAAATGCGGCAGCAAGGTCGTGATCGGTCACGTATTGCGGTATACGGATTTCTACCGCGCGATCAAAGATCGCATTTTATCCGGTGAGATCGGTAAGCTTATCTCCATTGAGACCTGTGAGCACGTCAATTATCATCACATGGCAGTATCGTACGTTCGCGGAAAATGGCGCTCCGAGAAGCTTTGCTTTGCGCCCATGCTTCTGGCAAAATCCTGCCATGATATGGATATCATGCTTTGGATGATGAAGGAAACCGAGCCCATGGCGGTTGCAAGCTTCGGCGCGGACTTCCAGTTCGGACCTCATAGAAAGCCGGACGGCGCGGGAACGCGCTGTATGCGGGACTGTCCTTTCGTTGACGAATGCATTTTTTCGGCAAAGACGAATTATCTTGCCACCGAAAGATGGCTACAGTACGTGTGGAAGCCGCTTGAGGGCTATGGCGAATTGACGCGGGAAATGAAAGAAAATTCATTAAGGACCGACAATCCGTACGGCAAATGCGTATGGGATTTTGAGCGTGACGGAAACGTGGATCATCAAACCGTGATCGTGAATTTCGCAAACGGTGCAACGGGATCGTTTAGTATGATCGGCGGCAGTGCAAAATCCGAGAGAAATATCCATATCGTTGGAACGAGGGGAGAAATTAAAGGCACCTTTGAGGACTCGCGCTACGTTGTGAGAAGGATGGCGCCGAGCACCGAAGCCGGATACGTCGAAGAGGTATATGACCTCGGCGCAAAGGGAGATACGATCGGTGCGAAGGGCGGTCACGGCGGCGGTGATGAGATGCTGGTGCTGGATTTCCTTGATTATCTCAACGGCAATCCGCCTTCGGTTTCCTGCGCTACGTTAGAGGACTCCGCGATCAGCCATAAGATCGTTTTCAAGGCGGAAAAAGCAAGAAAGTCGGGAAGCATCGAAAAGCTTTCATAAAAAAAGCGGCGGTGCTTTCAAGGCATCTGCCGTGCGAATCGCGGCGGCAGAAAGGCTCGGCACCGCGCACGGTGTTGCCGTAATGGGCGACTACGCGGTGCGGTAGGGAAAATAGACGGTCTTTTTCGTTACCGCCCGTCACGGTGATGATCATTATAAGTGCGCGAAGCCCGACATTGAGAGCGGGATCCCGATGTTTATCGATAATCCCATTACCGTAAGCGAGCAGGATGCGCCGGATTTTGTTCGTCAGCTCGCAAAGAATGGCGTGCGCGTGTGCGGAGGCTCGTCCTTGAAGCACGATGATATCATTCGTAGCGGAAGAAGGAGAGGCTCACCCTCGAAACGCAGCGACTATGCGACTTGCCCGGTGAACCTTCAACTTCCGTGATGATATACCATTACTCCGTAATGGATAAAAAATGACTGCAATTTTGATACAAAATTGCAGTCATTTTTTGAGAGTAATTGATGAAAAGGATACAAAATCCTAATGGGTGCAAAAGCGGATGAGTGAGTACAAAAACGGATGATTTTTTTGAAAGCGGTTTCAATTTTAATTATTTGGCTGAAACCTTAAGCCAATTTGGTTATTCTTTGCTTTCTCCAACACGTGTAATGCGTTCTTACTGCCTTGTGTATGTATCAAATACCCAGACCGAGTCCTGAATTTCGGTGGGGCTATATGGATGATGATAGAGCCCGTTTATAA
>JAFVQL010000011.1 GCA_017504785.1 Clostridia bacterium | reverse complement strand
ATATATAATATATAATATATAAGGGAGCGCGGCTGCGTTGCTATGATTCTATGAAAGACTTGGTGCATGGGTGCCGTATAGAAAGGGCGGATGCGTTTTTGCTTCTATCAATGGGCGTCTTTATAGGTGCGTGCCAGATGGTCTTTTGCGTGATTTTTTTGAAATTATCGTTAAATATACAAACAATACTTTACATATTCGCTTGTTTTTCGCCGTTTTTGGGAAAATCGCGTTTTGATTTTCTCGGAAAAACCGACTTCAATATTGCTTTTAAAAAGTGGCGGTTATCCCTTGCTTGGAAATTAAAAATGTTTTTAGAGACTCCGAAAACGAAAAGCCCGAGATCTCGGTGCGGATCAACGCCGAGGGCTTCGCTGCTTCGGCGCGCACGATCGGCTTGAACCGGGGGCGGCTTTTGCCGCTCTCTTACGGCTTGACAAGAGCGAGCAAGGTTGATAAAATAACAGAGGAAAAATGGCACGGCGTGCGGAAGGGAGAAAACCATGCAAAAAAGAAAAATGCTTCTCGGCTATCTTTATATTATTTTCAGTGCGGTCATTTTCGGGTGTATGCCCTTGATGGCGAAGCATTTATATGCCGACGGCGTGAATTCCATGACGCTGGTGGCACTCCGCAACACGGTTTCTCTGCCGTTCCTGCTTCTGATCGCGGTGCTGAAAAAAGAGCCGTTTCCCGCATCGGTGCGCGATGCCTTGCCCGTGTTTTGGATCGGTATTCTCGGCTGTGCCGTGACGCCGCTTCTGCTCTTTTCCTCTTATAATTACATGAACAGCGGCGCGGCGACGGTGCTTCATTTCGTTTACCCTGCGGCGGTGCTTCTTCTTGAATTTGTTTTCCTCGGCGGCGTGAAGAGAGAGAGCTTGGTCGCGATCGCGCTTTGCATCGTCGGCATCGCGCTCTTCTATAACCCCGCGGAGGGGTTGAGCCTTGCGGGAAGCGCGCTTGCGCTGCTTTCGGGCCTTTCGTACGCAGGGTATATCTTCTTGCTCGGCCGCATCGGAAAGCGCGGCATGGGCGGCTTCGCTTTTTCGTTCTTTGCAACCCTTGCCGCCACGGTAGTGATGTGGATCGCTTGCTTTGCAAGCGGCGCGGTGGCTTTGCCGCGCACTGCCTTCGGATGGGGGCTTTCGGTCGCGTTTGCTTTGGTGGTCAATATTGGCGCGGTGATGCTCTTTCAGAGCGGTGCTTTTATCATCGGCGCGCAAAAAGCCGCGATCTTAAGCACCTTTGAGCCGATCACGAGCCTTATCGTCGGCTATTTTGCCTTTTCCGAGGCGGTCGCGCCGCTTTCGATCCTCGGCTCGGTGCTGGTGATCGCCGCATCGGCGGTGATCGGTATGGCGGGCGAAGGGGAAGAGGTGCACGAGAACAAAGAGAATGCGGAAAACGGCGACCTGCGATAAAGCAGGTCGCCGTTCTCTGCGCTCTTTTTACATAAAAGCCGTTCACAATTTGGCAAACATTAACGAATTTATTTTATAATCATAAAAGAAACCCAAAAATCCCTTGATTTTATTTTTTTGAGGTGCTATAATGGACTCACCTTGAAGCCCATCTGTTTTGGCAAGCGGCCGTATGACCACACTACCGTTTTCCTAGCTGTAAGAGAGTCGAACACATAAGGTTTGGAAGTGCGGATTTTCCCCTATACTTCGCCGATTTTTTCTTAAATATCCGCATATTTCTCAAAAAAATTGGCTCGTCTATGAAAAAATCCGCTACTTCGAAACTGCTTTGCACCATACGGCAAAAACGGCGGAAAGTTATCGCCGTAGGGCTTGTGCGTTCGACTCTCTTACGGCTAACGATGGGATTTATTTTCGGTAATTTTTATAGGAGGGTTTCTATATGAGAAAAACGAGAAAAGTTCTGATTGCACTTCTTTCGCTCATGCTGGTGCTCGGCGCGCTGTTTGCGCTGTCTGCCTGCAAGAAGGAATGCAAGCATGAATGGGATGCGGCCACTTGCACGGCTCCCAAGACGTGTAAGCTCTGCTCCGCAACCGAGGGCGAGGCTCTTGGTCATACGGGCGGAACGGCCACCTGTGCAGAGCAGGCGAAATGCTCCCGTTGCAATACTGCATACGGCGAGAAGACTGCTCATGACTATGCGGCGGCAACCTGTGAGGCGCCCAAGACCTGTAAGGTCTGCGCTCTGACCGAGGGCGACGCGCTTGGCCATCTGGACGAAAACAAGGATCATACTTGCGACAGATGCGCGGCACCGAACATTGGCGCGCATGAGGATGCCGACAAGGATCACGACTGTGATTACTGCGGCGCAGAGGGCTTCGGCACGCACGCGGATGTTAATCCCAAGGATCATAAGTGCGACTACTGCGGCGCAGAGGGCTTCGGCACGCACGAGGATGCGGACAGCAACCACATCTGCGAATATTGCGGCGGCGGTATCGGCGCGCATAAGGACGACGATAAGGATCACGTTTGCGACTACGGCTGTAACGACATTGTCGGTGAGCACGCGGATGCAAACCGCGATCACGTTTGTGACTGGGGCTGTGCCGTAGCGATCGGCGAGCACGCGGATGCCGACAAGGATCACAAGTGCGATTACTGCGGCGCAGAGGGCTTCGGCACGCACGAGGATAAAATCGTGAACGAAACCGCTGAAGCAGGCAAGGATCATAAGTGTGACTACGGCTGTGCCGAAACGATCGGCGAGCACGCAGACAGTGACAGCGATAACGATCATGACTGCGACTATGGCTGCGGCGAGATGCTGAACGGCCACGTCGGCGGTGAGGCGACCTGCTCCGTTCAGGCTGAATGTACGGTTTGCGGCGTGAAGTACGGCGCACTTGCGGCGCACGATTTTACCGCAGCGGAGGAATCTCTTGCTTACGTAATGACCCGTGCAAACTGCACCGAGTCTGCGGTTTACTACTACTGCTGCTCCGTTTGCGGTGCAAGCGAAGCAAATCCCGAGCACACCTTTAACGGCAAGGGCTCGGACGGACATAAATTCGGCGCATACACCGTTCGCCTTTCGGACGGCGTGCAGGAGCACGTTCGCACCTGTACTGTCTGCTACTTTGTGGACGCAGAGGCTTGTGCATACGATCCGAACACCGTTGTTCCGCTTTCGTCTGCGGTACAGCTCGGCGCACCTGCAACCTGTCTGAACCCCGCGAAGTGCTCGGTTTGTGCAAACGAGTACGGCACGGCGAAGGGCCATGAATGGGGCACGGGTGAGATCACCCAGGCGGCAACCTGTACGACGGCCGGCGTAAGAACCTATACTTGCGCCTGCTCGGCAGAAAAGACCGAGGTGATCGCGGCTCTGGGACACGCATGGGATAACGGCACGGAAACCCTGGCCGCTACCTGCACGGTTGCCGGCGTTATGACTTATACCTGTCAGAACGCAAATTGCCCCGTGGGCGAAAAGACCGAGCCGATTGCCGCAAAGGGACATACGCCCGGCGCGGAGGCAACCTGTACCACCGCACAGATCTGCGGCGAGTGCGATGCAACGCTTGTGAAGGCGCTCGGCCACGATTACGAGCCGACCACGCAGGATGCAACCTGTACCGAGGCACGGGTAGATACCTATACCTGTACGCGCTGCTCCGATTCTTATACGAACACCGTCGGCGCACCGCTCGGACATAACTTCGCCGGCACCGAATCTTACGAGGAGCGCGAGGAGGGCACCTGTAAGTATCACACGTATACCTATTGTAACGGATGCGAACAGTATATTCTGACCAAGACGGTTACCAACCACGAAAGCTGGACGGCAACCATTAAGGATTACGCTACCTGCTGCGAGCCCGGCGAAAAGGTTCTCTCCTGCACCGGCTGTGAAGAAACAAAAACCGAACCTATCCCCGTGGATACCGTGCTTGGCCATGATTGGAACGAGGGCGTAACCGAAAACGGCGTGACGACCTATACGTGTAAGCATAACGGCGCGCACACCAAGACCGTTAAGACCATCACCGCCGATACGGAACTTTCGAAGGACGACCTTGCCAATGAGCTTAAGAGCGATAACGGCTCGAAGTTCCAGATGGATGAAGGCGTTCAGGATCTTGTCGGCGACGGCGCAAAGCTTTCCTCCGGCGAGGTCAACAAGGACGATCTGAACCTGACCATAGATCAGAAGAACCAGATCGGTAACGCTCCTGTTTACGAATTCGTGATCACCAAGGGCGACGAAACGATCTCGCAGTTCGGTGAGAACAACTACGTAACCGTTACGCTTCCTTATGATGAGGAGGTAAACGATGCCGACTCCGTGGCAATCTGGTTCATCAACGACGAAGGCGAGCTCGAGGCCATCATGGCAACCTACAGCCAGGTGGACGGTCAGGGCTACGTTACCTTCCAGACCAACCACTTCTCGAAGTATACCGTTACAAGACTGAAGCCCGCCGAGAGATGCGCGCTGTACGGACACAGCGCGACCTACAAGGTGGAGGGCGGCTCTTGCATTGAGGATCTTCGCGTGATCGTTTACTGCGTACGCTGCGGCGCGAAGGCAGAGACCGTTCTTTGGTCTGCAAACGGTGAACATACGTACGAAGAAAAGACACGTCAGGACGCAACCTGTGAGGAAGCGGGCCTTATCACCTATGCCTGCACTTGCTCCGAGATCGTGCTTTCTTGCACCGTGAACGAGGACTTCAAGCTTGCATACGATCTCTCCAATATCAGCGAAAGATACACGTTAGAGTTTGGCGCTTGCGATCATTCTTACACCGAGACCCTTCCCGCACTCAAGCACGCTTGGTATGAGAGCGGCCGCGAGGATGCGTCCTGTACGGCGGCAGGATCGGTTACCTACGTATGTGGAAACGATGAAAATCATACCTACACCGAGGCTCTGCCTCAGCTGCCCCACGATCTTGTGGATGAGACCACCGATCCCACCTGCTCCGCGGGCGGATACACCACGCACTACTGCGCGAACGGCTGCGGCTATTCTTACGTAGACACCTACACCGCACCGCTTGCACACAATTACATCTATGATGCGGATGCGTACGAGAACTGGGATCCCGCAGAGGCGCTTGCATTTACGCTGTACTGCGCGGACTGCAACGCCGCGACGGTAACGACCTTCGATCCCGAAGAGGTTGTAAAGCAAGAGATCAAGGCAAGCTGTGCCGTAGCAGGACAGGAAAAGTATTTCGTTCGTATGACGGTAAACGGCGAGGCAGAGGAATACCTCGTTAAGACCGTGATCCTCGAGGGCGTTTACGCGCACGAGTTCAGCGACGTGATCAACGGCTACGACGAGCAAACCCACTGGATGGGCTGTAAGTGCGGCGCAAAGACGAACGAGGCCGAACACGAATTCGGCGCGGCGATCGTAACCAAGATCGCAACCTGTAAGCAAGAAGGTCAGCTTTCCTACGTTTGTGAGGATTGCGGCTACGTAAAGACCGAGAAGGTAGCAAAGACCGAGCATAGCTTCGTGATGGGCGTTTGCTCCGCTTGCGGCGCAAAGGCAGGCAAGGGCTTCTACGTAACGCTCATTGAATCCTATAAGAACGTTAACGGCTTCGCCCTTCTTATCGAGGACCTCGTTTTTGAGGTTGAAGAGGATGGCGAGCTTGAGGGCAGGATCACGGTAAATCTTGCAGAGCTTATGCTCTATATTGAGGACGGTAAGCTCGGCGGTGCCGCCAAGGGCACGATCGTGATCTTCAACGGCCCGATCGAAAACGAAAACGCGACCATGGCTCTCGAGGCTGTGATCGACGGCGATTACGTCTATGCGGTCGTTTCCGGTAACGCCTTCCCCGGCGCCGAGGAAATGAAGATGAAGTACAGCGTTGCGGATGCAATTGCCGCAATGATCAACAGCATAGCAAGCTCCATGGAAAACATGGGCGGCGGCAATGTGGGCGGCGGCTCCGTGGAGCAGATCAGCGACTCGGTCAACACGGACGGCGGCAATACCGATGCTTCCTCTCCCGAAATGATGCCCGCTATGGATGAGGCAATGGTCAGCATGATGGTCGGCTTCATGCTTGAAACGCTGGTTCCCACGGTGGATGCGCTCCTTGCAACCAATAAAGACAGCGCAGAGCAGATCCTTGAAGCTCTCTTCGCTATGATCTTCACGGCGGAAGAGACGGACGGCGGCTACGTATTCACCTTGGACTATGAAAAGCTTTACGCTTTGAATGAAAATCTTGCAACCCTTCCCGTGGCAGAGCTGATCGACCTCTACTTCGGTGAGAACGCATACGCAAACCTGAAGGAAGGCATCTACGGTCTGCTTGCAATGAAGCTTTCCGAGATCCCCGACTTCGTTGCATCGCAGGGCCTTGACTACGAAGCTCTGATCGCAAAGATCAACGAGCTTTGCGCTATGATGGGCGCACCCGCAGGCTTTGACATCGGCGAAATGATCGAAGATCCCGATTATGGTCAGCTTGTGGTCGGTGTGCTCCTGTTCGAGCAGGAAAATTACACCCAGATGCTCGATCAGGTCTTCGGCGGTATGCTTCCTTATGTACCCTTCTACGCGCTCGTAATGCCCGAGGAGGAGGCGCAGCTGAAAGCAATGGTGGATATGATCATTGCGACCTTTGAGGGACTGAACATCAGCTTCTCCACAAATGCAAAGGGTGAGTTTATCTCCTTCGACATTTCCGCCGAGGACTACGTTGCCGGCGGAGACGGTATGGTTATTACGGTTTCCGGCTCTATCAGCTTCATCCAGAACGGCAAGATCGAGGTTACCTGGAGTGACATCGTTGCCGATATCAACGCATCCATCGTACCTCCTGCCGAGGATCTGAAGAATAACGCGCCGATGATCGGTGGTTCTCAAGAATCCGGCATGATGGAATACAAGGGCGAATACTACGAGTATTACGCAGAGTATCTTTCGATCCGCGCGATCGACTATGACCGTTTGGTCGGCGTCCTTCTGCAGAACGACTGCTCCGGCTGGATGGAATATCAGGCCTTCTTCGCTATGAAAGAGGCGCGCTTCGGCATGTACTCGCTGCTCGATCAGGAAGGCAACATAGCGTACATGCTTTTGAAGAACGAGGCCACCGGCGAGATCGCAGAGATCCAGATGGTCGAGGAGAAATGGTTTGCCGTTCTTGAGGACGGAACCGAGACCGAGATCGATCCTTCGCTTTCCGAGACCGATCCCGCTGCCTTCTTCGTATCCGTATTCGGCACACTGGATTTTGAAGCCGTAGAGGGCGACGTATATCCCCTTTACTACTACTATAATGCGGCAACCGGCGAATATGCCGATGAAAGCCAGCACGAGTATGAGGTTTCGATCGAAGAGCTCGGCAAGTACTGCACGGACGGTATCCGTTATACCTTCACCTGCGCGCACTGCGGTGACTCTTATTCCGTAACCACCTACGAATGCATGGACACCGAAGAAAAGTTTGTCAATTTCTCGGAGCTTGGTGCTTGCGGCGGCGGCGCAATGCTTTACGTGTGCGCGGAGTGCGGCAAGGTTCACGAGATGATGGCGAGCAGCGTGGGTGCTTGCAAGTTCGGTGAGCCCGCAGAGGAAAGCGTGTATGCGGCAGACGGCAAAACCGTGATCGGCAAGAAGATCAGCGTGACCTGCTCCGAATGCGGTCTTGTGTACGTAAGCTGGCAGACGCTTGAGAACATCGGCAACTGCCGCTATGAGAAGACCGAGGGCGAGACCGTCATCATCAGCGGCACGGAGATCTACTCCTACGAGAGTAGCTACATTAAAACAGAGCATGCGTACGAATATTCGTACGAGTTCCTTGGCGAGGAAGATTGCGAGGACGGCGTAAAGATCATTACCACCTGCAAAAACTGCACGCTTCACGGCGAGCGTACGATCAACGAGCATAGCCTCATGGAAAAGGAGCGCGTTGCACTGACGGGCAGCTGCCATGAAGATGCTTACGTCGTTTATATGGTTTGCCCCTGCGGTAAGAACGAGGGCGTGCAGGTAGTCAATTCCTGCCTGTATGGCGGCTCCGGAAACGATTACGAGGCAGAAGACGGCAAGATCCACAACGCGACGGTTTGGCGCTGTGAGAAGTGCGGTTTGAGCCGCGCCGTAGATAAATATACCGAAAGAGACGCTTCGACCTGCACCGAGGTGACCTATTACCGCGAGAGCTTCCAGATCGGTGATACGCTGATCAAGAACTACGAATATGCGTCTCGCAGAGAGTCTCACAATTATACCGTTGTGGATGCGGTGCTTAAAAATGGCTACTCCTGTGAGAATGGCGTAACGCTGTACTATGAATGCCGTGACTGTCACGAAACGTACGATAGATCTACTACGTGGCATGAGCAGTATGAGATGACTCGCTACGATCTGACCGATCCCGCATACGGCGGTGCTCTGCATGAGGGTTATCTGATCATTAAAGGCTGTGCCTGTGGCGAGAGCTGTTACGCGGAGCTGAAAACGCTTTGCGAGATCGATGGCAACTATTATACCGATCCCTTCGTTTCGGATGCTCTGGAGTATTTCGAAACCTTCGATACCGATGGCTTCTATTACTGTTATTCCTGGGAGTGCTACCGTCAGGCTTGTGCGGTAACCAACGAGGAGTGCGGCTTCTCGATCCGCCGCCAGTCCTACTGGAAGCAGCTTCCCGGACAGTGCGTTGCGGCGCGCTACGAGACCTGGCAGCTGGGCTATGATCCCGTGAGCGGCGACTGTGCTTATGAGGTTACCTTTGCGACCGGCCAGACCACGCAGTACCATACCTACAATCATCCTGATTACGAGTCTGTCGAAGAGATCGTAGAGCGGTATCCGAACGAAAACCCGAAAGTCATCATTAAGCGTTTCTCTTGTGCCGCTTGCGGCAGCACCGCGTATGATAAGACGACCTACGATGCCGATCATAATATCGTAGCAAGACACTATTACGCAGAGAACAACTCCGACTACGGCGATTACAAGGTGCGCGAGGAGCGCTACGAGTACGTGAAGGGCTATGAGTTCAGAATGTACGAGTACCGTGAGTATAAGAACGGCGAATGGGAAAAATACGAGTATGACGGTTACTGCGAGTGCACCGAGCGTTATTCCTCGAGCGGCGATAAGGAAGACGTCCGTCCCATAGAGCGTCATGTTCGCTCCTGGGGCTGGCAACAGCAGCCTACCTGCTCGCAGGACGGTATCTACGGCGTGTGGTGCCCCATTTGCGACAAGATGTTGAACATGGATCGCGAGGAGCCTGCTTACGATCATGATTGGCAGCAGGTAGAGGAAAATCTTTGGATCTGCTCCCGTTGCGGTATGCAGAATGCAAACGGCGCAAGCGGCGACGTGATCCTTGAGGACCTCACGGGACTTTACGGCAACAACGAATACTACGTTGCGGGCTATAAGAGCAATAATTACGTAGAGTACGGCTGGTACGTGGCTCTCTACCTTCTGAACGGCAAGACCGTAGAGATCGACGGCGAGGCGTTGGATATCGTTGAGCTTTACGAGATCGAGGTAACCGAGCGTGACGACGTTCGCGCGGTTCAGTTCAGCATCGAGGCAGTGAAGGCGGCGGCTGAAGCGCTCGATCTTTCGCCCGAGGATTACGAGGTAAGACTTTCCTTCGTTCCTTACGGTGCGGACGATGCGGACGACTACGGCATCACCTTCGATGAAAATTACGCGGACGTCTCCGAGACCGTTACCGCGGACACCACGATCCGTTATTTCGCGAAAGGCGGAGAAGAGCAGATCGTGATCTGTCCCGAGACGGACGGGGAGTGGGATATCAAGATCTATTCGAGCACCGGCTCCCGTGTTGTTCTTATCAACGGTAACGGCGTGGTCCTTTTCGAATCCTATGGCGGCATGATCCGCCATGAGCTGGAGGCCGGCAGAAGCTACCGCTTGGCGGTGAATGTGGATGGCAAGGAAGAAGATGTGTCTGTGTCTGTCATCATTTCCCGCGTGGCAGAGTAATTTTTGCAAAACCCTAAAAAACCAAGAAGCGGCCGAGGATCCTTCCTCGGCCGCGGAAAATAAAGCAAGGCACTTTGGGCGATATTCCGAAAGGAGTATCGCCCAAAGCCTTCTCTCTCGATCGCGCTATGCTCGGATGCGCCGCGTGCTTTGCGGCGCGGTGCTTTTTCGATGATCGCAAAGGCGGCTCGCAGGTGCGTGCGGTTTTTTCACGCGATCGCTCTTTTTTCGCGGTGCGCTCTTTTTAGAGGGAGGCTTGCAGTAAGAAATATGAAAAAACGCCAAAAACGCTGACGGCGCGCCCGAGATCCTGCGGTAAGATTTTAAAAAATCAAATTTCCTATTGCAAAAGAGAGAAAAAAACAGTATAATAAAGATAGAAGAAAAAGATAGAAGAAGAGGAAGGGGGCGATACCCATGGAAAAACGGGAAAAAAGACTGCGCGCCGTGTATGAAAACGCAACGCTCACGGAAGGTCTTTCCGTGATCTCGGCTTTCATCTTGCTCGTTTCGGTGTACGCCTTCGGCTATATGATGGTGGAAAGCCTTTCCGTTTCACTGGAAAAGGCGATCCGCCTTGCGCTGATGCTTGCCGTGCCCTTCGTTATCGTTTCCGCCGTGCGCGCCTTGGTGCGCGCGCCGCGTCCCTACGAGGTGTATGATTTTTATGAGAAAAAGCCGCACCGCGTGAAGGGGAAGAGCTTTCCGAGCCGCCATGCGTTTTCGGCCTTTGCGATCGCGGTGGCAATGCTTGCCTTCCACGTGGCGTTTGGCCTCGTGCTTTTGGGAGTTGCCGTTTTGCTTTGCATCTGCCGTTATCTTCTCGGTATTCATTTTCCGCGCGATCTGATCGCGGGGGCGCTGATCGGCATTCTCTCTTCCGTGCTTGGGCTTTGGATCCTGCTTTGAGATTTGAAACCGCTTCGGCGCGGGGGTATGAAATCCCCGCCGACCGAAAAAAATAACTCTGCCGCAGGGCGGCGAAAGGAGATTTCGTTATGAAGGTTACTTGGCTTTCTTTGGCATCGCTTCTTTTCGAGGGGGAGCGCGTGCGTATTCTTGTAGATCCCTCGGAGGACTTCGGTGCCGACCGTATTGACGCGGTGCTGATCACCTCGGACAGCCCTTTGCACCTTTTTAGGGAGGCGCTCCTTTCGGTGCTCGAAAAAAATCCCGATGCAGCCGTGCTTTGCGCGCGCAGTGCGTATGCCGCGCTTTCCGATCTTGCAGGGAAATATAATATCGTTCCGCTTGCCGCGCATTCGGTGTGGAGCGAGAAGAATATCACGACCTATGCCGTGCGTGCCGAAACCGTGGATAAAGAAGCGGTCGGCTTCATTATCGACGACGGAAATAAGACCTATTACGTCAGCGGCGATACGCTCTATAACTACGAGGTGCTTGACGACGTTTTAGAGCTTGTGGAGGACGGCGTGGACTACGCCTTTCTGCCGATCAACGGCCGCGGCGGCGCGATGAACGCCAAGGATGCCGCCGATTTTGCTTACGAGCTTGGCGCGGCGCATGCGATCCCGCTGTATTACGGTGAACGCCCCGGCAGTCCCGACGATTTTGATTTCGAGGAAGGCAAGATCGTTCTTTTGCCGAAGAAGGCCGCGGACCTTTGAGATCTTAAGCAGGTCCTCTGCGCGCGTTTTCTCCGTGCGCCGAGGGGATTTTAGTAAACTCTCCAAAAAACATTGACAATTGCTATGAAAGATAGTATAATAATAGCAAGAATGATTTATTAAAAAAAGAAAAGGAGTTTTTTCCCATGGCAACGCTTAAGAAAATTTTTCCGTTTTCCTTCCAGCCGATGAAGAAGTTTGGCGACCTGCTCGTTAACATTCTGATCCAGTTTTTGATCGGTGTGATCGCAGGTGTGCTGATCGGTATTCTTGCAAAGATTCCCGTAGTCGGAATCCTCGTGGGTATTCTCGGCGGACTTGTGGATCTGTACGTTGTTGTCGGTATCGTTCTTTCGATCCTGACGTATCTGAAGGTCATTAAGTAATCGGGCTATCGTCTGAATGCTTGGTTTTGACCGAAAAAGCGGCGCTTTTGGTGCACCTGCTTTATGGCAGGTGCACCAACTCTATTCGCCTGCGGCGAGTGATATGCACTTCGTGCGTGATATTGCCTTCGGCAGTGATATGCGCTACGCGCGTTTGAAGGTACAAAGGCGAATAGAATATCACTGCGACCACAGAGTTGCAAAGCAGCTCGGAGCAATATCACTTTTGCAAAGCAAAAATATCACGCCGAGCCGTGCGAGGCATATCACT